>NZ_WSJA01000020.1:0-166077 GCF_009763235.1 Bordetella sp. 15P40C-2
AGCCCCCTCAATCCCCAGCGACCAAATCCAACACCCAATTAAAAAGGGGCCGAAAAACCCGGCCCCCCAACCCAGCTAAAAACCCGTCAGCATCAATAATGCACAACGCTGCGAATCGATTTCCCAGCATGCATCAGATCAAACGCGTCATTAATATCCTCAAGCCCCATCGTATGCGTCACAAACGGTTCGAGCTCAATCTTGCCGGCCATCGCATCCTCGACCATCCCAGGCAATTGCGAACGCCCCTTGACGCCCCCGAATGCCGTCCCCAGCCATCGACGCCCAGTCACCAGCTGGAACGGCCGGGTGGAAATTTCCTGCCCCGCGCCCGCGACGCCAATAATCACCGATTGACCCCACCCACGATGGGCGCATTCCAACGCCGCGCGCATCACGTTCACATTGCCGATACATTCGAAGGAGTGATCCACCCCCCAGCCCGTCATCCCCACGATGACTTCCTGAATCGGCTTGTCATAATCCTTCGGGTTCAGGCAATCCGTCGCGCCAAAGACCTTCGCCAAACCAAACTTATCCGGGTTTGTGTCGATTGCGATAATGCGCCCCGCCTTTGCCTGCCGCGCCCCTTGAATGACGGCCAGACCGATGCCGCCCAAGCCGAACACCGCCACCGAATCGCCTTCCTGAACCTTCGCCGTGTTATGTACCGCGCCGATGCCAGTCGTCACGCCGCAGCCCAGCAGGCATACGTGTTCCGGGTTCGCCTTCGGATTGATCTTGGCGAGCGATACTTCGGCCACCACCGTGTACTCGCTAAACGTCGAGCAGCCCATGTAGTGATAGACCGGCTGACCGTTGTACGAGAACCGCGTCGTGCCGTCGGGCATCACACCCTTGCCCTGCGTCGCACGCACGGCCACGCACAAGTTGGTTTTGCCCGACTTGCAGAACAGACACTCCCCGCATTCGGCCGTATAGAGCGGAATCACATGATCGCCCGGTTTGACGCTCGTCACGCCCTCGCCCACCTCCACCACGATGCCCGCGCCTTCATGGCCCAGCACCACCGGAAACAGCCCCTCGGGATCCTCGCCCGACAGCGTGAACGCATCGGTATGGCACACCCCGGTATGGGTGATCTTCACCAAGACCTCGCCCTTGCGAGGCGGTTCGACATCGAGCTCAACGATTTGCAGTGGTTGGCCCGCGGCAAAGGCGACAGCGGCGCGTGATTTCATGGAATAGCTCCGTAAAGAAAAGGCAAACGGCGTCAGCCATGCTGACCCAGAGTGGTTATTTCAAGTAGGTGCGCACCAGCGTCACCAGTTCCTGCACGCGCTCATCGTATTGATCCTGCGACGCCGGCGGGTGGCTGAAGCCTTCGCGCAAATGCGATTGCAGCACCTCCGACATCAGCCCGTTGATCGCGCCTCGGATCGCGGCGATCTGCTGCAGCACGGGCCCGCAGTCGGCGCCCGATTCGAGCGCGCGCTCGAGCGCATCGCACTGCCCGCGCACGCGACGCACACGTGCGAGCACACGCTTTTTCTCATCCGGTGAATGCGGCATGACACACCTGAACAATATACTAGGAGGGAGTATATATCAGCCCCCGCCTGTCGCAGGCTCACGCACCCAAGGTCGCCGTGTCGATCACAAAGCGATACTTCACATCGCCGCGCAGCATGCGTTCGTACGCCTCATTGATCTCATCAGCGCGAATCATCTCGATATCGGCCACGATGCCGTGCTCCGCGCAAAAGTCGAGCATCTCCTGGGTTTCCGGAATGCCGCCGATCATCGAGCCCGCGATCGAGCGGCGTCTCATGATCAGGTTAAACACATTGGGCGAGGGATGCGGCGTAGCCGGCGCACCGACGAGCACCATGGTGCCATCACGCTTGAGCAAGACCAGGAATGCGTCCAGATCATGAGGCGCGGCCACCGTATTGAGGATCAGGTCAAAGCTTTGCGCGTGCACTGCCATTTCCTCGGCGCTGCGCGACACCACGACCTCGTCCGCCCCCAGGGCCAGCGCGGCTTCGCGCTTGCTGTCCGATGTGGTGAACGCCACCACATGCGCGCCCATTGCATGAGCGAGCTTGATGCCCATATGGCCTAGCCCGCCAATACCGACGACGCCCACCTTCTTGCCGGGGCCCGCGCCCCAGTGACGCAACGGCGAGTAGGTCGTAATACCCGCGCATAGTAAAGGCGCTACCGCAGCCAGCTGGCTGGCGTGATGCCGGATGCGCAACGCGAAACGCTCGTGCACCACGATGCGTTGGGAATACCCGCCCAAGGTCCAGCCCGGCTCGTCCTTGGTGGGCGAGTTGTAGGTGCCCACCATGCCATCGCAATAGTTCTCGAAACCGGCTTCGCAATCCGCACAGCGCTGACAACTATCCACCATGCATCCCACGCCGACAAGATCGCCTATGGTGAAGTTCTTGACCTGCGCGCCGATCGCCGACACGCGGCCCACGATTTCATGCCCGGGCACACAAGGAAACTGCGTGCCCGCCCATTCCGAGCGCACCTGGTGCAAGTCGGAGTGGCACACCCCACAGTAAGCGATATCGATTTGGACATCATGCACGCCCGGTTCGCGGCGCGAGATCTGCAACGATTCCAGCGGACGGTCGCCAGCATAAGCGCCATAAGCATTCACAAGCATGGGAGACTCCTCGGGTGTTAGTTCATCAAGCCCCATTGTGCGCTATCGTCAACCTGGGGTCGACCCTAGGTTCCATAGATTTTCCTCGGTTCCACGCCATTTCCGATGCTTTATCCCTATACAATTTCAGTCTGCGTTTTTGACAGATCAGGCCTGCAGTCGTTAACGTTTAATTTCGCCCGCCTTGCAACGGCCATCGCTATTTCCGGTTTTCCACGACTGTCTCAATCCACGGGGCGCGCTCGTATGGGAAACCGATGAATTGATCGCAACATTGCCTTTGGAGCACTCATGAGCAGTTATCCCGACACTCTCCTGTTGATAGACAACGAATGGCGCGAAGCCAAGGGAAATAAACGCATCGATGTCGTCAACCCGGCCACGGGCAGCACGATCGGCCAAGTCGCCTACGCCTCGCGCGAGGATCTGGACGACGCCCTGGCGGCAGCGCAGCGTGGTTTCGAGACCTGGCGCGATATGTCGGCCCATGAGCGCTGCACCATCATGCGCCGTGCCTCGGTGCTGGTGCGCGAACGCGCCGACAGCATCGCCCGCCTGCTGACGCAAGAACAAGGCAAGCCGTTGGGCGAGGCCCGTATCGAAGTCATGGCCGGCGCCGAGATCATCGACTGGTTCGCCAACGAAGCGTTGCGCGTCTATGGCCGTATCGTTCCGGCACGCAATGCGGCCGCCCAGCAGATGGTACTGAAAGAGCCCGTCGGCCCCGTCGCCGCCTTCACCCCGTGGAACTTCCCGGTTAACCAGGTCGTGCGCAAACTGGGCGCGGCGCTGGCCACCGGCTGCTCGTTCCTGGTCAAGGCACCGGAAGAAACCCCGGCTTCGCCCGCGGCCCTGTTGAACTGCTTTGTGGATGCCGGTATTCCGAAGGGTGTGGTCGGTCTGGTGTTCGGCTCGCCTGCTGAAATCTCCAGCTATCTGATCCCGCATCCGATCATCCGCAAAGTGACCTTCACCGGTTCGACGCCCGTGGGCAAGCAGCTGGCCGCTCTGGCCGGCCAGCACATGAAGCGCGTGACGATGGAACTGGGCGGCCATGCCCCCGTGATCGTGCACGAAGACGCCGATGTCGAATTGGCGGTGAAGGCATCCGGCGCGGCGAAGTTCCGCAACGCCGGTCAGGTTTGCATCTCGCCCACCCGCTTCCTGGTGCATTCGTCGATCAAGGCCGATTTCGAAAAGGCTTTCGTCGCGCATGCCGAAAGCCTGAAAGTGGGCGATGGTCTAGCCGATGGCACCACGCTGGGCCCCCTGGCTAACGACCGCCGTCTGATCGCCATGGACAAGATCGTGGCAAATGCCCGCGAGAAAGGCGCGCGCGTGGTCACAGGCGGCGAGCGTATCGGCACCACGGGTAATTTCTTTGCCCCGACCATTCTGTCCGACGTGCCGCTGGACGCAGATATCTTTAACGAAGAGCCGTTCGGCCCGGTGGCGGGCATCCGCAGCTTCGAAACGCTGGACGAAGCCATCCGCGAAGCTAACCGCCTGCCGTTCGGTCTGGCCGCTTACGCGTTCACCCGTTCGTTCAAGTCCGTGACCGAACTGTCGCGCCGTCTGGAAGTCGGCATGGTGTGGATCAACCAGCCCGCCACGCCTTCGGCCGAGCTGCCGTTCGGCGGCGTGAAGGATTCGGGCTACGGTTCCGAGGGTGGCCCCGAGGCTCTGGAAGCCTATCTGGTCACCAAGGCGGTGTCGGTGGTCGGCGTGTAAGTTTCACGCACTGGGCGCAGCCGTAACGGAGCCGTACCGGAACCGTAACGGCTACGCCCGCGGCATGACAAAAACCTCGGCCGGTCTGCATGACCGGGCGAGGTTTTTTATGGGCTGGATATCCGCAGAGAGGCCCGCAGTCCGCGGCGTTACATCACGCGGATTCGATCGACGTCGAACTCGACTCCGTGACGATCGCGGTCGAGTTCACCTTCCAGCTCGACCACGGTTTTCTCATCGATACGCACCCCAGCGGGGAAGCGCTTGTCATCGATTTCGATTTTCATGCGCCCCGTGTCGTCTTCAAAGGTGTAGTGGTCGCCGCCGTCATGCGACACGATACGGCCGCGCAACACCGCGTTTTGGTCATCATGGCCGGTTTCCGTCAGCGCCTTGACGGTCGTGACTGGCACTGAAGAAGGACCCGCATAGCCCTGCCGCGCGCCGGTGGGCGCGCTGCTGGGGCCCGCATAGCCTTGTGCTTGCGCGCCGGCGACCAGAGCGCAGGACAACGCGGAGGTCACCAACAGGGTACGGGTAAAGCGGTTAAAACGTGTGGTCTGGATCATGCTGCACTCCTATTACGGATCGCTCCGTGGTTGAACATGATGCGATTAAAGCCCGTGAACATTAAGCGAATCTGAGCGTCTGGAGCCGTTATCAGACTCCAATGGAAAATCGATCATCACGCCCAGACCACGGCCATCCAGCCCAGGCCCAAAGCGCAACGTAGCATGATGCCAATGCGCGACGCGGGCCACGATGGAAAGCCCTAGTCCGCTGCCCTGCACCCCAGTGCCCAGCACCCGGAAAAAACGCTCCGTCAGGCGCGCCATGTCCGCCGGGGCGACGCCCGGTCCGTCATCGCGCACGGACAGCGTCTGCACATGCCCCTGACGCGTGAAGCTGATTTCGACACGGCCGCCTTCCTGACCGTAACGAATGGCGTTGTGCAACAAGTTACGCAGCGCCGTGCAGAGACTGTCATAGTGCCCGCACAGCGTATCCACCTGGCAGTTCACGTCGATCGTTACGCAACGGGCCTGCGCCTCGGCGGCACACAACCTGACTGCCTCATCGATCAACGCATGGGCCTGCACCGGCTCGGACACCAGGGTCTCCGCCGACTCGGGATCCAGACGAGCCAGCTGCAGCAAGTTTTCGACCAGCGCGGTACCGCGTGCGACATCGTCGCGCAGACGCTGCAGATCGGCGGCCGCGGCCTCCGGGCCTTCCTTGGCCAGACGGCGCTGCATGACCTGTATGCGCGAAGCCAAGGCGGCCAGCGGCGTGCGCAGTTCGTGCGCGGCGTCCGAGGTAAAGCGACGCTCGGATTCCAAGGCGTGCGCCAGCCGGCTGAGCATGCGATTCAACGCATTGACCACGGTGCGAATTTCGCGTGCCCTCCCCTGATACTCGATGGCGGACAGATCGCTGGGAGATTTCGCCTCGATGCCCCGTGCCAATTGATCCAGCGGCGCGGTCAGGCGTCGGATCAGCCACCAGTTCACCAGCCCTAGCAGCACCCAAAGCGCCACCAGCGGCCACGCCAGGGATTCCAGCATGTCGGCGATAAGGTCGGTACGGTCTTCCCATTCCTGACCGATCTGCACGGTAAAGTTATGAGAGCTGTGCTGGCGCACATACACCCGCCAACGCTTCTTGGACACCCACACATCGTAGAAACGGTCATCGCGACGGCCGGGATCGACAAAAGGCCGCTTGGGCGCGTCGTCGCCTCGGCTGATCACGACCCCGTCCGGCGACACGATTTGATAGTCCAGCCGCAGCGCGGGCTTGCCATCGTCTTTGCGGTCACGCGCAGTCAACGCGTGAGAAGGCGTTCCTTCGCCCAGGGTCAACACGAGGCGCGCGCCTTCTTCCAAGGTGTCATCGAACGTATCGTTGACCTCTTTCCACGCCAGGGCAAGCACAATCGCCGTGCTGACCAGGCCCACGACAATGCTGGAACCCAATGTGGTCGAGATCAGCCGCCGGCGCAGCGAGTAAGTATTGGAATGCGCGTCCGATCGCGATCTACGGGGTAACCGGGGTAATCGAAATCCGCGCATATCAGTCCGCCAGCCGGTAGCCCTGGCGGCGTATCGTCTTGATCACGCTGGGATCGAGCTTGCGGCGCAGGTTATGGATGTGGACCTCGATGGTGTTGCTTTCGACCTCTTCGCCCCAGGCGTATAGCGCGTCTTCTAATTGGCTGCGCGATACGACATGGCCGGGACGCCTGAGCAGCGCCTGCAAGACGGCGAATTCGTGCGCGGTCAGATCGATGGAACGGCCTTGGTAGGTCACCTGCTTCGCGACGGGGTCCATCGACAGATCGCCATGCTGCAGACGCGTGTCGGTGCGTCCCTCGTACCGCCGAAGCGCGGCGCGGATACGCGCGGAGAGTTCTTCGAGGTCGAAGGGTTTAACCAGATAATCGTCCGCGCCCAGATCCAGCCCCTCGATACGATCGCGCAATGCGTCGCGGGCTGTGATCATGATGACGGGAATCGTGTTGCGGCGAGCGCGCAGCGTGCGTAATAGCGCATCGCCTGTTAAGCCAGGCAAACCCCGGTCCAGCAACAGACACTGATAGTCGTGCGTGGCAAGCGCGGTCTCGGCCAAGTCGCCCCGCATGACGCGATCGACCACATAGCCATCGAGGGAGAGCCAGGATTCAATGGACTCACCCAGGGAAAGATCGTCTTCGGCCAATAGAATTCGCATATCTTGACTATACGTCCAAAGATGAAGCGAATCTTAAAGCCGGCCACCGCTCTTGCGGCGACTCGGACCGAGGGAGGCTGCCTCGGTCCGCGCGCGACCTTAGTTGGTGGTGATGTTGCGTTCCTGGATCAGCTTGCTCCAGCGCTCGCGCTCGGCGGCTTCGAAGGCGGCCAATTCCTTGCCGGTCTTGTTGCCAGGCGCGGCGCCGACCTTGGACAGCTGCTCTTGCACCGCGGGCGTGGCCAATGCCTTTTTAGCGGCATCGATAAGCTTGGCCTGCACGTCGTCGGGCGTACCGGCGGGCGCGTACAGCGCGAACCAGGCGGTCACGTCGAAGTCTTTGAGCCCCGATTCGGCCAGCGTCGGCACATCGGGCAACGAGGGAGAACGCTCAGCCGAGGTCACGGCCAACGCGCGCACGCGGGAACCGTCTTTGAGCTGGCTGATCGTGCTGGGCAGGTTATCCATCAGCACGTCGATCTGTCCACCGATCAGCGCGGGCATGGATCCCGAGACGCCCTTGAACGGAACATGCAGCATGTCAACGCCAGCGGCCTGTTCGATGTAGGCGCCGGTCAGGTGCACGGAAGAGCCGATGCCGGGCGACGCGTAGGTCACGGGCTCGTTCTTACGCTGCTTGGCGTCAGCAAAAAGGTCCTGAGCGGTCTTCCACTTGGAATCCTGTCGCACCGCAATCACGTTCGGTGTGGTGAACACCATGGCCAGGGGCGCGAAGTCCTTGGCCGGATCGAATTGCATGTCCTTGTACAGGAACTGGTTGATGGTCTGGGTGCCAATCGTGCCCATAGCGATGGTGTATCCATCGGCATCGGCGCGCTTGAGCACGCCCATGCCGATGTTCCCACCAGCGCCGGCGCGGTTATCCACCACGATGGATTGGTTCAAGATGGGACCCATTGCCTGAGCGATCGTGCGCGCGGCAATGTCGGTGGTCCCGCCCGCCGGATACGGCACGATCAGCGTGATCGGACGCGACGGGTAATTGTCAGCCTGGGCGCATAACGCCGTACCGCCAATGACAACGGCGGCCACGATTTGAGATAGCTGACGATATTTCATGGATTGTGTCTCCATCCAGGTAAAAAACAAAAATCACTGACCCTGTGCCGCACCGCACGGGACGTGCCCGTCCGATGCGGCTGCGCCGCTACTACACCATCAGTTCGATGAGGAAGGGCGCTTGCTTGCCAAAGCTGGCGCGCATCAGGTCAGCACATTGATCGAGCGTAGTGGCACGCGCGGCCTCGACACCCATTGCATTGGCCAGGCCCACCCAGTTCAACGACGGGTTGCCCAGATCCAGCATGCTCATTGCCGTTTCGCCCGGGGTCGCGCCCACGTTGGCGTATTCGCCAATGAGAATGTTGTACTTGCTGTTGTTCAGAATGATCGTCGTGCAGGGCAGCTGCTCGCGCGCCTGCGTCCACAGCGACTGCAGGGAGTACATGGCCGAGCCATCAGCCTGCAGGCTGATCACGCGACGCTGCTTCTGCGCGCCGATCGCGGCACCGGTAGCCACGGGCAGGCCATCGCCAATCGCGCCGCCCGCCAGATGCAGCCAGTCGTTAGGCGGCGCGGCATGGCTGAACTTGTAAAAGCCGCGGCCAAAAGACACGCTTTCATCCGAGATGATGGAGTGATCGGGCATCAAGGCAGCGACGGTCTGGGCCAAGCCTTCGGGCGTGGGCGCGCCGGTGGCGGCCTCGGGGCGCGGGCCGGGATCTGGGATCGCGACTTCGGGTGCGTTGAGCACCGAGGCCAAGGCCTGCAACGCGGGCAGCGGATCCTGATCGGGGCGCGTCAGCACTTGCAGTTGCGCGTCCGGGGCGTACTGTGTCGACGGCAGGCCCGGATAGGCAAAGAAGCCCACGGGCGGCCTGGCGTTGACCAGAATGATGTGTTTAAAGCGTTGCAGCGCCTTGATCGCCAGTTCCATCACGTACGGCGTGCGTTCGAGCTGCAAACGGCCACGACCCCGCGACAGATGCGAGGTAACGAAGTCAGCGAGCAAGGTGGCGCCGGTCGCTTGGGCGATGCGCCACAACCACGGATGCGCCGCGCTCAGCACGCCAGTGCCCGCCACCAGAATCAAGGTATCGCGCCCATGCGAACGCAAGGTACGCGCAGCGTTCTCGATCGCGTTGCCATCGACCGGGGCGGGCATGGGTACCGGGAGGGCTTCACCGACCACACCGCCTTCGTTCCACGACACATCGGCGGGCAGAATCAACGTGGCAATCTGGCCGGGAAAACTGCGGGCGGCGGCCACGGCTTCGGCAGCATCACGGCCAAGCTGTGCGCTATCGACACTGGTGCGCACCCATTGCGATACGGTTTGCGCCATGCCGGCCGTATCAGCGGTCAGCGGGGCATCGAAGGGGCGATGATAGGTCGCCTGATCGCCCACGATATTGACGATGCCGCTGCGCGCACGACGAGCGTTGTGCAGGTTACCCATGCCGTTGGCCAGGCCCGGGCCACAGTGCAGCAGCGTGCACGCGGGTTTACGGGCGATGCGGTAGTAGCCGTCGGCCATGCCGGTGACCACGTTTTCCTGCAGGCCTAACACGCATTTCATGCCGGGCACTTGATCCAGGGCGGCGACGAAATGCATTTCGCTCGTGCCCGGGTTCGCAAAACACGTATCGATACCGGAAGCGAGCAACGTTTTAACCAGGCTCTTGGCGCCGTTCATTGGGTACATCTCCGCAGTTTTTTACCAAACTCTTGATTGTTCAATGCTTACGCCCTGGCGTAAAGCAAAATAAATTTGTCATATGATGAGTTTTCGTCATCAAGTGGCTTGCCTGGGCAGTTCTAATTCGGTCGCAAAGGCAGCTGCCTGTTCGTGGATCCATTCCCTGAAGCATTGCAGCGGATATTTGTCCCGCGTCTCCAGGGGATAGACCAGATGATAGGAGTCCTCGGCCGGCATCGAGAGCGGGTGCGCTCGGATAACGCCCTTTTCCCACGTTGCCTCGGGAACGAAGAACTCGGGCACAAGGCCGATGCCTAGCCCCGCTTCGGCCGCGCGCACCACCATGGACTGCAATTCAAAGCCCGCGCTATTGATGGACTCCGGCATTCTGTCCACGCCGGCGAGCTCAAACCACTGACGCCAGGACTCCGGCCGCGTCGTCGAATAGAGCAAGGTGTATCCCAGCAGATCTTCGGCATGCGTGAGCGGCCCGCCAATCAGATCCTCGCGGGCGATGGCCACCATGCGTTCACCAAACAGGAACTCCAGCGTGGCATGCGGCCAGATGGCTTTGCCATGATGAATGGCCACATCAAAGTGTTCATTCTCGAACGAGAATGGGGCGGTGCGCACACCCATATTGATACGTATATCGGGATAGCGGGCATAAAAAGCGGGCAATCGCGGGATCAGCCATTCCAGCGCGAACGTGGGCAGCACCGCCAATTCCAGATTGCCGCGACCGCTGCCGTGCGCGGCAATCGCCCGGGTATCTTGTTCCAACGCGCGTAGCGAAGCGCGCACTTGTTCGCTATACAGGCGGCCCGGGCGCGTCAGGATGACACGCTGCTTGACGCGCACGAAGAGCGATACGTTCAGGCTTTCCTCCAGCAGATGGATCTGCCGGGAGATGGCGCTCTCGGTCACGGACAACTCGCGTGCCGCCAGGGTGAAGCTTTCGTGCCGGGCGGCCGCTTCAAACGCTGTCAGCGCCGCCATGCTGGGCGTTCGGATAAGACGCATGATTGGAGCAACTCCGCGCTTCGGAAAATGTGGACGAGGGACGCGGCCGCTCAGACAGGATCGACGAGCCGGGTATAGCGGCTGAGCGCTGTGTAATCCTTGCGGGGGCCCTGCACCGAGATCTCGGTCTCGTACCCGGCTGGCAGTGCAAGCCTGTACGCAACGGTGTAGGTGTCGGGGCCGCAAAGATGCGTGTCGGCCGCCACCAAGGTATGTGCGTCAGCCGGGACAAACCCTAGCGAGACGAATTGTCTGCCGCGATCCGGTTCGTCCTCGAACAGTATCACGAGCGCATCGCCGCGCGCGATGAAGCGATAGCGTCGTGAACACGACAAGGTCTGGCCCTCGCGCAGTGTCAAGGTGCCTGTTTCTTCATAATGCAGCACGTCGGCCGCCACGCGAGTGAAATGGGCGACGCCTGTCATTGTCGCGCCTTCGGCCGCGATGTCGCGCCTCAGGCGCCAGCTTCCTTCCAGTTGATCGAGCAAATCATGCGTCGCGCTCACGTTTACCTACCGGGCAGTCAGAACCCGTATAGCTTAGCCGGATTATGGACCAGGATCTGATCGCGCACGGTTTGCGTGGGGCACCAGCTGTCCAGCAATGCCAGGAGATCGCGGTCGTTGGGACGTTGCACCTGACCCGGGTGCGGCCAATTGCTCGCCCATAGACAGCGTTCGGGATATTCATGCGCCAGGGCCTGCGCCAAAACACCGACGTCCTGGTAATCGGGCGCGCCCGTACGCGATGTTTCGTACATGGCCGATAGTTTGACCCAGACGCGGCCGGTATCGAGCAGTCGCCGCAGCGAATCGAAAGCGGGATCCTGAGGCGTGACCGGCTCCAGGAACTTGCCAACGTGATCGATCACCACGTTACACGGCTGATCGGCAATTAAGGCCTCATAGTCCGCCAACGTGCGGCCATCGAGCTGGAGATTGATGTTCCATCCCAGCGACGCGATGCGCCGCGCCACCTCGGGCAGGTCGTCCCAAGTCATGATGTTGCCGCTATTGGGCACCATCTGAAAACGCACGCCGACCACGCCGGCTTGCGCCAGCGCCGCGAGCTGCGCGTCGCTGGCGCCTTGCGGCATGGAGATCACCGCGCGCGCGGAGCCCGCCGATGCAGCCAATGCGTCGAGCGTGCAGCGATTGTCAAAACCGTATCCCATGGCCTGAACAATCACACTGCGCGTGATGCCCCATTGCGCGCGCATCGCCAAATAATCCTCCCAGGTGCCATGCGGCGGCGACACGGGAGACGTCTGCTTGAGCGGATAGGTGTGCAGGTCGTAGATGTGATGATGGCAGTCGCAGCCCTCTGCGGGCACGGGCCAGCGGGATTCAATCATGAAAGCCTCTGTCTGCGTTTATGCTTGCGGCAAGGTAATGCCGAATCGGTCGCGCGCGCGCGTGGCGAACGCGGCGTTGACGTTGTTATCGGGAATGCGGCCCTCGATCAGCGCGCGGACCTGGCGCACGGAGTCCATCGCCTGATGCTCGGAGGCTTCCGGTGTCAGGCCGCCCACGTGAGGCGTGGCAAGCACTTTTGGATGCGATGCCAGCGGCAACGGCGGCATCTGGTCCCGTGCGGAACCGACATCCAGGGCGCACCCCGCGAGGAGATTATGGTCGAGCGCCTTTAATAGATCGGCTTCATTGACCAACTCAGCGCGCGACGCATTGATGAAATACGCTGAGCACTGCATCTGTTCGAAACGCTCAATATTCATCAGATTCGCGGTTTCCGGCGTTGCGGGCGCCAGGCACACGACGAAGTCAGATTGAGCCAGCAAGGCATCGAGCGAGGCCTGCTGAATATCCGCCTGCGCATCAAGCTTGGCGTATGGGTCGTTGACGATGAGCTTCATGCCAAAAGCGCGCGCCAGATTGGCCACATATTGGCCGATGGTGCCGTAGCCGATGATGCCCAAGGTCGCGCCGCGTAACTCGCGGCCCATGAACGCGGTGGGCATCCGCCCCTCGCGATAGACCGCCGACGCGGTATGGATATGGCGGGCCAGATTGATCATCACCCCCATGACCCATTCCGCCACGGAAGCCCCGAAGCCTGGGGTGGCGCGCGTCACCAGTACGCCCAAACGGTTGGCGCATTCGACATCGATATTTCGTATATCGACGGCGACTCGACAGACGGCAGCCAGATTCGGCAAGGCCTGCAATAGGGCAGCATCGACCGGCGGAACGCGAAAGCTCACCAGGATCTCGCAATCCTTTGCCTGTTGAACGATGTCGTCTGCCGTCGTTTCGGCATCACTGTCGTGAAAGCGTACATCGCCCAGTTCGGACAACAGCTTGAAGGCACGATCGCCATAATAATGACGCAATGCCGCGCGATTATGCGTGAGAAAAATACGAGTCATGATAGGAATGAAGGCGGCGGGATTCAGGCGGACGTCGCGGGTGCGGACACCGACTGTCGTTGTACGAGGCGCGGCGGAAAACTGAATTCACGCGGCGGATTATCGGGGGAATGGATACGCGAAATCGCCTGCTCGACCATGGTTTCGGCGACTTCCTGCACGGGCATCGCCACCGTGGTGAGTGGCGGCCAGACATATTCAGAGACTGGAATATTGTCCATACCCACGACAGACACATCCCCCGGGATAGACAAGCCGCATTCTCTTAATCCAGCCATGACACCAATCGCGGTCATATCGTTGACCGCGACGATGCCCGTCGGCCGGGGCGACATCGCGGCGATTTTCTGCGCGGCCTCGTGGCCGAGTTTGGCCAGCTCGTTATCGCCGAAACGCGAACCGCCTTCGATCTCGATGACTTGCGCGCTGCAGCCTGACGCGGCGTGCACGGCAGCGGTAAATCCTTCGATTTTTTCGCGACGGCTGCTGGTTTCGCCTTTTGGTTTTACGAAAGCCAGCCGCCGATGACCATGCGCGATTAAATGCTCGGCGGCCAGCCGTCCGGCGAGTCGGTTGTCCGGTAGGACGTGATCGTGCTTGGCGGGCTTGTCCGGGTCGATGCCCAGGTCGTAACTCACCACCGACAGGCCTTTGGCGATGGCCGCTTCGATATGCCGCTCGTCATTTAAAGAAGAAATAACAATGACGGCACGGATGCCCAGACCGATGAGATCATCGAGCATCTTGGCTTCGAGCTGTTTATCGCGATACGTATTGCACGCCAGCACACGATAGTTATGCTTGGACTGGGCCACCTGCTCGACCGCCACGGCCAAATGGGCAAAAGACGGGTTTGACGAAGTGGGTACCAACAAGCCCAAGATCGGTATATTGCCGGTCTTCAGATGCCGGGCAATCTGGTTGGGCCGATACCCGAGCTTTTCAATGGCTTGCTCAATACGGACGTACGTCTCCTGCCGCATCCGTTCGGTGCGACCGTTGAGCACATTGGACACCGAACTCACCGAGACATCGGCAAGCCGCGCCACATCCTGAATCGTTGCCATCGGACTCCTCTTTTGGAACGGATAACTATATCGTTCTAGTAAATCGTTTTAGCCAATATATCACGCTGGCCGCATGATGGCATGAGTCGCGTAAACATGCTTAAAACAAGCCGTTTCAGGCAATTAGGGTAAAGCCTAATAAGCTGAGACTGTGCAGCAAAGGCACCGCATGCTATGTTTCCGGTAAATCGATCTACTAAAACGATTTATCTCGTTTGCACATCGACTCATCTCACAGGAGGAGACATCGTGAGCCAATCATTCGTGCGCTTTCGCGCCCGCCCTTTAGTCGCAGCTGTACTGTCCACGATCATGCTGGCAGCCGTCCCGGCCGCCCACGCGCAATCCAAGAAAGAACTCAAGATTTCGCATTCGGCAGCGGGCGATTTGTCGTCCGAGCACCATCTGGCCGCATGGGCATTCAAGAACTATCTGGCCGACAATTCCGATACGGTGTCGGCGCGTATTTATCCTTCCAGTGCGCTGGGTGACGAACGCGCCGTGTTCGAGGGCATGCAGCTGGGCGCGGGGGCATCCTGCGCCGTCGCGGGCACCGCGATTCTGAACAATTTCTCCAAGCGTGTCGGCGTGATCGACCTGCCCTTCCTGTGGAAAGGCTACGACCACATGAACCGCACCTTGGATGGCAAGGTCGGTCAAGCCATCGCGGCGGACCTGGAAAAGTCGGGCATCAAGGTGCTGGCCTGGACTAACAACTGGGGCGCTCGCAACGTCGTCACGGCGAAAAAGACGGTCAACACGGCGGACGATCTGAAAGGCCTGAAGATCCGCACCATTCAAAGCCCGATCTACGTCGAAACCATCAACGTCATGGGTGCGAATGCAACGCCGATGTCGTTCGGTGAGATCTATACGGCCATGCAGACTGGTGTGCTGGATGGTTTCGAGCACGGCGCGGCTGCTGTCGTTGCCAACAAGCTCTACGAAGTCGGCAAGAACGTCGCCATCACCAATCACTTCCTCGGCCCGGCCGTTTTTGCTTGCTCGATGAACGAGTGGAATCAGCTCTCCGACACGCAGAAAAAGACCGTGATGGACGCTGCCAAGTTCGCCAGCGACCTCAATCGCTCGCTCGCGCCGATCCGCGAGCAAGAAGCGTTGGACTTCCTGAAGGATAAGGGCATGACCATCACCACGGTGGACACCACGCCTTTCCGCGATAAAGCGACCGCGCTGCAAGACAAGATCGCCGCCAACATCGGTGCGACCGATTTGCTCGCAGAGATTCGCGCTTCGCAATAAGTCCGTTCTACCGCCACAACAACCTGGAGGGGAAGACCTGGTCTTCCCCTTTGGGCGCACTGGCGGGCATGCGCCCGTTCTCGTCACGTCATCCCGGAAAGCCGATGCGTTACATCAATAAGTTCGTCGAGGCCCTGATCACGCTGCTATTCGTTGCGATCGTGATCGCGGGCACGCTGCAGGTCTTCAATCGTTTTGTGTTCAACGTCTCGCTCAGCTGGAGCGAGGAATTCCAGAAATTCGCGTTTGTCTGGGTGGTCTTCCTGGCGATTCCGGTGGCGTACAACCGCATGGCGCATTTGCGTGTGGATACATTCTTTGAACGATTCCCGCCTGCGATGCAGCGCCTGATGGTCTGGATCATCGACCTGCTGTGGATCGGCTTGGGCGTGGCGCTGATGGCGTTTACCTGGCGGTTGATGCAGGTCACTAAATATCAGATGAGCCCCGGTCTGGGTATCAGCATGTCGGTGGTGTACGCAGGCATGGTCGTGGGAGGCGCCTACCTGGTGCTGAGCGTGCTCTCCAACATGGTTCGACGCGTGAAATCGACGGAGGTGGCGGCATGACCCTGGTCATTATTTTCGCGGTGATGCTGGGGCTGGTGTTCATGGGCATCCCCATTCTGCTGTCTATCGCTTCGGTCAGCTTGGTGGGCGCCATGGTGATCCCCGGGCTGGTACCGGCCCTGGTACCGCAAAAAGCCTTCTCCATGCTGGATTCCTTCAGCTTGTTGGCCCTGCCCTACTTTATCCTCGCGGGCGCCATCATGACGCGTGGCGGTCTGAGCGCGGGATTGATCGAGTTTTCGCAAGCGTTGGTGGGTCACATCCGCGGCAGCCTGGGGCATACGGCAGTCATCTCTTGCACGGCGATGGCGAATATCTCGGGTTCATCGACAGCGGAAGCCGCTGCCGTGGGTTCGGTGACGATACCCGCAATGAAGGAACGGGGTTATAAGCCGGGCATGGCCGCGGCGATCGTTGCGGCGGCGGCAACCATCGGCCCCATCATTCCGCCTAGCATGACGATGATTGTGTACGGTTCGATCACGGGCGTTTCGATTGGCGGGCTGTTCATGGCTGGGATTATTCCCGGCTTGTTGATCGCCGCGCTGCTGATGGGGATGATCTATGCGCTGTCTTATCTGCCGTCGAACTCGGCGTTGCGCGTGACACAGCCGCGCTCGACGTTCAAGCAAATATGCAAAGAGACCAAGCGCGTCTGGCCAGCGCTGATGGCGCCGGTCGTCATCATGGGCGGTATCTTGAGCGGCATATTCACCGCGACGGAAGCCGGCGTGGTGGCGTGCGTATACAGCCTGATCGTGAGCAAGGTGTGGTATCGCCGTCTGCCGTGGAAGGAATTGCCGGGCGTGATCGTGGACGCGGCCGTCACCACCGCCATGGTGGCTGGGGTACTGGGTATGGCGGGGGTGCTCGGGTGGTTGCTGAACTATCTCGACTTCAATGACACCGTGCTGACGACCCTGCGCGGCGTGACGGACAGTTCGTTGTTGATGCTCGCCCTTCTTGTGGTCATCATGCTGGTCTTGACGATGATCTTGGACGGGCTGGCGGTCGTGGTGGTGATGGTGCCGACAATTGTGTATGTCGGCACGGCATTTCACATCGATCCGTTGCAGCTGGGCATCCTGATGGTGATGATCACGCAAATAGGCGGCCTGACGCCGCCGGTGGCCATATTGTTGTTCATCACGAGCGGCATCGCCAAGATCCCGTTTGGAGAGGCGGTGCGATCCGTATGGCCGTTCCTGGGCGTCGTCGTGTTCGTCCTGGTGGCCATCATGCTTGTGCCGGAAATCGCCACGTGGCTGCCACATCAGGTGCTAGGCGACGGCTAACCGCCACATACAGGGCTGGCTCAATCGCGAGTCAGCCCCATCATCTCGAACATTGCGCGGGCTAACGGACTGTCCGGCTTGCCGCATTCCAATACCAAATCGAAATGGTTTAACCCCGGCACGCGTACATAGTCGCCGGGGTAGCCACGTGCCTGCCATTGCTGCAGATAGTCCCTACTTTGCCGCTTGAACTCATCGGTTTCGTTATCGCCATAGGAAACGACGATAGGGCAGCCGGCGGCGGGCTCATAATTCACCGGGCTGTTGCGCGCGGCGTCTTCGGCAGAGAGCTTCATCCATGCGTTGATATGCGTATGCGGAATCGGCGCGAGGTCGTACAGGCCGGAGAGCAGCAGCGCGCCTTTGACCACATTCAGCGGCATGCCCAACGGCGTATGCCAGCCGCTAGCGAGCAGCATCCCGCAAAGGTGCCCACCGGCCGAACTGCCACCGATGTAAATACGATCGGGGTCCCCGCCATACTGTTCGATATTGCGATACACCCAAGCCACGGCGCGGCGGCATTGGTCGACAATCGTATCGAGTGTCGCAGCCGGCGCCAACGCGTAGTTCACCGCCACATACACTGCGCCGGCCGAGGTATAGGCGGGCGCCATGCTGCTGGACTCGTTCTTTGACAGCGCACGCCAGTAGCCGCCGTGGATATACACGAACACCGGTGCGCGCGCGGCCGATGCGGAGGGACCCGGGCGGAATACGTCCAAGGTTTCATCGGGATGCGAACCATAGGCAAGGTCGGGCGTGCACGATAACGTTTCCCGGGCACGGCGGCTTTGTTCTGCGTATTCCTGCATGATGGACAGGAATAGCGATTCCGGCACCGTGGCGCGAGCATTGTATTGAGCATCCAGTTCGGCTGAATCCATATCACGATAGAGCTTCATCAATCGGCCATCCAAATTTTGAACACTGCATAGTGCCACGCTCGGCGGGCATTTGGCATGGCATTTTCCCTAGGCAGAAGCTGGCGGGGCTGTAGCGAACGGTCATCCTGGCGGGTGTCACACGCCAAACAAGGTCCACGTGATATTCGGCACTGCGGCTTCGGCTGTACCCGAGAATACTTTCCAGAGTGCCGTTCGCGCCTATACTTTCCTCAGGACATCATAAGGAATTCTCATGGGCACTCCCTCCCCCACCTTACGCGTCGGCATCGCCGGCTTTGGTTCCATTGGTAAAACGATCGCCAAGAAGATCGACGCTGGCATACCGGGCCTGCGGGTGGCGGCGCTGGGCGTACGCGATGTGCAAAAGGCGCGCGATGCCTATACCTTTAAGCAGGCCCCCGTCTATACCGACATCGATCATCTGTCCGAACACTGCGATATCGTCGTCGAATGCGCGCCAGCGGCACTATTGCCGCGTATCGCGGAGCCGGTGCTAAAAGCTGGCAAGAAACTGCTCGTTCTGAGTTCCGGCGCGCTGCTGCTTAACCAACAACTGGTCGATATCGCGCGCGAGCATGGCGGGCAGATCATCGTGGCCACTGGCGCGCTGATTGGCCTGGACGCGGTGACAGCGGCCGCCGAGGGCACGATCAACGAGGTGCGCATGGTCAGCCGCAAGCCGCCCTTAGGCTTTGCCGGCGCGCCATACGTCGTGCAGAACAACATTGACCTGGACGCAATCAAGGAGCCCACGCGCATTTACTCTGGTACCGCGCGCGAGGCCGCGACAGGTTTTCCCGCGAACTTGAATGTCGCGGTGTCCTTGTCGCTGGCAGGAGTGGGGCCGGACCGTACCATTCTGGAAATATGGGCCGATCCGACGGTTTCACGCAATATTCATCGCATCGAAGTCGACTCGGAAGACGCCAAATTCAGCATGGAGATCCAAAACGTGCCCAGCGAGAATCCGAAGACGGGCCGTATCACTGCGCTGTCGGCCGTCGCGGCGTTACGCAAGCTGGTGGCGCCGCTGCGTATTGGGACCTGAACGCGCCACCCCTGCCAAGCATAGGGCCGCCGCCGCAAGCGGATCACAGCGCTCGCGCCGGCATGCCACCGATGTTTTGCATCGTCTGTGCAGCATGCCGGTTGACACAGTCATCAACCGGCCGGGCTGGCTTCACAGTTTAATGTTGGCCTTCTTGGCCACATCGGCCCACTTCTCGACCTCCGCTTTCTGAAACTGCGCCAGCGCCTCGGGACCTGCTCCCGAGACATCGAGGCCGAGATCCTGCAGTTGCTTGCGGACCTCGGGTTGTTCCAGGGTACGGCTCATGGCTGCGTGCAGCTTTTGCACGATCTCGTCGGGCGTATCGGCCGGCGCGAACGTCGCCTGCCAGGAAACCACTTCAAAACCGGGCAAGCCTTGCTCGGCCAACGGCGCGACGCCGGGTAAAACCGGCGAAGGCTTCGCCGACGTCACGCCCAGCGCACGCAAGCGACCTGCCTGAATCAGAGGGACGGCCGATGTGATGTTGTCAAAGAGCAGATCGATTTCGCCACTCATCAAGGCCTGCAGCGACGGACTGCTGCCTTTGTACGGGATATGCAGCATCTTTGCGCCGGTCCGGCTCATAAATAGTTCCCCTGTCAGATGCTGGGAACTACCTACGCCGGCCGAGCCGAAGTTGAACTGCGCGCCGGGCTTTTTACTGGCTTCGATCAAATCCTGCACGGTTTGATAAGGGCTGTCGGCGCGCACCACCAACACGTTCGGAAGGCTGCCAGTCAGGATGATGGGCTTGAAGGACTTGATCGGGTCATAGCCGATATCGGGGTAAATACTCACGTTGATGGCGTGCGAGCTGATGGTGCCACCGACGATGTTGTAACCATCGGGCTTGGCGCGCGCGACTTTCGCCGTACCCAGGCTGCCGCCAGTGCCGCCGATATTCTCGACCACGATGGGCTGACCCAGATATTTAGCGGCGCCCACGCTGTAGATGCGGCCGATGATATCCGTCGCCCCGCCCGGCGCGAACGGAACAGTGTAGGTAATCGGTCGATCTGGCCATTCGGCCGCGTTCGCGGTCAGCGGCAGCGCGGTCGTGGCCACTAATACGGCGGCGAGGCCTGCCTTGCAGAAGAAACGACGGGGATGGTCGGTTGCACGCGACATGCATTGCTCCTCAGTTTTAGATATTGTCAGGTTCCCACACGGGCCTGCTCATCGACGATGGCGTCGACAAAGCCCGATAAGCCCGCTTCATCTTACGACAACGGATGATGTTCTGTGGGTGCCTCACGCTACGCACACATGCATGTATCGGACCAAGCGCCCGTGTTATGCGAAATTCCCAGAGCAGCTATGCAAGAATCCCAGCGCCACGCATGCGCAAGCGAGATAACCTGCGGTCCATCGTCCGGGCCACGTCTTTCACGACGTGTCTCTGGCTCCCACAGTCACCCTTATCTCGCTAATATGAGTTCTCCATCGCAACGAACCGCCGGCCGCGCTCTGGTCTCCTCCCTTGTCGCTCACGGTGTTGAGCGCGTCTTCTGTGTTCCCGGTGAAAGCTATCTGGAAGTTCTCGACGCCCTAAAGGATGTTGAAGACCAGATCGAACTGATCGTCACCAAACACGAAGGCGCCGCGGCCAATATGGCCGAAGCGGACGGCAAGCTGACTGGCAAGCCAGGTATCTGCATGGTCACCCGCGGCCCGGGCGCCACGCATGCCAGCATCGGCCTGCATATCGCGCAACAAGATTCGACGCCGATGATTCTGTTCGTTGGGCAGATCGCCCGTCACGATCGCGGCCGCGATGCGTTTCAGGAAGTGGACTATCAGCAGTTTTTTGGCAGCATCGCAAAACTCGTGATCGAGATCAATGAAGCGGATCGCGTGCCCGAATTGCTGGCGCGCGCCTTCAACGTCGCGGTGTCCGGGCGTCCCGGACCGGTGGTCGTGTCGTTGCCGGAGGACATGCTGACGGAAGTCATCGCGACGCCCGATTGCGCGCCGATGACGCTACAGCTGCCGGAGCTGGCGGCATCCACGCGCGACCAGATTGGCGACGCGCTTAGCGCGGCCGAACGTCCTTTGTTGATCGTGGGCGGCAGCAACTGGTCAGCCGCCGCGTGCGCGGATTTGCGCGCGTTTGCGTCGAGCTGGAATTTACCGGTGGCCAGCGCGTTCCGCCGTCAAGACCTGCTCGATAATGAAGACCCGCAATACGTGGGCCATATGAGCCTGGGCATGAGTCCGGCGTTGCGGGCGCTAGTGCAAGAATCGGATCTGATCCTGGCAATCGGGACGCGGCTGGGCGATGTGCCAACCGACGGCTTCACCTTGCTGGAGTTGCCCACGCCCGCCCAGAAGCTGATTCATCTGCATGCATCCGCGGACGAGTTGGGACGTGTGTATCGGCCGGATATTGCCGCCCCCGTCACCGCCGAGGCGGCGCTGCGCGCGCTGACTGCCCTACCCGCGCCCGGCACGCCGGTTTGGGCGCAACGGACCGCGAAGGCGCGCGAGGCTTTTGTCACCTTTACGTCTCGTCGCCAGACCGAGGTGCGTCCAAACGGCGTAGACCTGGCAAAGGTGATTCTGCATCTGAACGATGCGCTGCCTGACGATACGATCATGACCAATGGCGCGGGCAACTATGCGGTATGGCTGCATCGCTACTATCGTTATCGTCAGCCGCGCACCGAGCTGGCAACGACCTGCGGCGCGATGGGATATGGACTACCGGCCGCCGTTGCCGCAGCGCT
This sequence comes from Bordetella sp. 15P40C-2, assembly GCF_009763235.1. Lineage (NCBI taxonomy): Bacteria > Pseudomonadati > Pseudomonadota > Betaproteobacteria > Burkholderiales > Alcaligenaceae > Bordetella > Bordetella sp. 15P40C-2. The sequence goes on from NZ_WSJA01000020.1 coordinate 22,110, forward strand.
GCGCTACAAGGGACAACGTCAAGTAGTATGCGTGGCCGGCGATGGCTGCTTTATGATGTACCCGCAAGAAATCGCCACCGCCATCGAATTCGGCGCGTCGCTCATCATTCTGGTAGTCAACAACGGAATGTACGGCACCATTCGCATGCATCAGGAACGCGACTACCCGGGCCGGGTGTCGGGCACCCGGATTCATGGTTCTGACTATGTCGCCCTGGCGCGGTCATTGGGCGCACATGGCGAACGAGTGGAAAACGAAGCCGATTTCCCCGCCGCGTTGCAGCGCGCCCGCGACGCCGGTGGCGTGGCGCTGATCGAGTTGGTCACCGACCCCGCTCAAATCACACCGGACAAGCGGATCCCGGTGTAGGCTGCACGTTGGGCCACTGGCCCGACTGCACCAATTGCGCGACGGTCTGCTTGATGAGATGCGCGACTTTCCAATAGCTATCGACTTGAGGACGACCGCGCGGGGTCGCCAGGACCACCGTGCGCGTGGCGCGGGGATGATCGATCTTGACGGCCTTGATCGTCCCCGCGGCGAGTTCGTTCTTCACGGCCGCCATCGGCAGAATCGTATAGCCATGGTTCTGCTGCACGAGACGGCTCATCAAATGCGTGGAGCCATCACATTCGATGGCAATGTTCGGTGCTATGCCGATCTCCTGAGCCAGCGCTTCCAGCCAGGTCTTCAGCCCATGCACGGTACTGGGCAGCACCATCGGCAGACTCAGCAAGTCAGCGCCACTTAAGGCTCGACGCGGAACACTGCTCGACGCGGGACAGATGCAGTACAAATCCTCGCGCAGTAATTCTTCATAATCCAGAAGCTTGGATTGCGTGGGTTGATAGAGCAACGCCACGTCCACGTCGCCATCCTGCAGCATATCGATGATGTGAGACCCCAGGCCCTCGACGAATCGGAGCTTCGATTTGGGAAACTCGTGCTTCAGGGCATGAGCGATCGCGCCAAACGTGGCGTTAGCGATCGTAGGCTGCGAAGCAATCGTGATCTTTGCCGGCCCGCCGGCCGCGAGCTCTGCGGCGGCGCGGCGCGCACGGGATAACGCGCCCACGACCTCTTCGGCCGCGCGAAACATGGCTTGGCCTTTTTCTGTCAGCACCATACCCCGCCCGGATCGGTGAAACAGGCGCATGCCGACGCTGTGCTCCAGACGCGTGATATGCCGCGTCAGCGTCGACTGCTCCACCCCGAGATCGGACGCGGCGCGCGACACGCTGCCAGCCTGGGCGACCACATAGAAAAACTCAAGCGCGACAAGATCCATTCAATATGTCTTTAATATAAGTACACCGCTCCACGCTCTCGCGGCCGGAACGAGCCGTCGACCGCCACTGCGGCGTCCGCCCAATGCGTCACCGCATCACCAATCCCCCATCCACGAACAGCACCTGGCCTGTCATAAATCCACTCCAGTCCGACGCAAGAAACATGACAGGCCCGGCGATATCTTCCGGCCTGGCAATGCGTCGCAATGGCGTCGCGGCGATGAGGGCATCGCGAAACGATTCCTGCGTATCGCGACTCGCATCCGTAGGATAGACCAATCCTGGAGCCACGCAGTTAACGCGTATGCCTAGCGGCCCGAGCTCCGTGGCGAGGTTACGGCTGAAGCCAACCAGAGCGGCTTTCGCCGTGGTGTAGTCGTGGTAAGGCACCACAGGGTTTTCGACAAGATTGGTGGCTATATTGATGATGCAACCTTGCGCTCGCCGGCGGAAATGCGGCAGCACGGCCTGGCAGACATTGAAGACCGCGCCGACAGAGCCATCGTACTGAGATTGGTAGTCGGCCCACTTCAGCATATCGAAAGTCGCGCGCCGACGTGGATCGAAACGGTATTGTCTTACGGCGTTATTGACGACAATGTCCAAGCGCCCTGCCTCGTCCTCGATCGCGCTCACCATGGCTTGCACGGCCTCTGGCGATGTGACGTCCGCCTGCAGGCACCAAGCATCGCCGCCGGCGGCCTGACATTGAGCCACCACCGCCTCGGCCGCAGACAAATTGCTGAGGTAGTTGACGACGACGGTCGCGCCCTCGGCCGCGAAACTTCGGGCGATTTCCGCGCCTATGCCACGACTGGCGCCGGTGACCAAGACGACCTTGCCAACGAATTTACGGGTGTCATTCATTGATAGCCTCCGGCAGCAATCGCATATCCAGCACGCGAGACACATCGATAGGCCGCTGTATCAGGCCCAACTGGTGATAGACATTGGCGGCTTGCTGCCAAGCGGCCATATCGAATGCGCCCAAAGGACGTCGCGCACCATCAGGCCCGGGAATCGCCTGCGCGGCGGCATTACGCAGTTGGATGACGGCAGCGTTCATGTCACGATCCGTGCCGTCGATGGCGCGTTTCATGGCAAGCGTGGCGGCCTCGTCCGGATTCGCCATCATCCAGGCCGCGCTATCGCGATAGGCTTTCAGAAACGCACGTAGTAGGGGTTGTTGCTGCTGGTAGGTGGATTCCCGCACGACGAACATATCGCTGGAGATATTCAGATGATCGCGCACCTCGATGACGTTCACCTCGCCCATGCCGCGACGACGGCCCACCAGCAAACCGGTGTCCGTGGCGGCTAGCGCGTCCACTTGTCCTTGTATGAGCGGGGCGAAATTCAGCACGCCGGTGACCACGATCTCGACATCCGATTCCGTCAGGCCCGCGCGATGCAACAGCACAAGCAGATTCTGACGCGTGCCGCTGGACAAACTATAGACGCCAATGCGCTTGCCGCGCAGGTCCTCGGGGCGAGTGATGTTTTTTGACTTCAACGCCACGACATTGAAGACGTTCTGCGGATAGATGTCATAGATCGCGCGCAGCGGCTCACCCTTGTCCAACGCCATAAAAAACGACCCCGGATCGGTGAAGGCCACATCGGCCTGACCGCTAAGCAAATTGCGTATGGCGTCGCCCCCGCCCGCGCCGGGCAGGTAAACGAGCTCCAGGCCCTGCTCCTTAAAGAAACCTTTGTCCGGCTCGACCAGCAAGTTGGTGATTTCCGAAATCGGCTTGCTCCAGCCGGCCACGGTGATCTTGCCTTGCGCGGGTGTTTGCGCACGCGCGGCCCGGGCGTAGGGCAGCGTGGCCAGACCCGCGAAAGCCGCGAGCAAGACACGGCGCGACGGAGAGAAAGGCATGGTGGATATCCTTGAGTCGATCATGATTGATAGCCGTAGGGCTTTAACAACTGGCGTTCAATAAGCAGAATGGCGTAATAGCTGAGCAGGCCGATAACCGCGATGGCAACAAGCGCGGCGAACATGAGCGGCGTATCCATCATGCCTTGCGCGGCAATAATGACCGCGCCCAGACCACGACTGGCGCTGATGAATTCGCCCACTACCGCGCCCACCAGTGCGAGGACCAACGCCACGCGCCATCCGGCCAGAATGCCGGGCAGCCCGGCAGGCAGCTTCAATCGCAATAGCGTCTGCATCCGCGTCGCGCCCAGCAAGCGAAACAGTTGCACGCGATGCGGATCGACTTGCTGCAAGCTCGTCAGCGTGTTTTCCATCAAAGGGAAAAAGCAGATCAACGCTGTCATGATCACAGTGGGCAAGATACCAAAGCCGAACCACAATACAAAAAGCGGCGCCAGCGCCAGTTTGGGCACGACCTGACTCACAATCACATAGGGCTTTAGCACACGGTCGAGCAGCGCCGACTCGGCCAGCGCGATGCCCATGGCCATTCCCAGCGCACCGCCCGCTGCCAGCCCAAACAACATTTCAACAAGCGTGGCCGAGATATGCGGCCAGAGATAGCCGCTACTAAGCGTGGACCATAACGTGGTGGCCACGGCGGTCGGCGCCGGCAAGACCAAGGCGGAAATACCGCTTTGACGCACCGCGAATTCCCATCCAGCCAACAACACAATCAACAACACAATAGAAAGCGTGCGGTTCCTCAGCACTTGTTTCATTGCCCTGCCCTCATCATCGTGTCGTAGATCCCGGCGCAGATCCCGTTGAATGCCACGCCATGCCGCAAGGCCTGCGTGCGCGGCACAGGCAGCGATACCGCGATATCGGCAAGCAGGCGACCCGCGTGCATCACGCCCACACGATCGGCGAGGTACACCGCCTCGCCAATGTCATGCGTGACGAATAGCACCGTCGTACGCTGCTTGCGGCACATACGCAGCAAATCGTCCTGCAGCTCATAACGGGTGATCGCATCGAGCGCGGCGAATGGCTCGTCCAATAGCAGCAGCTCGGGCTGCAGTACCAGCGCCCGCGCCAGTGCCACGCGGCTTTGCTGGCCGCCCGACAGTTCGCGCGGATAACGTTGCTCATAACTCGCGAGCCCCAGCATCGCCAGCAATTCGCGCGCGCGGGCGAAATCCGCCTGGCTTGGGCGTCGCTGCAACGAAACGGGCAGCAGCACGTTATCCAGTACGCGCTGCCAGTCCAGCAAGGTGGGCGCCTGGAACATATAGCCGAGTTGCGGGCCGGGGACCACCGAGCGACCGTCCTGTCGACGAATATGACCTTGTTGCGGCGTCAGCAACCCGGCAACCAGCTTGAGCAAGGTGGTCTTGCCGCAGCCGCTGCGACCGACCAGACAGTGAAAGCCGCCCTGCTGCAATGACCAGCTCACGTCATCGACGATGCGGTGGTCGCGGGCATAGCCATACACCACGCGATGGATATCGATAAACGGAGTGGCCGCGCTCATGGCTCATACTCCGCGAACGGATCCGCCGCAGCTTCGGCCGACTGCTCGATTTCGGTCATGCGTACCAGATCCAACAGATTGAAACGGCCATCGTGATGCCAGCCGGCTTCGGGCACACTCATCGATCCAATGGCGCTGATCCGCGTCACGCCGGCGGCGCCAAGTTGTTCCGCAAGCCGATACAGCTCTGCCGGACTTGCGGCCACGCCCGCGGTCTGCAGGTAGACCTCGCGGCCCGCCAGCCGTGATGCGATATCGTCCAAGCTATCTATAACAGCGATGACGATGCTACGCTGCAACCCGGTGGGCGCCAGCGCAAGTTCTCCATCCACATACGCCACACTCCACGGCGCTCCGGGTTCACCGATCAAACAGTCCACGCTCTGCGGGCCACTGTCCAAAGGAATCCGCCATTCGATCGACTGACGCCATTTCGCCACGGCGGAAGATTCGTTCAGATCCAGCGCGCGCCTTGGATAGCGCTGCTGCAGATTGGCAAGTTCCGCCGCGATATAGTCTGCGAACGCGCGCGGCGAGACCTGCCCACCGCGCTGCACATAGAAGACCTGCGGTGAATAGCAGCCCTGCTGGTCGTAACGCATCACGTCCCAGGCGGCACGCCTGGCCAGCGCGGGCGCTTTCAACGCGTCCAGCGCCGACGCACTGACCACGCCAAATCCCAGCTTATGACCATGCGGCAGGAAACGCGTCGTCACCGGCAGGCGCCGTTGAATCGCTTGCAGTGCCTCATTGCCACCATAAGCCACGACGGTATCAGCCTGGGCATACAACGCGTCCGCGCTGCCGTCACCCGCCCCCCGCCACCACACGACAGCGAAACACTCTGCCCAAGGAGGATGCACCTCGGCCAGCAGGCGCGCGAACCAACCGGCGAACAGCGGCTCGGCGCTAGGCAGCTTGCCAATATTGCCGGCTTTGACCAGCAGGCCGCAAACAAAGCTCCACAATGCCAGTGCGGGGACATTTCCCGCCCAGCTATGCGCCAGCAGAGCCGGGCCATAGGCGCGTACCGCCCCGCCCTTGGGCGCGGGTTGAAAAGCATCCAGGACTTTGGGATTCGTAAAGTCTTCGGCGACGAATCGATGTAGCTGAGGCGCGCGAAAGGTTTTAAAAAACCCTGTCAGTCCGACTCTGACCATCTCGGCATCGAAGCCGCTGACCACCGGCAACCAAGCGTCGGCCTGCCGACGATACGGGTCATCGCGATCGAGCAGACGGGCGATCGCGCGGTCGATAATGGCGATGATCTCCGATACGGACATCGTGCGCAGATGACGCGCGCTCGCTTGTTTTACCCGCAATGCCAACGCCTGCATCTGCGCGGCCGTCAACACCGGCACGGCGACCTCCAGCTGCCGAGCGCCTGAACCAAAGTGCAAGCTGTGCCAGCTGACCTCATCGGCTGTCAGCCCGGGCAGATAACCGGCTTCGATCCGCGCCATCGTCATGCCGCGCTGGAACGGATGAATTCTTCGACAGCCAGCGAGCAGCCTTTGGCTTGCGCGCCAGCCGCCCGGCCCAGCAGCAAAAAGCCGCCCTCCGCGGGCTCACCCACGTCCTCGGTCAATATCGTCGTGACCGAGTTGAAATTGGCCAGATCGCAATGCACCAGTATGCCGCGTTCACCGTCAGGCACGGTAAAACCCGTTGCCGGGTCAACGAGCCGCGAACGTATCCAGTGCGGTCCCGATTTCACCGAGGGGACCACGGCGTTGCCATCATCGTAGAACTGTGTGCTCAGCTCCGTCATCCCATACATGTTGATGCAAAGCTCGCCCGGCACGCCGAACAACTCGGTCAGTTCGGCATAAAAGGTGTCTAGCGGCAACTCGCGCGACTGGCGTTTATAGCCGCCGGTATCGAGGATGCGACTGCCCGGCGGCAGGCGAAAGACGCGGCCGGTCTCGCGCAGCGCATCCATCACATGAACGAGGCTGTAGCTCGCACCCAGCAGCGCATACGGCTGGCCGCTGGCCTCGGCCTGCTCCAGACGCTGCCACAGCGCGTCAAGCGCGATACCGTCAGCGGACATAAAGTACTCGCTGTCCGGTGTGCCAAACACCGATTTCGCCAACGCCAGATAATGCGCCAGCGACGAGTTCGGCATCACGGTTTCGTCGGGGAACAGAATCCCCATCGGCATACGCTCGACGCCGCGCATGAAGCGCCGAGCGAAATTGCGCGTCATCGATAGATCATAAACATCCAAGCGCGGGTGGAAGTGACGCCCGCGCGCATCCGCGCGGGTCGTGCCGCTGGTCATGAAAACCCGCTCGGTGTCCTTGGGCGGCTCACATCTCAGCTCCATCGCCTTGAACGCATCAATGGGTACGGCGGGTATATCACGCCACGATCGCACACTGCGCAGGGTGACGCCGCGATGCTGGCAAAAGCGTTTGAACGGCACATTCGCCTGGTATTGATAGGCAAACAGGCGAAGCGCCAGTTGATCGAACTGATCGTCAGTACAACCGTCTTGGGCAATAAAGGCGAGCAGATCCGCCTCTGGCGATGCGATGGGATTCATGGGCTCTCGAGTGTCCTATACAAAGCCCCGAAGCCCGCCTGCGCCCGGTCGCGCGAGGCGCGACCTGGTCCAGTCATTGCTCTTCTTACGCCGGTGTGAACCGGGTCAAGTTCGCGGGTCTGAATCTCAGCACTGGCGTGCACCCCGGAGCAAGCGCCATGTTAACCCGCAATAGCGAGTTATTCATAAACCCGGGGTATTTCCGGCGGCGAAACTCAAACGCCCGACGAGCGTCAGCGCCGCCCCCGCCGCGCGAGTCCGCTCTGCCAAGACCCAGCGATTTAATCCAACCCCAACATCCCGCGCATCTGCGACAGGTCTTCGGCCAGCGTATTCACCCGTCCCGCCAAGACCTTGCGGTCGCGGTCGCTGAGTTTTTCATACGATTCGAAGCCGCCATTGGCGGTTTTGTACTTCGCGAGCGTGTCAAAGACGGTCTTGAAATTCGCGTCGGTCTTTTCCACAAAAGCGGGATTCTCGCGCTGCACCAGCGGACGCAAAAACTCAAAAATCCGATAGCCGCCCTCGAAATTAGCCTGGAAATCCCACAGGTCGGTATGACTGTAGCGGTCTTCTTCGCCGGATATCTTGGTCGCGGCGACTTCTTCCATCAACACGGCGGCGCCGCCCACGACTTTCTCGGGCGGAAAGGTCAAGTTGGCCAAACGCTTTTGCAACTCCAGAACGTCGGCCATCAATGTATCGGCCACGGCAGTGACATTGTCGGTGCTCTTTTCTTCCCATAGCGCATACTCGATGCGATGGAAGCCGCCAAAACCGGGATCTTTTTCGGCCTTTTCATGATCGTCGGCGCGCGAGTCGATGGAAGCATCCAGATCGCTAAAGAGCTCCGCGACCGGCTCGATGCGCTCATAACTCATGCGCGTGGGCGCGAACAAGGCGCGGGCCTGCTCGATATCCCCCGCTTTCACGGCGTCGGTAAATTTGCGTGTGTCGGTAACGAACTGGTCGATGTTCTCGTTGACATAAAGCTTGTACTCGGCCACCGGACCTACGAGCTCGAGCGGCGATACGGCGGCATGCGCTTGCAGCGTCAACGCACCCAACGATAGGGCAGCGGCTAGCCATCGATGACGAGTAATGTTCACGGGATCTCCTTATACGGTTAATGATTCGGGCGGACTCAGGCGTCGGCCAGCAACACACGTCCCAGCCAGTCTTCTTTATCGCGCATGCCTGGCAAGGTATAGAAAAAGCCGCCGCCGATGGGCTTGATGTATTCCTCTAGCGGCTCACCATCGAGGCGCTTTTGCACGGTGATGAAGCCTTTTTCCAGGTTCGCCTGATAGCAGATGAACAACAGACCCATCTCTAGCTGCCCGGACTTTGTCACGCCATTGGAATAGTTAAACGGCCGGCGCAGAATCAGGTTCTGCTCGGTCGCGGCGGTGCGGGGATTCGCCAGCCGGATATGCGCATCCAGCGGCGTGAGTTTGCCTTCGGGATCGCGGCTGTAGTCGGGCACATCGTGCTCGGTCGGGCCTCCATCCAGCGGCGCGCCGGTATCGCGATTGCGGCCGATGATGGACTGTTGTTCCTGCAGCGGCGTGCGGTCCCAACGCTCGACGAAATTACGGATGATGCGCACGACTTGGTAGGTGCCGCCGTAGGTCCATGCGGGTTCTTCGTTGTCGTCGGGCCCCACCCATACGAGCCGGCGCATCGCATCCTGATCGTGTGCATCGGGGTTGGCCGAACCATCGCGAAAACCCAGGAAATTTCTGGCGCTCTCCAATGGCACGCCGGGCTTTTTCGCCACGGGCGGAACACTGCCCTCTTGTTTCCACAGCAACACAAGTAGATCCGGAAACTGCTTGATGATGTCGCGCAGCGCATGGATATTGGTGTCGGGCGTATTCGCGCAGAACTGGATCGACAGATCGCCGTGGCAGAGCGCGGCATCGAGCGCGTCATTGGGATGCGCGCTCATCTGCTTCAGATATCGCGGTTTGCGCGACGCCAGACCATAGCGATCGTCGAATAAAGAGGCGCCTACCGACACGGTGATGGTCAGTGCATCCGGCTGCACGAGGGGCCCCAGGATGCCGGAGTCTGCGGGCGGCAAGCGCGGGTCCAGCTTTGGGACCTCGCCGCCTTGGGTGAGAAAGGCGATTCGCGCGGATAGTCCGCGCATCAGTCTTTCGAGTTCTTTACGATCGGTGGCGATAATATCGAATGACGCGACCAAGCCCGCCGCGGGCCGGGGCGTAACGATGCCCGCCTGATGTTCTCCCCAGCAACTGATGCGGTCATCGCCATGCGTGCTAGCCGGCGCATCAGTGACTTGACCGTCGTTCGTTGAGGCGATCGCCGGCAGGGGCAGCACCGCCATGCCCGCGACATTTGCCGCGGCGGTGAGCCACCGGCGTCGCGACACCGACGATAAAGCGTTGCGATGGAACGTATGCTTGAGGGACATCTTTACACCTGTAGAGAAAACTACTCCAGCCCCAGCTTGTCGTTGATCTGCGCCAGGGTTTCTTCGACCGACTGCACGGTCTGTGAGAGCCGTGCGGCGGATGCCTCATCGGGCTCTTGCCGATACGCTTCCAGACACGCGTGCCACGCCGCAAACCGCTGATCGATCTGCTGTTGCAGCGCGGGGTCTGACTTGCCGACGAGCGGCGCGAGCAACTGCGCGATACGCTCGGCGCCTTCCCCTTGGGCTAGCATGATGTCGGCATGTAGTTCGGGGGGGAGCGACTTGGCGTCCTGTGTAAAACGATCACCCATGCGCTGCATCACGCGGGCTGCGCCCGAGGCCATTTTGGCCGGCTCGATGGACAGCGTGCGCAGCCGTTCGCGTAATGCGCTGGCGTCGACTTGCAAGGCCTCGATGATGGGACGCGCGTGATCGAGCGCGTCGTTTCCATATAACGCGTGCTGCAAGCGGTACAGTCCGACAAAGGCCGCATCGTTCTCGCGCTGCTGCAGGTATTCCGACCGAACGTTCAAGCGCGCGTCCAGATCGGCGAACAGATCGGCTACGGGCTCCATGCGCGCATACGCTTGATGCGCCTGGATATAGGCCTGCCTGGCCTGATCGTGATCGCCCGCCTGTTCCGCCACGGCCGCTGCTTGCAAGGCCTTCTGCAAGGCCGCCGCTTGCGTGAGCAGTGTGACGCGATACTCGGCCAACGGCCCCACGTAGGCCACGAGCGAGGGCTTGGCGGCTTCCGCATCGGAGGCCGCCGACGGCGTTACGGTCAGCGTGCCGCGCGGGTTGCTCAATAACCCGCAAGTGATCTGAAACTGCCCCGGCGACAGTTTGACCCTTAGCGTTTGCGATATCCCGGGCGCAATGTTCTCGCGTTCCTCCACCACCATCACGCCGTCGAGAATCTCCCATTCCAGCGCACGCGAAGATGCATTGGTGATGACGAAGGTCGTGCGCCCGGCGGGCACGGTGATGTCATTGGGATCGCACACGTTGTCTCGTATGGTCACGCGTACTGCGTGAGACTCGTCGCCCGTCTGCGCGCGAGGCAAGGTCGAAGCCCACCAAAACGAAGCCATGCCCGCCAGCGCTAACAACCCGGATGCCGCGACGGCCAGGACTTTCAAGGGCGATCGCTTATTCTGCTTTGATGATGACATGGTGAATCAGGATTAAGGGGGGTCAAGCCGATGCACGCGCCGGTGCGACGCCAGGGGCACGATGGCGCAGGAATAGATAAAGACTCACCACGAGGAAGAAGACATAGACCAGTACCTCGCCCGTCACAGGCGCGGACTGATAACCAAACAGTCCGGACAGGACGGTGCCCAATGGGCTGTCTAATGGCAGGAGGTGGTCAATATCGAACACGACCGTTTGCAGATGATTCCAAACACCTGCCTCATGAAACTTGCGCAGCGCGCCGGCCAAGAGGCCCGCGGAAACAAACAGGATGAATACACCGGTCAAGCGAAAGAAGCGCCGCAGGTTCAGACGCAGCCCACCGCTATAAATACCGTAGCCAATCGCGATCGCGCACAGCAGTCCGGTGATCGCTCCCAGCGGCGCCTGCCACCCCGCACTCTGCTGAAAGATAGCGAGCAAGAAGAACACGGACTCCAGCCCCTCGCGGGCGACGGCTAAAAAGACCACGCCAATCAGCGCCCAAGCGCGTCCTCTGCCGCCGGCCAATGCGTGGTCCACCGAATGCTGCAGCTCGCCCTTTACCGACGCCCCCGCTCGCCGCATCCAAAACACCATAGAGGTCAGCATCGCCACCGCGATCAGGCCCACCACGGCCTCGAACAGTTCCTGCTCTTTTTGCGGAAACTCCGCCACGGCAACCTGCAATCCGGCACCGACGAAAAAGGAAAGGGCCACAGCCAACAGCACACCGATGGTGACGCCGTACATCATCGACGACGAACCGCTACGTTTCAGATAGCTGGCCACGATGCCCACAATCAAAGCCGCCTCAATGCCCTCGCGGAGCATGATCAGAAAAGGCACTAGCATCGTTAACAACCCAAACCAAAATGAGAATAATTATCTATTCTATGACAATCAGACGGCAAGCATAAACGACTTAAGCCCATGAAAACAAAGTATTTTTTATTCAGGACATCGTAAGTCTAGCTAGGGTTCAATCGCGGGAAAGTGCGCAATTTCCCGCCTGCGAAAGCGGCTGAAACAGGTTATACACACCGTAGCGCACCCTGAGCGACTGACACATGAGGTGAGTGTTAAGGTTTTCCTGACGACAGACTGAATGGCTATCGCCCTGTTTCTACAGGCCGATTTCAGTACAGGAGAACACCATGAAGATCCACTCACGTATCGCGCAGGTCCTTTTATCCACCACGCTCGCCTTGGGCGTCGGCAGCACGGCTGCGGCCGACGACAAAACCCAAAACACCATCATCGGCGCGGGAGTAGGCGGGGTCGCAGGCGCGCTGCTATCTGATGGGGATCCGCTATATACCGTCGGCGGTGCGGCTGCGGGTGGCCTGCTGGGCAATGTGCTCACCGACGATGATGATCACAAGAAGCGCCGACACTGGGACAACGGACGTCGGCATAAACATAACTATCAATATGCGGACCATCGTGGCAAGCCCAAACATGGAAAACATAAGCACAAGCATAAGCATCGCCATTAATGCTTAAGCTGCTGGGGACCGCTGTTGCATGCGGTCTAAGAACTGCCGTCGCAGAAGCAAAAAAAGGGTACGCGAATCGCGTACCCTTTTTTCAGACTTTGACCGGATTACTTCACCGGCTTATCGCCCTTCATCGGTAATGCGCTGCCCAGCTCGGCCCCGGTGGTCGGATTCGAGTCCGGATCGGACGCCGTGCGCATCGCCAAGGCCTGAACCGCCAGGTTTTCTTCCTCGCTCAACATCACTTGAGCGCTTCCGTCGCCGTCAATACCGCCTTGCTCTTCGCGATCCGAAATGTAGGTGAAGTTCTCGTCGCTATTCCAAGGTCCGCGCATATCACCCTCGCCTTGCGACATGTTGAAGTACACGTCAGCAAAGCGTGCATCGCCGGGGAGCTTCCCGGGCGGGAAGTTCGGCTCCATGGAATAGAGGGCCTTTTCAAAGGAGCGTTGGTGCGCGATCTCGCGCGTCATCAAAAAGCCCAAGGCTTCCTTCACACCAGGGTCGTCGGTCGCGTTGATGAGGCGTTCGTAAACGATCTTGGCGCGCGCTTCAGCGGCGATGTTTGATCGCAGGTCGGCGGCAGGGTCGCCGATCGAATCGATATAGCCCGCGTTCCACAGCTGGCCACCAGAGTTGATCAGCGCGGGGCCGCCGCCGTACAGCACTTGGGTAACGTGCGAATCGTTGCCCGCGCCGTTTAAGCGACGATAGATATCGGCTTCCGCTTCGGTCGCCTCGGCCAACACGCCCTTGGCGCCTTTATTCAGCATCGCTACCAACGTGCCGATGACTTCCAGGTGGCTGAGCTCTTCGGTAGAAATATCAAAAAGCATATCCTTGCGACCGGGATCTTCTTCGGCAATCGCCTGGGTGAAATAACGACAAGCCGCGGCCAGTTCGCCTTGTGGACCACCGAATTGTTCCAGCAGCAAATTGGCGAGGCCGGGATTGGCCTCGTTGACGCGCACGGTGTATTGCAGGCGTTTGTTGTGAGCGAACATGTAGCTCTCCTTTGGGTTAGCCGCGGATGGCTTGCGCCAGCGCCGACGGCGTGCGTTGACAGTACTGCTGGGTTATCGCTTGGCTTGTGCGTTCGGATCGTCCGCACGAGCAAGGAAATGACGAACAAGGGCCGCGCTGTTGTGCTCGATCCATTGCGCCATGGCGCGCTCTTCCACCAGGATGCGTTTGCATATCTCGGCGGTTTCTAGATCGCCCACATAGGTGGCGGCCTCTTGCAACTGGGTATAGGCGGCGATTTCAAGGTTTTCGAATGCAAAGCTGAACATGCTGCCTTTAACGACCTCATCCGAGGCGAACGCGCCCGAGAAACCTTGGAACGTTGCCATCGCCTTGGCAGCCATGTCCTTGAGCAACGACGTGTCGCCGCCACGTCGCTCAATACAACTGCGAATCAGGCGTTGTTGCTCGCGCGTTTCTTCGATGTGGCGCTGGATACGTTGATGCAATTCGGGATAGCTTTCGATACGCCCGGCCATGCTCTTCAACATGGTTTCGGCTTGCTCTTCCATTGCATGGGCGTCGCGCAGCCAGTCCATCAAATGCTCGCTAGCGCGGGAATGCTGTGTGTCCATCGTGATCTCCAGTTGGGATGATTCACCCCGCGATCTGGGGTGACAGTCACAAAGCAACTGGCATGCCTAAGGTGTGTCAGGCACGACATTTGCATGACACGTTTCCCTACTGATTCGATTCCTATCAAACCAAGGAGGCGCTATGTGTCCGCACCAACCTGAAGGTCAAACCGAACATCTGGGCGCGAAGTTGCAGGAGCTCGCGAAAAAGCCGAAAGCCAATCAGACCAACGAAGACAAAATCAGCAACTCCGGATACCCCGCTGGTGGGGAACGCACCCGGCCGGAGCGGGATGCTTACGAGAAACCGATCGAAGACGCTGACTCAGACCCGAGACAATCGGGGGCCTGATTGCAGCCAGGCCGCGCAACCAGCTGGCGCGGCCGTCCCGCTGACATAAACCGCGCCCGCTTGATACAACGCCAGGCGAGCACGCAGGGATAAGCCCTGAACCACCCAAACCTCGCCCTGCCCTGCCGTCCAGATTACGCTTGCCTCGGACGTATCGAGCGCCGCGAAAAAATCCGGGACGGAAGCATGCGAACCCAATGCCACGACGGTCGTGTCATCATTACCGCGCAGAGGGAAAATATTCACGGCCCCCGCGAACAATACGAATAACGACATCACCCGCACGGCTTTCGCGCTGGTGGCGCCCGGCGTTCCCGAACCGCCATCGCGCCGGCGCCAGCCCCACATAAACGGCACTATGCCGAACACCACGACCCAGGCCAGATCCCACGCCAGCGGCATGCTGGAGTCCATTTTGATGCGATGTATGCCTGTGATCCAATGCGAGAACACTGCATCAATGATGTGCCACACGCCAAAGCCCATCCAGAATCGTGGCCAGATCACGCTAAAGTCGGGGCTTTTGCCGCTAGTTGATCGATAAAGATAGAGATTCCATAACCCGATCGCGGCAATGACATACATCAGAGCGTGAAACCATCCATCGATGGTTACCTGCATGCGCAGGCTGCCCAGCGCGCCCGTTTGTATGGCGGAGAGCAAATGGTGCCACTGCAAGATTTGATGCAGCAGTATGCCGTCAAAAAATCCCCCCATGGCAAAGCCGAGCCACACGCCGGCCCAGCGTAATTTCTTATTCTCGGCAGCGGTGGCGTGGCTCACGTTCACCCCCCGTTCTTCGGACCGGATCGCTTGGGCAGTATTGAAGGCGTGTCGTCCGTCGGCTTGAACACATTGTCATCGCCAGGTTCCGGCTTGGGCGATCCGTCGAACTCGGTCGCTTTGGATCGCGTCGGCTTTGATGGGGCGTCGTCGTTGTGTTTATTGGAATCGCCCAACCCCTTTTGCACATCCGCGGCGATATCGACTTGTGACTTGGTGCTGGGCTCCGGCGTGGCCGGCATGATCGGGGACGGGTCGGGACGCGAGGTGCTCATAGAGATCTCCTGACAGGGCAACGTTGCAGTGCCGCAGGCGCAGCATGAAGCGTACCCATGTAAAGCGTGTCTTAGAGCGAAACACCACCGGACGGATGTAACGCGTCCGCCCTCCGGGAACGGAGCTTGCCCGATCAGCGGCGTCATTACTCAGCGACGCGATAGCGCCCGCGGGCTTCTAGACCCCACCGGCATGCGCGTTGAGGCAGAGGAGATTGAAACGTGAAAATTATTCATTTGAACTGCATCTCGACCTGCCCCGCGGGTGGCATACTGATGGATGGTCGTTCCTCGTGGCTGCGCTGGCGCGGCAGGCTATGTTGTCATTGTGTGTTGATCGAGCTTGATAGTGGAGATCTTGTATTGATCGATACCGGGCTGGGGCTGGAGGATGTGCAACATCCGCGTGACCGGCTGAGCGGATTTTTCCTGGCCCTCGTTAAACCGGAATGGCGCGAGACCATGACCGCGCGTCGTCAGATCGAGGCACTAGGGTATCGCGCCGAAGACGTGCGCCATATCGTACTGACGCATCTGGACTTCGACCATGCTGGCGGGCTCGATGATTTCCCCGCGGCCACCGTGCATTTGATGCAGACGGAACAAGATGTGGCGCTGCGTCAAAGCTCATGGCTGGACCGTCAACGTTTCCGCCCGCAACAATGGTCTTCGCGCCCGCGCTGGAAAGGCTACGCCCCCGCCCGAGGGGAAACCTGGTTTGGATTTGAACGGGTCAGAGAGCTCGACGGGCTACCGCCCGAGATCGTCATGTTGCCGCTACCTGGCCATACGCTTGGCCATGCGGGAATTGCCGTCCTGCAGGATGACAGCTGGCTGCTGATGGCCGGCGATGCGTATTTCCATGCGAGCGAAATGCGGTCGCGTCGCCCGAGCTGCCCGCCTGGCCTGCGTTTTTATCAGTGGATGATGGAACAGGACCGAGGCGCCAGACTCCATAACCAGCACCGTTTGCGTCAATTGATCCGGTCGCATGCGCGCCAGGTATGCGTTTGCTGCGGGCACGACACGGCGGAGTTTGAACGTTTGGCGCGGCGCGCGTTCGATGTGCCCGCGCCGGCTGTTAAGCGCGCGGAAGCGAGCGAGTTATCGATGAATGATTCATAGGCCGCCATGGCGATTGCCCTATTGCTCATACGACCAAGTCGCGGGCAGCGTACGGACTTTCAGCCGCACTTTGACGCGCGAGTTGAATGGCGTAGTCGAGGGCACGGCTCGCGGCTTTGTCTCGATAGGCGATGGCCAGATTCGCAATGGGGGGGCGCCCGGTCAGCGACAAGTAACGCACGCCCTCCGCCTGCAACTGACTCATGGTCTTCGGGATCACCGAGACGCCCATCCCGGCCGCGACAAACGTCACCACAGAGGTCAACTGCGGCACCTCGATACCCTCGGACGGCGTGAACCCCGCAGCCTCGCACGCTTGCACCACAGCGTTGTATAGCCCGACCCCGACCTTGCGCGGATAAAAGATAAAAGTTTCTTGTGCAAGCTGACTCAACTCGATCACGTGGTTTGATGCGAGCTTGTGCGTGGCCGGCACCACCGCGATCATGGGTTCGGTCAGTAGCGTTTCCACATGAACACCGGCGAGTTCTGCCGTCGGTGCGCGAACGAAGGCCAGATCCACGCTGCCCTTTTGCACGCGATGCACCAGCTCTACGGTCGACTGTTCAGTGAGCGTCACCGTCACGCCAGGGTACACACTGCGATAGGTCCGGATCAGCCGTGGTACGTAGGGATGAATACTGGCCGACACGGTAAATCCGAGCGCGAGCGTACCGACTTCCCCGTTTGCAATTCTCCTGGCCGACTCTTTGGCGCGTTCCGCGCCTTCCAGTACCTGCCGCGCCTCGGCCAGGAACGCCTCGCCAGCCTCTGTCAACGTCACGCCCCGCCGATCGCGCACGAACAGTGGCGTGCCGATTTCCCGCTCAAGCTGCTGAATCTGCTGACTCAACGGGGGTTGGCCGATTCCGAGTTGCCGCGCGGCGCGGGTGAAATGCAACTCGGTTGCGACGGCAACGAAATAACGGAGGTGGCGCAGTTCCATATTTAAAACAGATCACAGAGTCTTTTTCATATATTGGACAGATTTTACCGCCCCCTCTACGATGCGCCCATCAGAGACCAAGGAGACAACACTATGCCGATGCTGAAGCGCCAAAACGGGCCAGATTTGCACTACACCGTCACCGATTTCACCGACCCCTGGAGCGACAGGCCGTATCTGTTTTTGCAGCACGGGTATGGCCGTCGAGGCCAGTTCTGGTATCAATGGGTGCCGCTGCTTGCGCGCCACTACAACATCGTCTGTCCCGACATGCGGGGCCAAGGCCTGTCATCGAAAGACTTCGAAATCGCGACCGGCTTCAGCCTGGAGACTTTGAGCGACGATGTCATCGCCATTGCCGACGACCTGGGCGCCGAATCGTTCCATTACTGTGGCGAATCGATCGGCGGTCTGACCGGCCTGGCGGTTGCCGGTCGTTATCCGGATCGCGTACGCACCCTGGTAAATGTCTCCGGGCCAGTATTCATTTCCGATGGAGCAAAGAAAGGGTACTCCCTTGGCGAGGCCTCGTGGCCCGAGGCCGTCCGCGTGCTGGGTCCTCGCACGTGGCTGGAACGTACCAACGCTAGCACGCGTTTTCCGCCGGATTTTTCACCGGACTTTCTGGCTTGGTATACGGACACCGTCGAGAAAACAGGTACGGAAGTGCTGGCCGCGCTGGCTCAGTTTGCGATCGAAGCCGACGCCAGGCCCTATCTACCCAAAATCACGGCCCCCGTGCTCTGCCTTTACCCACAGAAAGGCGCTATCGCCAACAATGAACAGCAGGACGCCCTGAAGTCGCTGGTGCGGCAGCTGGACCTACGCGAAGTCGGTACGACCTATCACATGATTCAGCACATCGTCCCAGAAGAATGTGTGAAGCAAGTACTCAGTCATATCGCGACTTACGAAAAGAACCATCAATAATTTCAACAGGAGACACCATCATGACGCTATTTCATCGCACGCTCCTGGCCATAGCGGCCGCTGCAGTCTGCGGCATGCCCGCCATGGCGGCTGACAAAGCACCGATCACGATGCTCGTTCCTTTCTCGGCGGGGGGCTCGACCGATATCCTCGCACGGGTGATCGCCAAGGACATGGCCGAGAAACTGGACACATCGGTCATCGTCGAGAACAAACCCGGCGCGGAAGGCTTTATCGCGGGACGCCAACTCAAGTCGGCCAAGCCGGACGGCAACACATTGATGTTGGTCACCACGAGCGTCTATGCGATTAATCCGGCAATCTCGACGGACATCCCTTACGATTCCGCCAAGGATTTCGTCACTGTTAGCGTCGTTGCGTCCTCGCCGAACGTTCTCCTGGCATCGGGAAATTCCAAATTCAATTCGTTGAAAGCGGTTATGGACGCGGCCGCAGAGAAGCCGGAAAACGTCACGTATGGTACGGGTGCGACGATGCACCTGCTGAATTCGAAGCTGTTGGAATCCCTCTCGAACACGAAGATGGTCGGTGTACCCTATAAAGGCAGTGCGGCCGTCTATCCCGATCTCATATCGGGACGCTTGGATTTCATGGTGGACCAGCCGCTGTCTTCCATGCCTTTTATCCAAAATGGACAGCTTAAGGTCTTGGCGGTCACGTCGCCCCAACGTTGGAGCCAGATGCCCGACGTACCGACGGTTGCCGAACAAGGCTATCCCGATTTTGCAACGACTTCCTGGTGGGCCGTTGTCGCGCCGGCCGGCACACCAATACCCACGCTGCAAAAGCTGCACGATGCCATCACAGCGGGACTCTCCCAGCCCGCCACGCAGGAGAAAATTAAACAGATCGGCGCGGACATCACGCCGATGACCCTGCAAGAGTCGCAAGCCTTTACCGCAGAAGAACTCAAGCAATGGAAATCCATTGCGGACAAAGCGCAGTTCAAACTCAACTGAACCAGGGACGCTATCACGTGCTTAAGCTGTCGGCTAATGTCTCTTTGCTGTTTAGCGAGCTGCCTTTCCTGGAGCGTTTCCAGGCCGCCTCCGCGGCGGGCTTTTATGCGGTGGAGGCGATGTATCCGTATGAGTTTTCCGCTCAGGACATCGCACGCGAAATGCGCGCCAGTGACTTGCAACTCTCGGTCATCAATCTTCCGCCTGGCGACTCGGCAAGGGCCGAAAAGGGACTGGCCGCGCTCGGGGGACGGGAGCGGGATTTCGAGCAGTCGCTGGAAAAAGGCTTGGAGTATGCATCCGCCCTCGAATGCCAGCGCGTGCATTTGCTCACGGGGAACTTGCCAGCCGGGGTAGCCCTGCATGAGATACGGCCCACGCTCATCCGCAACATCGAGCGCGCACTCCGGTATTTCGAGCCTCATGGCATCGTGGTGCTGCTCGAACCGCTGAGCCGACAGATGCTGCCGCACTATTCCTTAACGCGGGTGGAGCAAGCGGTTGCCTTGATAGACGACATAGGCTCGCCCGACCTGCGCCTGCAACTGGACCTCTATCACACGCAAATGGAGCAGGGCAATCTCGCCGCGCTCATTGAGAGATACCAGGCCTACATCGACTACATCCAGATCGCGGGCGTACCGGGGCGGCACGAGCCCACGGTGGGCGAGATCAACTACGCGTATCTATTAAAGATGTTGGAAGACCGCCAATTCATCGGCTGGGTGGGCTGTGAATATGTGCCTCAGGGCGACACACGGCAGGGCCTTCAGTGGGCGCGCGATTGGGGGCTATTGCCTCAAGAACGCGTTGCCTAGACAAACACTGCCCGCGCCAGCACTCAAGCACTACGCCCGCCCTGCCCCAAAAAATTATTCGGCCGCCGCAGGGCGGGATCGAACGGATTGATCTGTGACCCAATCTGCGCCGCTTCTTTCTTCAATAGTTCTACGATCAGGGGCAGGCGTTCCGGGCTCACACGCTCCGACGGCGCCGCCAGGCTGATCGCTGCAACGACCGAGCCGCTGCGATCGGTCACGGGCACCGCCAGCCCGATTGTGCCGGGATAGAGTGCCGGCCCGGTCGACAGCGCATAGCCCAGATCCAGACATTCCTTTAGCCGCACGCGCACGGTGATTTCATCCATGAATCCCAGGTCGCGTAGACGGGGAATATTGAATCGGATGATCTCTTCGCGCTCGGCCTCGTGCAGGCGTGCAAGCAGTATCAGCCCCGCCTGGCCCAGGCCAAGCGGGACCTTGCCTCCGATATCGCCCGTATAAGAGCGAACGGGAAAAGGCCCATCTATGCGGTCCAGGCACACTGCATCAAACCCATGGCGCACCAACAAGAAAATGGTGTCATTAAGCATTCCGGATAAACGCAACAGCGCCGGGCGGCAGATGTCGCGCAGTGTCGAGTGGCGATTGCCGGCGCTGGCCGCCATGGCAAAAAAACCGACGCTGAGCTGATAGGTCTTTGCCTGGGCAGGCTGCTCGACCATGTCCTCCTGAATCAGCGCCTGCAAAACCCGGTGAGCCGTAGCCGGTGCCTGGTTTGTCCGCGCAGCAATGTCCGTCAGACGCAGCCTTTCCCCATTCGCGTCAGCGAGTACCCGCAAAACCGAAAAGGCGCGGGCTAACAGGCCCTGGGCTGAATCCTCTTTCTCTACCTTCGCCATCGCTTTCCTTCAATGGAATTATTAGCAGCTTATTACGACACTAATTCTGTCATATGGAAAAAAATAAAAAAACATTCTTTTCTACGGAAAAACACTAATAAGATTTTTATAGCGGCATTTCTACACTGCCCTCGTTCTACTGCGGATACCGGCATTGGCCAGTGATCTTTCCACCGCGATAGCGGACAAGAGGCGGATATGGCATTTCTGCGTTTGGAGCAAGTCTCCAAGTTCTACGGCGATCTTTGCGTCGTCTCCGAAATGAGTCTGGAGGTCGAGCAAGGTGAATTTCTCTCCTTGCTCGGACCGTCAGGCTGCGGCAAAACCACGACATTGCAAATGATCGCGGGTTTCGCCGAGGTAACGAGCGGGCGCATCACGCTGGACGGTCGCGACATTACACACGCGAAACCCAACACGCGCGGCCTCGGCATCGTGTTCCAGAGCTATGCGTTATTTCCGCACATGACGGTCAGCGAAAACGTGGCATTCGGACTGACCATGCGCCGCGTGGAACGTAGTGAACGGGATAAACGCACGCGTGAAGCGCTCGCGCTCGTCAAATTAGATAAATACGGGGATCGTTATCCCCGAGAGCTCTCTGGGGGTCAGCGGCAGCGCGTGGCGCTCGCGCGCGCTCTGGTCATTCGTCCGCCGGTACTGCTGCTCGATGAACCGTTATCGAATCTGGACGCACAGCTGCGCGAAGAGATGCAGTTCGAGCTTTCCAACATTCAGCGTCGTACCGGCACGACGACTATTATGGTCACGCATGACCAGGCCGAGGCGCTGTCGATCAGCGACCGTGTGGTCGTCATGCAAGACGGTCGCGCGACGCAAATCGATGCGCCCTATCGCATGTACGAGCATCCCCGCACGCATTTCATATCGCGTTTTGTGGGAAAGACCAACATGTTGGCCGCCACGGTCTCACAGGGTGGCTCCGACAGCCGAATTCAGGTGGGGCCGTTAACGGTGCCCGCCGACGACGTTGGCCTTCGCGCCGGAGACCCGGTATGTCTATCGCTGCGTCCGGAAAAACTGCTGCCCGTCGCTGCGGGACAGGGCAAACTCGATGGCCGCGTGACTACGCGTTATTTTCTGGGCAGCCAATGGCAATACGAACTGGATACGCCCGTCGGACCTTTGCTCATGGTCACGCCCAATGATGGCGGCGCGCCCCATGCACCGGGCGATATGGTGGGCCTGGACTGGGCTGACAACACATTGCGCATCTTGACTGGTGAGGCGCAACCATGACCACATTGCAGTCCTCCCAACGCCCCGGTGGAATGCCACCGGCCGCGCTTGCCTCGCTGCCGCTGACACTGCTGTTCTTGACGTTGGTGCTCACGCCTCTCGGCCTGACGCTGCTGCTCTCGTTCGCACAGTTCGACTACAACACGGGTATTCAGCCAGGCTATACCTTAGACCAATACATCGAGGTACTGACCGACGGCTACTTTCTGGAAATATTCTGGCGCACGTTCTGGATCGCTGGCCTGACCACCCTCATCTGCGCGCTTATCGGTGCGCCCGAGGCGTATATTTTGTCGCGCATACGCAAGCCCTGGCGTTCCATTTTTCTGCTGGTCGTACTTTCGCCGCTATTGATCTCCCTCGTGGTGCGGGCCTTTGGCTGGAGCCTGCTGTTGGGCCCCAGCGGCCCGCTGGGCGCGGCGTCGTCCGCCCTGGGATTCGGTTCGTTGCTCTACACACCCACGGCCGTCATCATTGGTCTGGTGCACGTGATGCTGCCATTTATGGTCATTCCGGTGTGGACCTCTTTGCAAAAGCTCGATCCCACCGTTGAACAAGCGGCCTACTCGCTTAACGCCTCGCGTGCGCAGACACTGTGGCGTGTCATTCTGCCCCAGGCGATGCCCGGAATACTCTCCGGCAGCCTTATCGTTTTCGGCCTGTCCGCCAGCTCCTTCGCCATTCCGGCGTTATTGGGGGGACGGCGACTGAAGATGGTGGCCACCATCGTATATGACGAGTTCCTGACGGAGTTGAACTGGCCGCTGGGCGCCGCGATCGCCGTTCTCCTGCTAATCGCCAACGTCATCATCATGATGACCTACAACCGCGTGGTGGAACGATCCTACCGCCGCAGCCTGGGGTGAACGCGATGCAAAAGAACGGACCTATCGCCCTCGCGTTTAATTTCCTAGTAGTGGCCTTTGTGCTGGCGCCGCTGGTGATCGTGTGCCTGGTGGCATTCACGCCCAACTCAACGCTGTCGATTCCCACGACCTCCTTTTCGCTGCGCTGGTTCAAGGCCGTGTTTGAACACGCCGACTTCATGCAGGCCTTTCGCAACAGCCTCTGGCTCGCGTTTTCATCGGCCAGCATCGCGACGATCCTGGGAATCCCCGCCGCCATCGCCGTCACGCGTTATCGCTTTCCTGGGCGTGATGCATTGAACGGCTTGTTTCTCTCGCCATTGATGATTCCCCACCTTGTCCTGGGGGTGGCGATGCTGAGGTTATTTGCCTTGATGGGGACAACGGGCAGTTTCGCGTGGCTGGTGCTTGCCCACGTCGTGGTTATCACCCCGTATGTCATGCGCCTGATCATCGGGGCGCTGGTGGGGCTGGACCATTCGATCGAACATGCCGCCGAATCCTTGGGCGCTAATCGTCGAACGGTGTTCCTCAAAGTCACGCTGCCGATGATTCTGCCCGGCGTATCGGGTGGTTGGCTACTGGCATTTATCAACAGCTTCGATGAGCTGACCATGTCCGTCTTCATCACCGCGCCCAGCACCGTGACGCTGCCCGTGCGCATGTACATGTACGCCACGGAGTCGGTAGATCCGATGATGGCAGCGGTATCCGCGTTGGTCATCGCGCTCACCGCCGTCACCATGCTGCTGCTCGACCGTGTCTACGGTTTGGATCGCGTGCTGGTCGGTCAAAAGTAAACAAACGGGGCCGATATCGTGGCTTTACTCAAACGCGTCGCCGAGACGCATCGCACGACACTGACGTTCACGGTCGACGGCCAGGCGGTCGCCGCGCTTGAAGGCGACACGCTACTTACCGCCATGCTTACGCAAGGCGAGCACTTGCGCCATTCGGAATTCGGCGGCGCACCACGCGCGGGGTTCTGCATGATGGGCGCCTGCCAGGACTGCTGGGTGCAATTGGAAGACGGTCGCCGTGTACGCGCCTGCTCGACTTTTGTGGAAAATGGCATGCGCGTGATCACGCACACCGTGCGCGGCGGCAGCATCGTAAAGGAGGCGCCATGACGATCAAACCCGTCATCATCGGCGCGGGTCCCGCTGGCGTACGCGCCGCGCAAACCCTGGTCGCCGCAGGCCTACGCCCCACGATCATCGACGAAGCTCCGCGCGCCGGCGGCCAGATCTATCGGCAACCTCCAGAAGGTTTTACCCGCAGCAAAGCTCAGCTCTATGGCTCGGAGCATCAAAAGGCCGACGCCATTCATCGCACGATGGCGGGCATCCGCGATCAGGTCGATTACTTGCCGGACAGCCTCGTGTGGAACGGCGACGATGGTGTTCTCGATGTGATACAGCAAGGTGTATCGCGAGATGTGCCATACAGCCACTTGATTCTGGCGACGGGCGCCACTGACCGCGTGTTGCCCTTTCGGGGCTGGCTCACGCCCGGCGTGTACACCCTGGGCGGCGCGCAAGTCGCGTTGAAGTATCAAGGGTGCGCCATCGGAAGTCGTACCGTATTCCTCGGGACGGGGCCGCTACTGTATCTGGTGGCCTATCAGTATGCGCGCGCCGGCGCCAGAGTGGCCGCGGTGTTGGACACTTCGCGCAGCAGCGATCGGCTGGCCGCTTTGCCTGGCATGCTCGCAGCGCCAACGCTTTTGGCACGTGGGCTGGGCTATATGGCGTGGTTGCGCGCGCACGGCGTGCCCTTGCGCAGCGGGATTCGGCCAACGGCAGTAACCGGGGACACGCGCGTCGATGGCTTGCGCTATCGCGACGCCCGGGGCCGCGACCAAGAGATCGCGTGCGATGCGATCGGCTACGGCCTGACGTTACGCGCGGAAACGCAGCTGGCTGGCCTGTTGGGCTGCGAATTCGAGTTCAATGACCGCGACCGCAACTGGCTACCTCGTCGCGACGCGGCGGGCCGCAGCTCCGTACAGGGCATCTACCTTGCCGGCGACGGCGCGGGTATCGCTGGCGCAGACGCAGCCGAACTGGCGGGCGAACGCGCCGCGCTCGCCCTACTGGCCGATGCGGGGCTCGCCCACGACGGGGCGCGCGCGACTGAACTGGAGCGACGACTGGCCAGAATCAGCCGCGTGCGCGATGCACTGGAGATTGCCTTTCCATTCCCCAGCGACTGGCAAGTCGATGATGAGGTGATGCTGTGCCGCTGCGAGGAGATCACAGTGGGGACACTGCGCGATGTCGCGCGCTGCGGACAAGCCTGCGAACTCAATCGCGCTAAAGCGTTGACTCGCGTGGGCATGGGTCGGTGCCAGGGCCGCATGTGCGCCGTCGGCGCGGCCGAAGTCCTGTCGCAAGCGCTCGGAGTATCACCGCAGGCGGTGGGCCGATTACGCGGTCAGCCTCCCGTCAAGCCGATTCCCATTCATCTCACCGTGGCGCAAAGGTCGCAGCCATGAGCTCCATCGCACAGACAGAAGTCGTGATCATCGGCGGCGGCATCGTTGGCGCCAGCGCAGCGCTATTCCTGCGGCATCGTGGCGTGCCGGTTACCTTGCTCGACATGGGAGCCTGCGGTGCGCGCGCAAGCGGCGTCAACTATGGGGGGGTGCGCCGCCAGGGGCGCCCGCTCGAACAAATGCCCCTCACGGCACGCGCACATGAGTTGTGGGCGCAGCTGCACTCGCTCATCGGCACCGATGGCGAATATGTGCGCAGCGGCCACCTGAAGCTCGCCCGCACCGAAGAAGACCTGGACCAACTGCGCGCCTATCGCGATCGGACACGCGAATGGGGCATGGACCTGCGTATCATCGAAGCCGATGAGCTACGCCGACGCTTCGACTGGCTCGACCCGCGGCTCGCGGGAGGGTCGTTATGCCCCGATGACGGTCATGCGAATCCCCGTCTGGTTTCACCGGCATTCGCACAAGCGGCGGCGCGCGCAGGCGCGGATGTGCGCGAGCAGCAACACGTGACGGATACACGATTCGACGGCAAGCGTTTCATCATTCGAACCGCTGGTGGCGACACGCTATACGCACGTTATCTCTTGAACTGCGCGGGTGCGTGGGGCAACGAGATTGCAACGCGCTTTGGTGAACCGGTGCCCGAATCGGTGATTCACCCGCTCATGATGGTGACCGAGCCGCTACCGGTCTTCATGAACGTGAGCCTCGGCATACAGGGAGGCGGCATCTACGCGCGTCAGGTCCAGCGAGGCAACTGCGTGATCGGCGGCGGACGGGGCACGCTGCACTCAGAGGGTTATGCCAAACCCTCGCGCCGCGAACTGCCCACCCTCCTGGCGCGCGCCGCCGAGTTGCTACCGCCCTTGCGGGGAGCGCAAGTCATTCGTTTTTGGACCGGGATGGAAGGCAACATGCCGGACCACAATCCGGTTCTTGGACCTAGCAGCACCACGCCCGGCCTGTTTCACGCATTTGGCTTTTCCGGGGCCGGCTTTCAGATCGGGCCGGCCGTGGGCGAGGTCTTGTCCCAACTGGTGGCGGACGGTGAAACGTCCGTACCCATTGATGCCTTCCGCATCGAGCGATACGCGCCTGCCGCTCACGCAGCCGGGTCGTCATGTTCAGGTGAGCACACGCTGGAGAACTCATGAGCAAGCACAAACACGGCGCTCGCGCCAAACTGGGAATGTGGATCGCTGGCGCCCTGATGCTGGCCGCGTCTGCCACGGGCGCCCAGGCCCAGCAAAAAACCCTGTACATCGGGATGAACGGTGGCGACATGGAACGCGCTTTCACGCAGCATGTCTTCCCGGCGTTCGAGAAAGCCAATGACGTCAAGATTGTGGTCGTACCGGGCACATCCACCGACATACTCGCCAAGGCTCAGGCATACAAAGACAATCCGCAGATGCACGTGATGTTCCTGGATGACGGCATCATGGCGCGCGCCATCACCATGGGCCTGTGCCAGCAGATGAACGATGACCCGGTTTTCCAAGACCTGTACCCCGCCGCCGTGATGAAAGACCGCATGGCCGCCGGTATCGATATCGGCATGACAGGGCTGGGCTACAACACGCGTATTTTCAAAGAAAAAGGCTGGGAGCCGCCGACCTCCTGGATGGACCTGGCGGACCCCAAATACAAGGGCAAAGTCGTCTTTCAATCGGCCTCCGGCAGCACCTTTGGCCTGCATGCATTCCTGATGTATAACCGCATCGTGGGTGGCGATGACAAGAATACCGACCCGGGTTTCAAGAAGTGGTCTGACACCATCGGCCCGAACGTGCTCGAATACATTCCCAACTCGGCCAAGCTTGCCGAGATGATTCAGAACGACGAAGCCGCAATCTTCCCGCTGACCCCCACCGCCATCGCCCGCCTGAAAAAACGCGAGATTCCAGTGGAGTACGCTCAGCCCAAAGAGGGCTCGGTCATTTTGATGGTGGGCGAATGCGTGATCGCCAACAATAGCGAGCCGGAGCTCTCGCAGAAACTCGCGCGGTATCTGCTGAGCCCCGAAGCACAAGCGGCCGCGTTGGAATACGGTGGCCACTTCCCGTCGAACCGCAAGACTCAGGCATCCGAGCAAAACGCGGGTACGCTTAAGACTTTCCAGGGCTATATGGACACGGCCACTATCCTGGATTGGGATGCCATCAACGCCACGCGCCCGGCTTTCAACGCGCGTTGGAATCGCACCGTCGAGCGTTAAAGCGCTCGTCATGCCGGACGCTACGCGCGTCCGGCTTCGCTTTACAGGAATGCATATGAGCAACACACAATTTAATTTTCAGGACAAGGTCGCCATCGTCACCGGCGGGGCGCAAGGCATCGGCGAGGCTTGCGTGCGACGTCTGGCGCAGGACGGCGCATCGGTCTCGATCTGGGACGTTGATCAGGCGCGCGGACAAGCCCTGGCGGATTCTTTGGGCGAACGCGGTCAATTCGTCGCCTGCAACGTGGCCAGCAAGACCGACGTGGAAAAAGCCCTCGCCGAAACCCTCGCCCGCTACGGCCGCGTCGATCAGCTGGTCAACAATGCCGGCATCGTCAAGACCAGCAACTTTCTCGACATCACCGAGCAAGACTGGGACGCCGTCATCAACATCAACCTAAAGGGCGCTTTCCTCGTTGGCCAGGCCGTCGCGCGCGCCATGGTCAAGCAAGGCGGTGGTGCCATCGTGCACATGAGCTCGGTCAACGCCGTGATGGCGATTCCGTCCATCGCCGCCTATAACGTCAGCAAAGGCGGCGTCGCCCAACTGACCCGCGTCATGTCTCTGGCACTGATCGATCACGGCATCCGCGTCAATGCCGTCGCGCCCGGCACCATTGCCACCGAACTCGCCAAGAACGCCGTCATGGCCGACGAGGTCGCCCGCGCCCGTCTGATGAGCCGCACGCCCATGCGCCGGCTGGGTGAACCCTCCGAAGTCGCCGATGCAGTCGCGTATCTGCTTAGTGACTCGGCCAGCTATATCACGGGCGAAACCCTGTTTGTCGATGGCGGCCGACTCGCGCTGAACTATACGGTTTAAGGCTCACGGCTTAAACCTGCAGGTCGGCGTCGCAGTGGCTCATAGCCGCGCGCCGCCCGTCGCATCAATCGTCTGCCCCGTGATCCAGCGTGCCTCGTCGGACGCGAGAAAGGTAATTACATCGGCGATGTCTTTCGGCTGGCCCAAGCGCGAAAACACCGACATCGCTTCAGCGCTGTCACGTGCCTCTGTATGCGCAAGCCATTCGGCATTCATGTCGGTCTGCGTCACCCCTGGCATCACTGCATTCACCGTAATACCTCGCGGTCCGAATGCCGGAGCCAAAGCCAGCGTCAAAGTTTCAAGCGCGCCCTTGGAAGCCGCATAAGCCGGATGCGTTGGCGCCGCCAGCCGGGTAAAGCCCGTCGACACATTGATTATGCGTCCACGCTCGCGAATGTGCGCGCTTGCCGCCTGGATCAGAAAAAACGGCGCCTTCAAGTTCACCGCCATTACCTCATCGAACAACGACTCGCTCGTCTCGGATAAAGCCACCGCAGGCGCGATGCCGGCGTTGTTGACAAGAATATCGAGTCCCGCTTCGCCGGTCGCGGCAACGGCCGCATCCTGAAACCGGTGCCAAAGTTCATAGGCGGCATCACGCCCGTTGTGGAGATCGGACTGGATGGCCACGACTTTAGCTCCTAGTTGTTCGATCTCGCGAACCGTGGCCCGCGCCGCGTCTGCATTATTGCCATAATGCAGGCCTATAAAAGCCGCGCCCTCCCGGGCCAATGCCAACGCCGTGGCACGGCCGATTCCCCGCGAAGCGCCCGATACCAATGCGACCTTATGTGCTAATTTGCCAGCCATGTTTTCCTCTTAGGATGATTAATATAGTGATCACTATATTAAAACAGATTAGGCGCCCTGCCAATGATTTTTATAGCGGTTGATATAAAATGGACAACACCCCTCGGAAACGCGGACGACCACGCTCGCTAGACCGCGAAACCGGCCTTGAAATCGCGGCGAACCTTTTCTGGGAACGCGGCTACGAAGGCACTTCGATTGCCGATCTGACGCACGCGATGGGCGTACCCCCGCCTTCGCTCTACGCCGCATTCGGTTCCAAGGAAGAGCTTTACCAGCAGGCGATTGACCACATCAGCGAACGTGAAAACAAGCTATGGATGCAAGCGTTGCGAGACGGCCGTCCCGCTTACGAGGCCATCGCCTTTTACCTGAAAGACGCCGCGCGGCGGTTCACGCAGTCAGGCCGGCCACGGGGTTGCATGGTCTCTAACGCGGTGCTACAGCACAACGAGAAAAATCACGACGTAGCGCACGCCGTGGCCGCGCGCAGAGCCCGTGGGGTTCAGCTCTTAAAAACCCGGCTCGACCAAGCGGTGCAGAACGGCGAGCTAGCCGAGCACGCAGATACCGAGGCGATAGCTCGCTTCTATGCGGCAGTGGTGCAGGGCATGTCAGCCCAAGCCTGCGACGGTGCAAATCTGCACACACTAAACAAACTAGCGGACTTGGCGCTGTCGGCGTGGCCCGGCAATGTGGCGTGACCCATACGCGAATTGCTCGCTAACAATCGTGACCCATCGGCAGGCGGCCGCCTGGAAGGGCGCGGCCAACATGCTGCGCCAATGCCTTGGGCGGCGCATCAAAATGTAACAGATACAACGCTACCCCTTGAACCTCGCAACATCATCCCTATAATTAGCACTCGCCGCCGGTGAGTGCTAACACTGCCTCCCGGCACTGAATCCGAACATTTCACCTCTATTTATTAGAAACAGGAGTTCCTCATGGCCCTGCGTCCCCTGCACGATCGTGTGATCGTCAAACGCCTGGACAACGAGCGCAAGACTGCCTCGGGCATCGTTATCCCTGATAGCGCCGCTGAAAAGCCGGATCAAGGCGAAGTCGTGGCCGTCGGCCCGGGCAAGAAGACCGAAGACGGCAAAGTGCTGCCGGTCGACCTGAAAGTCGGTGACAAGGTTCTCTTCGGCAAGTATGCCGGCCAGTCGGTCAAAGTCGACGGCGAAGAGCTGCTCGTCATCCGCGAGGAAGAAATCCTCGCCGTGATCCAGTAATCCACTGAACGAATTCTGAAGGAAGCTCACAATGGCTGCCAAACAAGTTCTCTTCGGCGATGACGCCCGCGTTCGCATCGTGCGCGGCGTGAATGTTCTCGCCAACGCTGTTAAGACCACCCTGGGCCCCAAAGGCCGTAACGTTGTGCTCGAGCGCTCGTTCGGCGCCCCGACCGTCACCAAGGACGGTGTGTCGGTTGCCAAGGAAATCGAACTGAAAGACAAGTTCGAAAACATCGGCGCGCAACTCGTTAAAGACGTTGCTTCCAAGACCTCGGACAACGCTGGCGACGGTACCACCACCGCTACCGTTCTGGCTCAAGCCATCGTCCAGGAAGGCCTGAAGTACGTGGCCGCTGGTTTCAACCCCATCGACCTGAAGCGCGGTATCGACAAGGCTGTGGCCGCTGCCGTGGCTGAACTGGCCAAGCAATCCAAGCCGGTCACCACCAGCAAGGAAATCGCTCAAGTTGGCTCGATCTCGGCCAACAGCGACTCGTCGATCGGCCAAATCATCGCTGACGCGATGGACAAGGTCGGCAAGGAAGGCGTCATCACCGTCGAAGACGGCAAGTCGCTGGAAAACGAACTGGACGTGGTCGAAGGTATGCAATTCGATCGCGGCTACCTGTCGCCCTACTTCATCAACAACCCGGAAAAGCAAGTTGCCGCTCTGGACGATCCGTATGTTCTGATTTTCGACAAGAAGATCAGCAACATCCGTGACCTGCTGCCCGTGCTGGAGCAAGTCGCCAAGTCGAGCCGTCCGCTGCTGATCATCGCTGAAGACGTCGAGGGCGAAGCCCTGGCCACCCTGGTGGTGAACAACATCCGTGGCATCCTGAAGACCACCGCCGTCAAGGCGCCTGGCTTCGGCGATCGCCGCAAGGCCATGCTCGAAGACATCGCCATCCTGACCGGCGGCGTTGTGATCTCCGAAGAAACCGGCATGTCGCTGGAAAAGGCCACCCTGCAAGACCTGGGCCAAGCCAAGCGCATCGAAGTGGGCAAGGAAAACACCACGATCATCGACGGCGCTGGCGACAGCAAGTCGATCGAAGCCCGCGTCAAGCAAATCCGCGTGCAGATCGAAGAAGCCACTTCGGACTACGACCGTGAAAAACTGCAAGAGCGCGTGGCCAAGCTGGCCGGCGGTGTTGCCGTGATCCGCGTCGGTGCTGCCACCGAAGTCGAAATGAAGGAAAAGAAAGCCCGCGTCGAAGACGCCCTGCACGCTACCCGCGCTGCTGTGGAAGAAGGCGTGGTTGCTGGTGGTGGCGTGGCTCTGCTGCGCGCCAAGCAAGCCATCGCTGGCCTGCAAGGCGACACGCCTGACCAAAACGCTGGTATCAAGCTGATCCTGCGTGCGGTCGAAGAGCCCCTGCGCACCATCGTCACCAACGCCGGCGAAGAAGCCAGCGTGGTGGTCAACAACGTGCTCAACGGCTCGGGTAACTACGGCTACAACGCCGCTACCGGCGAGTACACCGACCTGGTCGAGCAAGGCGTTCTGGATCCCACCAAGGTGACCCGCACCGCCCTGCAAAACGCTGCTTCCGTCGCCAGCCTGCTGCTGACCGCCGAAGCTGCCGTGGTCGAACTGGCCGAAGACAAGCCCGCTGCTCCGGCCATGCCGGGTGGCATGGGCGGCATGGGCGGCATGGACTTCTAAGTCCAGGCTTTCCCAGCGAAAACTCCCCGGTTCGCCGGGGAGTGGCCAAGACAAAACACCCCCGAGGTTTGCGCCTCGGGGGTGTTTTTTGTCTCGCGGATGCATCGCCCGCCCCGCTATAAGGCGCAGCTATGGCCGGCACGCGTACCAGCGGGCCGTCAGAAAAGCGCCCCGGCCGCTGTCTACGTCTGGCCCACGGTCGCGCGCTTATGCTCATTAAAGAACTGCTTCAAATGCTCGACGCAGTGGCCCGCCACCGGCGTTGCGCCGTCTTCACGCCATATGACATACGACTCCGACATGGCCACCGCATTATCGATGGGACGAAACACCACTCCCGGCACACCAGACTGGCTCATTGCCTTTGGCACCAGCGCCACGCCCAGGCCTTGAGCGACCCACGCAACAACGGCGAGCCAATGACGCACCTCATGTTGCAGGCGCGGCGAGAACCCGGCTTGCGCGCAAACATCAAGAATCGCGGCATGATAATCGGGTGAAACGCTACGCGCGAACAGCACGAACGGCTCATCCGCCAGGGCACTGAGCGGAATGCGCCGTTGCGCCGCCAGCGCATGGCCCGTTGGCAAACAGCATATAAAGGGCTCGCTCACCACGAGTTGACGCTGCAATCCCTTGGGCAAGCGCGCCGTATGCACGAATCCCACATCCAATTCGTCGCGAAGCAACTGGGTAACCTGAATCTGACTATTGAGCTCTGACACCGTAACGCGTACTGCCGGGAAATCATGTTGATAGGAGGCCAAAGCCTGCGGCAGGCCCCGATAAAGCATCGCTCCCACACATCCAATCCGCACGTGGCCGGAAATTCCTTCAGCAGCATCGCGCGCATGAACCAGCGCCTGTTCGAATTGCCCCAAGACGCGCCGCGCGTCTTCGAGCATGGCCTGCCCGGCAGCCGTCAGGCGCACGCCTTTGCTGTTGCGTTCGAATAGACGGGTCCCTAGTCGTTGCTCGAGCTGCTGAATGGCCACGGTAAGCGGCGGCTGTGACATGGCCAAGCGCTCTGCTGCACGACCAAAGTGCAAGGTCTCCGCGACGGCGATAAAACAGCGGAAATGACGAAGCTCAACCATACGAAAACCAGAACGTTCGATACCCACATAATATTAGACTCGAATGACTACGGCTCCGACAATATTCAAAAAAGGAGTCATGCCATGTCAGCGTCCAAGAACATTCCCGACGCCCGCGGCGCCAACCTATACCAGTCGGACCCCACTTGGGCACGACTGCTGGCGCTCTATCTCGATCCGAGTTTGATGCAGGTGCTCACGCCTAAACTCGAACAGCTGGGTGCTCTTGCCGGTGACTCACTAGACCGGTTGGCCGATACCGCGGACAAGCATCCGCCAACCCTCATCACGCGCAGCCGCACCGGCGTGGATGACCAACGTATCGATAAACATCCCGCCTATGTGGAAATGGAACGTCTCGCCTTTACCGAGTTCGGCCTGGCCGCGATCTCGCATCGAGACGACATGTTCGGCTGGCATGGCGCGATGCCGCCATTGGCGAAATACGCGCTCACTTACGTATTCGTCCAGTCGGAATTCGGGCTGTGCTGCCCCGTCTCTATGACGGACTCATTAACGCGCACACTCAAAAAGTTCGGCGATCCGGCCCTGGTCGAACGCTATCTGCCTCATTTGACGACATTAGACTTCGAGGACTTATACCAAGGCGCGATGTTCATGACCGAACAGGCGGCGGGCTCGGACATCGCGGCCACGGAAACCATGGCTTATGCCCAAGACGATGGGACCTGGCGCCTGCATGGCGACAAATGGTTTTGCTCGAATGCGGATGCCGAGCTCGCCATGGTGCTGGCGCGTACCGAAAACGGGCAGCCGGGCTTGAAGGGCGTATCGTTATTCCTACTGCCCAAGACGCTGGACGATGGCCAACACAATCACTATCGCATCTTGCGCCTGAAGGACAAGCTCGGCACACGATCGATGGCGAGCGGCGAGATAAAACTGGAAGGCGCGGTTGCCTATCTGGTGGGCGAACCGGGGCGCGGGTTCGTGCAAATGGCGGACATGGTCAACAACTCGCGGCTGTCGAACGGCGTGCGGGCGGCAGGTCTCATGCGCCGCGCGGTCTTCGAAGCCGAATATGTCGCGCACCACCGGTTGGCGTTTGGAAAGCGGCTCGCCGACATGCCATTGATGCAGCGCCAACTCGACAAACTGCGCGTGCCGGCCGAACAGGCACGCAGCATGGTGTGCCAGACTGCCCAGGCCCTGCGCCGCTCGGACGCAGGCGAGGCGGGGGCCTATGCATTGCTGCGTATCTTGACGCCGCTCATCAAGTTTCGAGCCTGCCGTGACGCCCGTAAGGTCACTGGAGACGGCATGGAGGTACGTGGCGGCTGCGGTTATATCGAGGAATGGATAGAGCCGCGATTGGTGCGCGACAGCCATCTGGGCTCGATATGGGAAGGCACCAGCAATATCGTCGCGCTCGACGTCATACGTGCGATTCGCCGCGAGGGCGCGCTGCCGGCGCTACAGCAACAAGGTGAAGCGCTCTTGAGCGCCTGCCCGGCTGATGAGACCACGCGGGCTCTTGAACATAGCTTGTCGCGCGCTTGTGCGCTGGCCGACTACGTCACTCAGACCGGCGACGACGCGCAGGCGCGCAGCGTCGCCTCAGCGCTCTATCACTGCTTTAGCGCCTGTGCGATGTACTGGGAAGCCACGCAGACCAACGACGAGGAACGCGCTCGCCTGGCCCGCCTGGTCTTGAAACATCGCCTGCTACCGCGTGACCCGCTGGCTGGCGATACCGAGCTTGAGACACCGAAGGAGACCGCGGGCGCGGCATGATTCACGCCCCCCACGCAGAACACGATCATTACCGAGGCCCCGCTTGGCCAAGCCATGCGCACAATAAAGACCAAGGAGACACATCATGAATAGACGTCACGTACTACGGGTACTTGCCACCACTGCGGGACTGTTTGCGCTGCCCACCTGGGCAAAGGAAGAGAGCTATCCCAATCGCCCGGTCACCCTGGTGATTCCCTATCCCCCCGGCGGCCCGACAGACGCCATGGGCCGAGTGCTGGCATCCACGCTGTCTGACATCCTCGGCCAAATCGTCATTGTGGAAAATCGCGCTGGCGCCAACGGCAATATCGGCGCGGAAGCCGTCGCGCGTGCCAATCCCGACGGCTATACATTGATGCTTGGCACTTCCGGACCGTTGGCGATCAATGCGAGCCTGTATAAAAACCTGGGCTATGACCCGGTCAAGAGCTACGACCCGATCATTCAGGTCGGCTATCTGCCCAATATCCTCGTCGTGCATCCATCTGTGCCGGCGACCAACGTCAAGGAATTAGTGGCGCTATCCAAGGCCAAGCCGGGGACGCTGAGCTATGCCTCGTCAGGCAGCGGCGCATCCTCGCATCTGGCGGGCGTGCTATTTAACTCGGTGGCAGGCACCGATTTTTTGCACATCCCTTACAAAGGCACCGGGCCCGCCCTCAACGACTTGCTGGGCGGTCAGGTCTCGATGAGTTTCACTGACGTGCTGACCGCAATACCTCATATACAAAGCGGTCGCCTGCGAGCCCTGGGTGTGACTACCGCATCGCGCTCGCGCGCTTTGCCTGATCTGCCGACGATTGCCGAGCAGGGATATGAAGGTTATGACGTGAGTGTTTTCTTTGGCATTGTCGCGCCCGCTCACACGCCGCCAGACCGCGTCGCTCGACTGAACGAAGCCCTGCAGCGCACACTGCAAAACGAGAAGGTCCGGGAGTTTCTGGACAAGCAAGGATTGGAATCTGCGCCAGATCTGGCGCCCGAAGCGTTGGGCGCATTCGTTTTCCAAGAACGCGACAAATGGGCGAAAGTGGTGGCGGACTCTGGCGCCGGCATTGATTGACCACACGGACGACAACGTATGCAACACGCACAAGCCAACGCCACAAAACCGGGTGCCCTTGCGGGCGTCCGGGTCCTGGATTTATCGCGGATTCTCGGCGGCCCGTATTGCGCTCAGATTCTCGGTGACCATGGCGCCGACGTGATCAAGATCGAGCCGCCGACTGGCGATGACACGCGCACCTGGGGCCCGCCCTTCAAAGACGGCGTGGCTTCGTACTATTACGGGTTAAACCGCAACAAGCGCATTCGTCATCTGGACCTGGCTTCGTCCGAGGGACAGCAGACTGTGCGCGAATTAATCGGCCAGGCGGATGTACTAGTAGAAAATTTCAAACCCGGCACCATGGAGCGTTGGGGCCTGGGTTACGACGAGATCAGCGCGGAACACCCCGGGTTGGTGTGGTGTCGGGTGTCGGGCTTCGGTACCGACGGCCCGCTGGGCAGTCTGCCTGGCTATGACGCCGCGGTACAAGCCATGAGCGGGGTGATGAGCGTCAATGGCGATGCCGGCGGGCCGCCCCTGCGCGTGGGCTTGCCCGTGGTCGATATGGTGACCGGGCTGAACGCCGTCATCGGCATCTTACTGGCGATTCACGAAAAGCAACGCAGCGGCAAAGGTCAATTCGTGGAAGCCGCCCTTTACGATAGTGGCCTATCGTTGCTACACCCGCATGCGGCCAACTGGTTTCTGGACGGCGTTCAACCCCGGCCTACCGGCAACGCGCATCCTAATATCTACCCCTACGACGCATTGGACACCGCGACCGGGCCGATCTTTCTCGCGGTCGGAAACGATCGACAATTCGGCCTGCTTTGCCAATGTCTTAACCGCCCGGAACTGGTCGACGACCCGCGCTTTAGCCGGGCCGGGGCGCGTTCTATTAACCGGGAGGCGTTGCGCGGCGAGCTGACCCGATCGCTCGCCGACCAAAACGCCGAAGACCTCGCTGCCCGGCTCATGGCCCTGGGGGTACCGGCGGCGGCAGTGCTATCGGTCGATCAAGCCTTGGCTCATCCACACACGCTGCACCGCCAGATGGTGGTCGAAATGCAAGGTGGCTACCGGGGGCTTGGGGCACCGGTGAAGTTGAGCCGCACGCCCGCCACCTATCGTTATACCCCTTTGACACCCGGGCACGATTTTGACGAGTAGGACCCTTTCGCGGGCACAGCGGCGATAGTTCGACGGCATTGACGCTCCGCTGGGTACCCTCGGTTTGTCGCGAGCGAGGCTCGGCTCCTACAATGCAGGCACCCGGACTCGCACTCGTTGTACGCCCATGCCCCTGCCGCCTCGCTTATTGAAAGTCCTCCGTCCGTCTGAACTCTACGGACTCATCGTCGCGTCGGCCAAGCAATGGTCAGATCGTCGGGCCTCCAGCAAGGGTGCGGCCTTGGCGTTGTACATGGTGTTTTCCTTGGCGCCCATGCTGATTCTGGTGATTGCCGTCGCGGGCTTGTTCTTTGGCGAGGAGGCCGTGCGCTCGGAGCTCTTCGATCAAGTGCATGGTCTGATTGGTGCGCGCGGTGCCGAAGTCGTGCAGACCGTGCTGGCCAGCGCGCACGAATCGGGCGGGGGTTGGATTGCCGCACTGCTTTCCATTTCTATCCTGGTGTTCAGTGCGACGACGGCATTTGCCGAGCTGCAAGCCAGCCTTGATGAACTCTGGGATGCCAAGCAACAACGCAAATCTGGCTTGCATGGCCTGGTGCGCAGCCGCATGGTGGCGTTCGGGCTGGTGCTGGTGTTGGCGCTGTTCCTGTTGCTGTCCTTGATCATGAACGCAGCGCTGGGCGGGGCCAAGGCGTACTACGGAGAACTTTGGGCAAACTCCACGTTCGCCACGGTGGCGGACTGGATGTCCAGCCTGTTTTCATTCGCGGTCGTCACGGCGCTTTTTGCCGTGGTGTTCAAGCTGCTGCCGAGCATCAATATTCCCTGGCGCGATGTGATCCCAGGCGCTATCGTGACGGCCGCGCTGTTTTTAGTTGGCAAATGGGGCATAGGCTTATATCTGGGGCGCGGCGCCGCCGTTTCCGCGTATGGCGCGGCAGGCTCGATGATCGCCCTGTTGTTGTGGATTTATTATTCCGCGCAAATCTTCTTTTTCGGCGCGGTCTTTACCCGCGAGTTTGCCGAGCGGTTCGGCAGCCGACCGCCTGTGAATACACCAGTCACCGACGAGCCTGAAATCGATCGCCACTAGGCAAAGCCTCGTGACTGCCTGTCTGGAGCGGTCACCGCCCACCTCACCCACATTCGATCTATGTCCGCTACTCCGCACACTTCGCCCTTCAAAAGCTCGGGCGGTCTGCGCCGCGTCCTGAACGCCATGCGCTATTCGCTGCAAGGGCTGCGCGCCGCTATCACCCATGAAGCCGCGTTCCGACAAGAACTGGCCTTGGCTGTGGTGATGATCCCGGCGGCCTTTTTTCTCGGCCGCTCGCTCACCGAGGTGGCGATTCTGATTGGCACCGTCATATCGGTACTCGTGGTGGAACTGATGAACTCGGCCATCGAGGCGCTCGCCGATGCAATATCGGTCGACACGCACCCTTTGCTCGGGCGCGCGAAAGATCTGGGCAGCGCGGCAGTGTTGCTGATGTTGCTATTGACCGGTGGCATTTGGCTCGCGGTGGCAATCGACCGATTCCTGTGAGGCCTGCGATTCTGATAATTTCGCAACGTTTGTGAACAGCCGTGAATCCGATATACGGTTGATGCGTCGGCCCGTATACTCAATGCCATGAACCATGCATCGGCCCGGCCAGAATCTGGCCAACCTCATCAGGTCATCATCGTCGGCGGCGGCGCGGGCGGCTTGGAATTGGCCGCGAAGCTCGGACGCAAGCACGGCCCGCAATGCGTGACGCTGGTCGATAGCCGGCCCATCCATATCTGGAAACCCTCGCTCCATGAAGCGGCGGCCGGCACACTCGATATTTACCAGGAAGGCTTGTCCTACCTGATGCTCGCCAACCTCTGCGGCTTCACCTTCGCGCTGGGCGAAGTGCAAGCCGTCGACCGCGAGCGGCGCACGATCCAGGTTGCCGAGGTACGCGATGACCAAGGTGAGATGGTGCTGCCCGAACGCCAATTACCCTACGACACGCTGGTGCTCGCGCTAGGCAGCGAATCCAATTTCTTTAATACGCCGGGCGCCGCGACCCACGCGGTGACGCTCGATTCCACCGAGAATGCCGAGGCATTCCGTCTGACCATGCTGAAAGCCATGGTGCAGGTCGATCAGGCCAAGGTGCACGATCCTTCAGCGGAACTCGATGTCGTCATTGTGGGCGGTGGTGCGACGGGCGTGGAACTGGCGGTCGAGCTGCATGAGGCCGGCGGCATCGTGGCGGCCTATGGATTGCCAAACTTTCGCGCCGACCGAGACCTCGTCATCACGCTGGTCGAAGGCGGGCCTCGTCTTCTGGGACCGCTGCCGGAGAAAATCGCCAAGGCGGCTCACGAGCGCCTGACGGACCTGGGCATACGCGTGGAAACCGATTGCCGGGTCGCTGAAGTCCGCGAGGATCGCGTGATCGCCGCTGATGGACGTGAGTTTCGATCGAACCTATGCATGTGGGCGGCGGGGATACAGGCGTTGCCCTTGATGGCGAGCCTGGGCATGCCGGTCAACCGGGTCGGCCAGCTGATCGTCAACGACAGATTGGAGTCTCCCGACCCGCATATCCTGGCGCTGGGGGATTGTTGTGCCGTGCCCATGGGCGATGGCAAGCGCACCGTGCCGGCGCGGGCGCAAGCCGCGCATCAGCAGGCGTCTTATCTGGCGCCGAAACTGACGGCCCGTATCCGGGGCCACGACGAACCGACCGCGCCCTATCGTTATCGCGATCACGGCTCGCTGGTATCGCTGGGACAGGACGCGGGCGTGGGCAGCCTGATGGGCCGGCTGTCGGGACGCGGCCTCTTTGTCAGCGGTACACTGGCGCGCCTGATGTACATGAGCCTGCATCTCATGCACCACCATGCGGTGCTGGGACTTTGGCGCACTGCGACCCTGGCGCTGGCGCGACTGCTTTTGCGGCGTACGCATCCGCGCGTGAAACTACACTGATCCGATGACCTTTATTGAACTCCTCCAACAGGCCTGGGCAAACGGCAACACGCTGCTCCAGGTGGGCCTGGACCCCGATCCCAAGCGTTTTCCGCGCGAACTCGACGGCAAACCGGACGCGATCTTCCAGTTCTGCCGCGATATCGTCGATGCCACGGCGCAGTATGCCTGCAGCTTCAAGCCGCAGTTCGCGTATTTCGCCGCGCATCGCGCCGAAGACCAGCTCGAAGCGCTGTGCGCGCATATCCGCGAGAAGTATCCCCACCTGCCCATCGTCATGGACGGCAAACGCGGAGATATCGGCACGACGGCGGAAAACTACGCACGCGAAGCCTACGAGCGCTATGGCGCGCATGCGCTGACGGTAAACCCTTACATGGGATTTGATTCCGTCGAACCGTATCTGGGCTGGAAAGATCGAGGCGTCATCGTGCTGTGCCGCACCTCCAACCCCGGCGGATCGGATTTGCAGTTCTTGAAACTGGACAGCGGCGAACCGCTCTATCTGCATGTGGCGGGCCTGGTGGCGGACAAATGGAACGCCGGCGGCCAATGCGGTTTGGTGGTGGGCGCGACTTTCCCGAACGAGCTGGCCGCCGTGCGGCAGCGCATCGGCGACAGCATGCCGCTACTCGTGCCGGGCATCGGCGCCCAAGGCGGCGATGTGACCGCCACGGTCAACGCCGGGCGTACCCAGGCTGGCACCGGCATGATGATCAATGCCTCGCGTGCAATTCTGTATGCCAGCGGCGGGGATGACTGGCGCGAAGCCGCCGCCACAGCCGCGCAGGGCCTGCGCGACGAGATCAACGCGGTGCGTTAAAACGAAGCGCCAACGCAATAAACGGATCCCTGAAAACGGGATCCTGATTCATCAAGCGCGATGCTGATTCACCGGCTGCCCGGCCAGTTCCAGTAAACCGCGCAACGCGAACACCACGGCAGCATGCCGGACCTCGGACCGGTCGCCCGGGAATATCTCCGTCAACGCCCG
This sequence comes from Bordetella sp. 15P40C-2, assembly GCF_009763235.1. NCBI lineage: Bacteria > Pseudomonadati > Pseudomonadota > Betaproteobacteria > Burkholderiales > Alcaligenaceae > Bordetella > Bordetella sp. 15P40C-2. The sequence continues at coordinate 63,547 of NZ_WSJA01000020.1, forward strand.
AGAAGTAATGCCATCGGCGCTACGCATCGCAAAGCCAAAGCACACCATGCCTACCGGCTTGCCCGCTGTCGCGCCACCTGGGCCGGCGATGCCGGTGGTAGCGGCCGCAATATGTGATTCGGGCGTGGCGAGCAGCACGCCGTTTGCCATCTCCAACGCCACTTCTTCGCTCACGGCGCCAAAACGATCCAGGGTTTCCTCGGAGACACTCAGTTCCGCGACCTTGGCCGAATTGCTGTAGGTCACGAACCCGCGCTCGAACCAGCCGCTAGATCCCGCCACGGCCGTCATCGCCCCCGCGAGTAAACCACCTGTGCAGGACTCCGCCGTACCCACCATCCAGCCTCGCCCCAGCAGCGCAGCACCCAACTGCTCGGCCAGGCCAATGGCTTGCGCGGGCACCAAAGCTACCGGTGCCAAGCCGGCGACGGATTTATGCGAGGTATTCATGCAAAGACTCCCAGACGCACGGCTATCGCCATGACAAACAATGAGTAAGCAGCGGCGACGATGTCATCCCACATCACGCCAAAACCGCCCTTGATCCGAGAGTCAAAGTATTTGATGGGTGGCGGCTTGGCAATATCGAACAATCGAAAGAGCCCGAAGGCCAGCAATTGCGCGAAAAAGCTGTCGGGTGTGAGCCACAAGACCAGCCAGAACGCCACCATCTCGTCGCACACAATGCCCACATGGTCATCGACATGCAGCTGCCGCGACGCGCGTTGACACGCCCAGCAGCCATAGGCAAATAGCGCCACCAGCGCCACGCCGATCACCAAATCGGACAAAAACCCGGCAACGACGGCCCAAATCAGCCATGCCAGCAGCGTGCCCCACGTGCCCGAGGCGGGACGGATGAGACCACTGCCAAAACCAAAGGCGACCAACCGCGCCGGCTCTGCACGGACCCAGTCAAACGATGGATACGCGACTTTGACGCGTTCGCGCATCGAGCTCGAGGAGGAATCGGTAGAGAAATCGGTCATGAATCAGGACCCAGGAAAATGATCGAAACCGCGCGGCAGCGCCGACATCGGGCGTCCGTCAGCGGCGAACACCTGCAGGCCGCCCGCTTCGGTCACATGGCCGATACGCGTCACAGGTACGCCAACGCGCGCGGCGGCTCGCCTGACGTGGTCGTCGTTTTCGGCGGCCGCAGTGAAGCACAGTTCGTAAACATCGCCACCGCCTAAAACCGCTCGCACGAGCGTATCGTGATCCAGGTCTTGCAGCGCGTCCGCGACAGGTAGCGCGTCGAACTGCAGCTGTGCGCCGACCCGGCTGGCCGACAACACGTGCCCCAGATCCTGTACCAGCCCATCAGAAATATCGATTGCGGCATGCGCAAGTCCCGCCAGCGCTAACCCCAGCTCTACGCGAGGCGTAGGCCATTCCAGCGCACGCCGCGTGGCGGCCAACAACGAGTCGTCGGTGGGCAACTGGGCATCAAGCAGCCGGTAAGCGATATCCGCCGCGCCCAGAGCGCCCGAGACCCAGATATGATCACCGACGCGCGCGCCATCGCGCCGCAACGCAGGTTGCGCGGCGACCGCGCCAAAGACGGTCACGCTAATCGTGAGATCCTGGACACTTCGGGTGGTATCGCCGCCGATCAATGGGCATCCATGGGCATCGGCCAGTGCATGAAAACCCCGCGCGAATGCCGCGAGCCACGATTCGTCTACGTTTGGCAAGGCCAGCCCGAGCAAGCAGCCCAGCGGCTTGGCCCCCATCGCGGCCAGATCCGACAAATTCACTGCCAGGGCTTTATGCCCCAGGGCCTCGGGATCGACATTGGGATAAAAATGGCGGCCTTGAATCAGCAGATCCTTGCTGGTCGCGATCTGCATGCCCGCCGGGACGGAAAATAGCGCGCAATCATCGCCCACGCCCAACGTGCCCTCGGGCGCGGGTCGGGTGAAATACCGGGCAATGACGTCGAATTCAGAAGCCATGACAGCTACCGGGCCGCGTAGAGCCCGGCCCCGCGTCCGCCACACGATGGGCCACGACAAAGGTGCATGGGCGGATCAGCCAGATCTTCACGCTTTGCACCGTCCTCATACGCACCGTGCGCCGCGCCGGGATTAACGCCGTTGCGCGGCCGCTGCGCGGACTTCGGCCGCGCGCACGTCGGCGGCCAGCTTGTCCAGCACACCGTTGACGAACTTGAAGCCATCCGTGCCGCCAAACGACTTGGCCAGCTCGACCGCTTCGTTGATCGCCACCTTGTACGGCACTTCGACGTGATGCACGAGCTCGAAGCTGCCGATCAGCAAAATCCCGTGCTCGACCGGCGACAGCTCGGCCAGCGGACGGTCGATATAGGGGGTGAACTGCTCGCGCAGACTCGGCGCCTCGCGGAACACGCCATGCAGCAAGGTCTTGAACCACTGCGCATCGGCCTCGGAGAAGTCCTCGGCATCGCGCAGGTGTGCGTCGATCTCGCCCGCGTCCTGGTTGCCCTGGCCGCCACGCAACAACCAGGCGTAAACGCCCTGCAGCGCGAATTCGCGTGCACGACGACGGGCGCTGCGAGCGTTGGCGCGCGCTTGCGCGGCGCTGTCCGCCGTGGGTTTATTCGTTGTCAAGATCTTCGTCCTCGTCGTCTTCGTCTTCGTCGTCCTCGTCTTCCTCTTCGGGTTGCAACGCGGCGACCAGATTGCCCATTTCCACGGCGGCCAGGGCGCAATCAGCGCCCTTTTCCGCGGCGCGGGCCTGAGCCTGCTCATCGGTGTCCACGGTCAACACACCGTTGGCTACCGGGATGCCGGTTTCCAGCGAAATACGCGTGATGGCGGTGGCCATCTCGTTGCTGACGACTTCAAAATGATAGGTTTCGCCGCGGATAACCGCGCCCAGCGCGATCAGTGCGTCGAATTCAAAACTTTCTGCCATATGCGACAGCGCCACGCCCAGCTCCAGCGCGCCCGGCACGGAAGCGACCATCACGTCGCGCTCATCCACGCCGAGTTCAGCGAGTTTTTGCAGGCAGGCGTCCAGCTCGGCCAAGCCGATTTCTTCGTTAAAGCGAGCGCGCACGATACCGATGTGCAGCCCTTCGCCATTCAGATCAGGGGTAAGGACGTAAGGATTCATAGTTCAGCCTTATTGAGAATTGGCGGAGGTGGAAGGGTCGCAATCGTAACCCGTAACGGTCAGCGAGAAGCCCGCCATGCTGGGCATCTTGCGCGGACGCGCCAACAAGCGCATTTTGCCGACGTTCAGATCCCGCAGAATCTGCGCGCCGATACCGTAGGTGCGCAAACCGTAGCGATCGCCGCCGTCCGTACGGGCCTGTTTGTCTTCGCCGGTCCAGCCCGCGATTTGTTCGAACAGGTGCTCGCTGGACGATTGGCAGTTCATCAGCACGACGACGCCAGCCGGCGCTTTGGCGATGGTCTGCAAGGCACGGCCGACGCCCCAGCTGTGGCCGGCCGAACCGTGATCGAGTGCATCCAGGATGGAAGCCGGTTCGTGTACGCGCACCAGCGTCTCGCGCTCGCCGTCGATGTCGCCGTGGACCAGCGCCAGGTGCACCGATCCGCTGGCCGTATCCTGATAGGCTACGGCGCGGAACTCGCCCCACGCGGTCTGCATCGTGCGCTCGCCGATGCGCTTGACGACCGACTCGTGCTCGCTGCGATATTGGATCAGATCGGCGATGGTGCCGATCTTCAGATTGTGCTGACGGGCGAATTTCACCAGATCCGGCAGGCGCGCCATCGTGCCGTCGGGATTGAGGATTTCGCAGATCACGGCGGCCGGCGTCAGGCCAGCCATCGCGGTTAAATCACAGCCAGCTTCGGTATGACCGGCACGCACCAGGACACCACCGGGAACCGCGCGCACGGGGAAAATATGCCCCGGCTGCACCAGATCGCTGGGCTTGGCGTCGCGCGCCACCGCCACCTGAATCGTGCGTGCGCGATCAGCGGCCGAAATACCGGTTTCAACGCCTTCGGCGGCCTCGATCGACTGCGTAAAGTTGGTCCCGTAGCGGGTGCCATTACGCGCGGCCATCAGCGGCAAATCCAGCTGGCGGCAGCGGTCTTCCGTCAGGGTCAGGCAGACCAGGCCCCGCCCATAGGTCACCATGAAATTGATGGCCTCGGGCGTGACAAACTCGGCCGCCATCACCAGATCGCCCTCGTTCTCGCGATCCTCTTCATCCACGAGGATGACGATACGGCCGGCGCGCAGCTCGGCGATGATCTCTGCGACAGAGGCGATACCAAACGATTCGGAGTCTGTGTCGGAAGACACGGAGGCAAGCGGGGCGGACATGGCGTCGGGAAACTGGCTGAAAAAAATGATTTTACCCGCACCTGGGCGGCAGCCGGGCGCGCACCGTGCCGTCCCCATGGTAAAGCTCAGACAACCTGCCCGCCCCGCATTGCACGACGGTACACTGCGCAGACAAAAATTCCATCGAGACTTCCTGACAGCCATGCAAGCACTAGCGTCTCTCCCCGACTCTCTCGCCGCCTCCGTGCGCGTCGTTCTCACCGATATCGACGATACCTTGACCACGGAGGGGCGCCTGCCCGCCGAGGCGTACCACGCGCTCGAACGCCTGGAGGCCGCGGGCATAGCCATCATCCCCATCACCGGCCGCCCGGCTGGCTGGTGCGACCACATCGCCCGCATGTGGCCGGTAAAGGCCGTAGTAGGCGAGAACGGCGCGTTCTATTACGCCTACGACCGGCAGGCGCGCCGCATGAAAAGCCATTACTGGGCCGATGCGCAGACTCGTCAGGCCAATCGGGCGCGCTTGGACGCCATCCGCGACCGCGTGCTGCGCGAAGTCCCGGGCACGGCCGTCGCGAGCGACCAGGATTACCGTGTCGCCGATCTGGCCATCGACTTTTGCGAGGACGTGCCGGCGTTATCGGATGATGCCGTCAGCCGCATCGTGGCCATCTTCGAAGAAGCGGGCGCGCAGGCCAAGGTCAGCTCGATTCACGTCAACGGCTGGTTTGGCGACTACAACAAACTCAGCATGACGCGCACCTTGTTCCAACGCGAATGGGGCCAGGATATTGAAAAGCATTTGGGCGAGTGTCTGTTCATCGGCGATTCGCCGAATGATGAACCGATGTTCGAATTCTTTCCCTTATCCGTCGGGGTTGCGAATATTCAGGCGCTCTTGCATCGCCTGACGCACCGGCCCGCCTATGTGGCCTCGCGTCATGGTGGCGGCGGTTTTGTCGAGATGGCGCAACGGCTGTTGCAGGCACGCGGTGTCGCGCTGGGGCAGCCATGACGGCCAGCAAGACCGCGGCGAACATGCCGCCGGACGGCCGACGCAGCATTCAATCCATTGAGGTCGGCTTCCCCTTGCTTTCGGCCCTGGTGAGCGCGGGCAAGCCATTGACGCTGCGCGACCTGGCCAATGCGGCAGGCATGACGTCGGCCAAGGCGCATCCCTATCTGGTGAGTTTCACGCGCGTCGGCCTGGTGCAGCAAGATGGCCTCACCGGCCAATACGAACTTGGCCCGTTCGCGCTGCAGATGGGTCTGGTGAGCCTGCAACGATTGGACCCCGTACGCGTGGCGCTGCCCGAAATCGCCGAACTGCAAGCCGAGATCGGCCATACGCTAGGCCTGGCCGTGCTCGGCTCGCACGGTCCCACCATGATTCATATGATCGAGGCCAGCTATCCGGTGCATGTCAACATGCGCAAGGGCACGGTCATGTCGATGCTGCACACCGCCACCGGTCAGGTGTTCGCCGCCTGGCTGCCACCCCAAGTCGCCGAGCACTATATCCAGCGCGAGGTAGGCGACACCGCCGTCATCGCTGGCCGCGAGCCGCCCCCTAAAGTCGCGTACGCGGACGTGGAAGCGCGCTTGGCCGACATCCGGGTGCACGGCATGGCCCGCGCGATCGGCAACCCGTTGCCAGGCGTGGATGCGCTGTCGGTGCCGGTTTTCGATCACACCGGCAACATTACGCTGGCTTTGACCTGCCTGGGGCCATCGGGGTTATTCGATGTGGGTTGGCATGGCGCGATTGCGGGGCCACTGCGCGCCTGTGCAAACAAGATTACGCACAAACTCGGATACCGCAAATCCACCAATTGATGGCAGTCTCATCAAAAAATCAGACTAAACGAAAAAAGCCGAACAAAACCCGAAAGAAAAGCTAGGTGATTTCCCGGCTCTGCAGGTTCGTTTTTTTGTGTTTGAATTAGATTGATCCGAAATAAACGGACCCTAAGGAGACAACACCATGCAAGCTGTGCACCTATTGCGGGCGGCCGCGGCCGCCACGCTGATCTTCGGCTTTCAGACCGCACACGCGGCGGATGCCCAAAGCTGCACGAATCGCGGCGATCTGGACGAGATGTATTGCGATGCGAACAAGGATCTGGTGGCCGACACCCCCACCGATCCCGCCAAGCAAAAGACACCTTCCACCCTGGTCTTTACCTACACACCCGTCGAAGACCCGGCGGTCTACGCCAATATCTTCAAGCCCTTTACCGACCACCTGAGTCAGTGCACCGGCAAGCGCGTAGTGTTCTATCAGGTGCAAAGCAACGCCGCCGAAATCGAGGCCATGCGTTCGGGCCGTCTGCACGTCGGTGGCTTCTCCACCGGTCCCACGGCCTTCGCGGTGAACATCGCCGGCGCGGTGCCCTTCGCCGTCAAGGGATACGAGGACGGCTTCCAAGGATACAACCTCATCGTCATCGTCAAAAAAGACAGTCCTTATAAAAGCCTGGCCGATCTGAAAGGCAAGAAACTCGCCCACACCTCGCCCTCGTCGAACTCCGGCCACATGGCCCCCGTCGCGCTGTTCCCCAAGGAAGGCTTGACGCCCGACAAGGACTACAAAGTACTTTTCTCGGGCAAGCACGATCAGTCGGTCATGGGCGTCAATTCCGGCGACTACGATGCGGCGGCCGTCGCCTCGGACGTGTTCCACCGCATGGCCGAGCGCGGGCAGATCAAGGAAGACGACTTCCGTGTGATCTATCGCAGCGAGAAATTCCCGACCTCGTCGTTTGCCTATGCGCACGATCTGGCGCCGGAATTCCGCGACAAGATGCTCAAGTGCTTCTACGACTACCGCTTCCCGGACGAAATGAAAAAGGCCTTCGACGGCGCGGATCGTTTCTATCCGGTCACGTACGAGAAAGACTGGGCCATCGTGCGCCAAGTCGCCGAATCGGGTGGCGAACGCTTTAACCGCGCCGCCTACGACAAGGAAACCGCCAAGAGCAAAGGCAAGCAGTAAGCATTATGTCCACGTCTTTACGCATTGCAGGCCTGGTCAAGGAATACCGGGCCGGCCAACCCGTCCTCAAAGGAATCGACCTACACGTGCAGGGTCAAGGGCTGACGGCCATCATTGGCCCGTCTGGCACGGGCAAGAGCACGCTCTTGCGCTGTATCAACCGGCTCATTGACCCCACGCGCGGGCAGATCCTCCTTGAGACCGAGGAAGGCTCGGTAGACCTCGCCGCCATTCGCGGCACGGCCCTGCGGCAGGCTCGCCGTCAGATCGGCATGGTGTTCCAGGAATACAACCTGGTTGAACGCCTGACCGTGATGGAGAACCTGCTTACCGGGCGCCTGGGCTATAGCAGTGCGTTCAAGGCATGGATGCGCCGCTTCGAACCCGACGATATCGAGCGGGCCTATCGGCTACTGGATGTCGTCGGGCTGGGCGGCTTTGGCGATCAACGCGCCGACGCGCTGTCCGGCGGGCAGCGTCAGCGCGTGGGTATCGCGCGGGCGCTGATGCAGCGGCCACGTCTGCTCCTGGCCGACGAACCCACCTCTTCCCTCGACCCCAAGACTTCCGTGGAAATCATGGAGCTCTTGGCCGAGCAAGGCACCGCCAACGGTATCCCGGTGCTCGTCAACATTCACGATGTTGAACTGGCGCGCCGCTACGCCAGCCGCATCGTCGGCATGTCGGGCGGCCACGTGGTCTATGACGGCGATGGACAGGGCCTGGACCCCACGATGCTCAAGACCATTTACGGAGGCGAATCGTGGCTGGAGTAACTCGCCGTCCTTTCGCATTGTCGTGGCAGACCAAGCTGATCGGCGTCGCGATTTTTCTGTATGCGCTATATGCCGCCGGGCAGCTGGATTTCAGCTATGAGCGATTCCGCGCGGGTCTCGGTCATGCCGCCACGCTGCTGGGCCGCATGTTCCCGCCGGAAATCAAACAACCCGACGCATTGTGGCAAGGCCTGGCGGAAAGCCTGGAGATCGCGGTCCTGGCCTCAGTGCTGGGGATCTTGATCGCCTTGCCCGTCGGCCTGCTCGGCGCGCGTAACCTGATGCCAAACTGGGCCTCGTGGCCCGCGCGGGCGCTGGTGGCGCTATGCCGTTCGCTGCATCCGGTCATTGTCGCCATTCTCTTCGTCAAGGCCGTCGGCTTTGGTGCGCTCGCCGGTATCCTGGCGCTGGCCGTCGCGTCTGTAGGCTTTATCGGCAAGCTTTTCACCGAATCGATCGAGGAAATCTCGCTTAAACAAGTCGAGGCCGTGCGCGCGACCGGGGCGTCCTTTGCGAATGTGATTATCTTTGGCGTGCTGCCACAGGTGTTTGCCCGATTCATCGGGTTTGCCACCTATCAGTTCGATTCCAACCTGCGCAACTCCACCATGGTCGGGATCGTGGGCGCGGGCGGTATCGGGGGCACGTTGTTCTCGGCGTTCCAACGCTTCGATTACGATTTCGTCGCCGCGATTCTGATCATCCTCATCGCCATCATCATGCTGGGCGAAATCCTGGCTCGCTTTGTCCGGGCAGTATTCTTGGATAACCTGGGTTTTGACACCCTCCTTAACCGCCGTTTCAACGCCGCGCGCGGCCTGGGTGGCAAGTCGTCGAATCAGGAGGACGTATGAATACGCCCTCCACTCATCTGCAGGCGGCCGGGTATCCGCGTAGCTGGCAACGCTACACCTCGGGCCAGCGGCTGCTGCGATTCGCTCTATACCTGATCGTGGTCGCCGCGATTGTACAGTCGGTGCGCAGTGTCGAAATCATCCCCGAATTCCTGTACGACGCGCCCGAGCAAATGGCGGATCTGATCGGCCGGATGTGGCCGATCGACTGGGGTTTTTACTTCGAAGGCGTGCATGCCGCGCTGATGGAAACGCTGCACATCGCGACCCTGGGCACGATTCTGTCGGTCATCCTCGCCGTGCCGGTGGGCCTGCTCGCGGCCAACAATTTGACGCGCAATCGTCTCATCAACCAATTGGCGCGACTCATCCTCGTGTCCAGCCGGTCGGTGAATTCGCTGGTGTGGGCGCTGCTGTTTATCGCGATCTTCGGCCCTGGCGCGTTGGCGGGTACGCTGGCGATTGCGTTTCGCTCGATCGGTTTTGTCGGCAAACTGGTCGGCGAAGCCATCGAAGAAGCCCAGCGCGGCCCGGTCGAAGCCCTCACCGCCACGGGCGCGAGTGGCGGCGCGGTGCTGTGGTATGGCTACTGGCCACAGATTCGCCCAGCGTTCTGGTCCATTGTGCTCTTGCGATGGGACATCAACGTGCGCGAATCCGCAGTGCTTGGTCTGGTCGGCGCAGGCGGCATCGGCATGGCCTTGGATACCGCGTTAAATCTTTTCCAATGGGATCGTGTCGCGCTGGTGTTGGCCGCGATCTTCGCCATTGTTATCCTGGCAGAGATCATCATCACTCAAGCGCGTAAGCGCATTCTCTAAGTCCCGACGGACAGCGCGAGGCACACAGGCTGGACCTGGCCTCGCGCATCAGATGCACTAACCCTCCGGTGGTCATCAAATCTCCCCATCTATTGGTTAACATGGGCCGTTTATTCGGCTTCGCACCTTAACCATGTCAGAACAAGAATTGAAGTTGCACGTCCCGGCCTCGGCTCGCCCGGGCGTTTCGAAGGCGGTTGACCGGCAAGCCACCCGCATCCGCCTTCACGCCCAGTATTTCGACACGCCGGATCGCGAGCTGGCTCGCGCGCGCATTGCGCTGCGTTTGCGCCTGGAAGGCGACAGCTGGATGCAGACGCTCAAAATGCCCGGCGCGAACAGCATCACGCGTATAGAACTCAACCATCCCCGCCCCGGCCCGGAACTCGATCTGTCCGTCTATACCGGCACCGAGTTCGAGGCGCCCTTGTCATCGTTGCAGGGTGAGTTGAGCATGCGCTACGAAACCGACGTAGAACGCCTGCTGCGTAACGTGCAAACGCCCGAGGGAACGATCGAGCTTGCCTATGACACCGGCGTATTACGCGCCGGCTCTTTGGAACTGCCGATATCCGAGCTGGAATTCGAACTGATCGAGGGCGACCCGGCCGCGATTTTCTCGGTCGCGCGTCGCTGGCAGCGGCAACACGGCCTGGTGCTGGACGCTCGCAGCAAATCCGAACGCGGAGATGCCTTGGCTAGCCTGGCCCAACAGCTCGCCGAGATAGACGCCAGCACGGAGTCCGCCGAAACGATCGCCGCGCAACGTGCGCGCGCCATCGCGGATTTCTGGGCCCCGCGTCCCTCGCAGTCCGTGGTCCTGGAACCTGGCATGACCCCACACGAGGCCATGGCCCGTATTGCCGACGAATGCCTGGACCAAATCATCCGCAACGCGGCCACGCTGGCCGAGGTCGATACCTTGGGCATCTACCCGGCCGGCCGCCCAGAGCACTTACATCAGCTTCGCGTCGCCATGCGCCGTCTGCGTTCGGCTTGGCGGCTGATGGACGGCTGGATCACCCCGCCCCCGGCTTCGGTCTTGAATGGCGCACGCAAGTTGTTCGGCCAGCTGGGGCAAGGCCGCGACCGTGATGTGTTGATCGGAACGGTGTTGCCCATGCTGCAACGCGCGGGCATGCCAGCCATCGAAGTGCCTGAAGAGCACTCAGGGTTCGACGCCCAGGCATTTACGGCCGGGCCGCAGTTTCAGCGGTGGCTCCTGGACACCTTGGCTTGGAGTGTGGCTATCCAAACGACGCCTTTATCGGCGGACCTCGCAGGTGGGGACCAGGAACCACCAGCCCCGAATAGCCCTGCCTCTGCCGCGGCATTGGCAGATGCCCCCGCGACGGCTACCGCAGCCGCGCCGGCGCAAAGCGAGACATTGACCGAAGAACCCACACCAGAGGCATCGTCGGAGTCCGAAGCAAAGTCACATCCGGGGTTGAAATCGGAAGATAGCCAAGATTCGCAACACCACCCCGAACAGGGAACAGCGCAGCAGGCGCTCGCCGATCAAGCGCAAGACCAGCCGCCTGCGGACGATCTCGCACCGGTCACCGAAGGCACGGCATCGCCCGCCCTCGCGGACCTTTTGACCCGCCGCTTGCAACGCTGGCACAAGCAAGTCGTCAAGCAAGGCAAACAATTCGCGTCGCTGGACCTGCCCACGCGCCACGAACTGCGCAAACGCGGCAAACGCCTGCGCTACGGACTGACGTTCGCCCAATCGCTACTGCCTCAGGACAAGGCGAGCAGCTATGGAAAAAAGCTGTCGCAACTGCAGGATGTCCTGGGCGAGATCAACGATCTGGCGGTAGCGAACGATCGGTTCGAAGCATGGAGCGACAAGCATCCCCAAGCTTGGTTCGCATTGGGCTGGATCCGCGCACGCCTGGATCACTTAACGACTGAGGCCCAAGCCGCGTTGGACGATTTAGGCTCGGGTAAGCCGTTACGCAAGCGAAAGGCTCGCAAGCACAAAAAGCACGACTGATAAAAACTTGGCCGGTTAAATGGAGAAAGTTCCCCATTCAACCGGCCATCGATTACCTCGGTGTAAGCCGTTCAGTTCAAGCTTAGAGCACTACACCAGGCGTGGAAGCCAGACTCAATCCGACAACAGCGCGGCTGCGAATTCATCCGCCACGAAAGGCTGCAGATCTTCCATGCCCTCGCCCACACCGATCCAATACACAGGAATCGGCCGTACGCCATTGCTGCCCGCCGCCACGGCAGCCAGCGTGCCACCCTTGGCGGTGCCGTCAAGCTTGGTCACCACGAGACCCGTCAGATTGATCGCGGCATCGAAGGCACGAATCTGCGCCAACACGTTCTGCCCGGTGTTGCCGTCAACCACCAACAATACCTCGTGTGGCGCGTTGCCGTCTGCCTTGCCGATCACACGACGGATCTTTTTCAGCTCTTCCATCAGGTGCAATTGCGTCGGCAGGCGGCCGGCGGTGTCAACCATCACCACGCCCATCTGACGCGCGCGGCCGGCGTTGACTGCGTCAAATGCCACAGCCGCCGGATCGCCGCCGTCTTGCGCAATCACGCTGACATTATTGCGAGCGCCCCATTCCACCAGTTGTTCGCGCGCGGCTGCACGGAACGTATCGCCCGCCGCGAGCAGCACGCTCGCGCCTTGGCGCTGGAACGCATGGGCCAGCTTACCAATGGAGGTTGTCTTGCCCGCGCCGTTGACGCCCGCGATCATCACCACGAGGGGCTTGGCTTTCTGCAGATCGAATTGGCGCTCGAGCGGCCGCAGATGATCGGCCAACAATTCGCGCAAGGCCGCCTTGACCTTTGCCGGATCGTCGAGACGCTCCTTGCGCACACGCGTACGCAGTGCGGTCAGCAGCTTGTCGGTCGCTTCCAGGCCGGCGTCGGCCATGATGAGCGCGGATTCCAATTCCTCGAACAGGTTCTCGTCGACTTTGACGCCGACGAACAGGCTCCCGAGGCTTTGCCCCGTGCGCGCCAAACCTTGCTTGAGGCGGCCTAACCAGGAAGATTTCTTGGGAGCGGGTTCCGCAGCGGGGACCCCCTCGGACACGGGCTCAGGTACCGCCTGTGGCGCTGGCGTCAAAACGGCAGGGCTAGACGCCGGCGTAGACACCTGTGTTCCTGCGCCGCCCGTGACGGCTGTTTGCGCATCAATCTCTTGCGCTTCGGCGGGAGCGGGATCAGGAACCGGGGCGGGAGGCGGAGTTTGGACCTGGACAGAACCGGGGGAAGTCGTCGGGGAAACTTTCGTTTCCTCGGCTTTCCCACCAGAGGTCCACCGGCTCCAGAATCGCGTGGGCGGATCCTGATCGGCCTGCTGCGTAGCAGCCGGTTCGACCGGGGCAGACGGCACGGTCTCGCTTACCGGTTTCTCGCTGGCGGGAGCAGCCGGTGGCGTCGGTTCAGGCGTGCTGACGGGGTGACTGACGGGAACGGCCGGCGCAGGCGCAACAGGCGTCTGCACGGGCGCGGCAGGGGCCTCGTCAGGACGTGATGTGTCTGCCGGCGGCGCAACATCGGGCTGCACCGGCTGGGCAGGCGGCGGGGATTTTTTCTTGAAGAAACGGAACATGAGCGAAGTATATTCGCTTCCCCGCGGTGCAGCAGCCTCGCCAGCGGGGCCGGCTGCTATATTCGCGCGAGGAGGTTCGTTTTTTGAAAAAAAACCCGACGGGCAACAAGCCCATACGCATCGTGGCCGGTCAATACCGGCGCACGCCGATTTCAGTACCTGACGATGTTCCCGGCCTGCGGCCCACGCCAGACCGGGTGCGGGAGACCCTGTTTAATTGGCTCACCCATTTGTGGGCAGGAAACTACAGCGACAAGCAGATCTTGGATCTCTTTGCCGGCAGCGGCGCGCTGGGGTTCGAAGCCGCATCGCGTGGCGCCGGTCATGTGCAAATGGTCGAACAGGATCGCCGCGCGCTCGCCGCCCTGCGCGCCCTGCGCGACAAGTTGCAGGCACAGTCCGTGCGCGTCCACGCGGGCGACGCCTTGCAGGTGCTCGGGCGAATGGACGCCTCGCGCTTTGATCTGGTGCTGCTCGACCCACCGTTCAACCAGGACTGGTTACCGCGGCTTTGGCCGCAATTGCCGGGTATATTGACCGAAGATGGCTTGGTGTATGTAGAGTCCGAAGCGCCCCTGTCGCCCCCGCCCGAATTTGAAGTCATCCGTCAAGACAAAGCTGGTGCCGTGCACTACGGCTTGATGCAATTTGCTGCATTGCGGAAATAAGTCAATAATCCAGCATTCGGAGGAAGGTGTACGTCTATTCGTAGGATACGGAGCCACACATGATTACCGCTGTCTACCCCGGCACGTTTGACCCACTAACCCGCGGCCACGAAGACCTGGTGCGCCGCGCGGCGTCCTTGTTCGACAAGGTCGTCGTGGGGATTGCTCATAGCCGAAACAAAAAGCCGTTTTTCAGTATCGAAGAACGCGTTGAAATCGCTCAGGAAGTCTTGGGCCATTATCCCAACGTGGAAGTCCGCAGCTTCGCCGGGCTGCTCAAAGACTTCGTCCGCGAACAGAACGGGCGCGTCATCGTGCGCGGTTTACGCGCGGTTTCTGACTTCGAATACGAGTTCCAAATGGCCGGCATGAACCGCCATTTGCTACCTGAAGTCGAAACCATGTTCATGACGCCTTCGGATCAATATCAGTTCATTTCGGGCACGATCGTGCGCGAAATCGCCCAATTGGGCGGCGATGTGAGCAAGTTCGTGTTCCCCTCCGTTGAGCGCTGGCTGCAAGCCAAGGCCAAGGAACATCGCGAACAGTCCTGGCCCGACAAAGGGCGTAACTGAGCTTCGTGCGGCGCGCGGGGCACTGATCCCGGCGCCTCGCTGTGGGGCGTACAATGAGCACGTTCTGCCCTCCGCGCCTGCGCGCGTTACTGCCATGGCTCTGAAGATCACCGAAGAATGCATCAATTGCGACGTTTGCGAGCCGCAATGCCCGAACGACGCCATCTCGATGGGCGAGGAGTTCTACGTCATCGATCCGGCCCGCTGCACCGAGTGCGTGGGGCATTATGACGAGCCGCAGTGCCAGGTCATTTGTCCGGTCGAGTGCATCGAGCTTCACCCGCAATGGAACGAGGGCCGCGATGCCCTGCTGGCCAAATATCACCGCCTGACCAAGACCGTCGCGTGAGCGCCTCCGACGCCCATGCCCTCGCCCGGCGCGCGCCGCTGGCGCGGGATCTCTCGTTCGGCGCCGTCGTGGCTGGGCTGATCGCTGTGCTGGTGAGCTTTGGCGGCACAGCGGTGCTCATGGTTCAGGCCGGCCAGGCCGCCGGCCTGGATGGGATTCACATTGGCTCTTGGCTCGGTTCCATCTGTTTGGCGCTGGGAGCAGGCGGCCTCATCCTGAGTTTGAGCACGCGCATGCCTATCGTGCTGGCATGGTCCACGCCCGGCGCCGCGCTGCTAGTCACGGCGCTCGCTGGCGTACCGTTCGACCAAGCTGTGGGCGCCTTCATTCTCGCGGCGCTGCTGACCTTGGCCTGCGGACTATTGGGATGGATAGATCCCATCATGCGCCGCGTGCCCAGCGAAATCGCCAGCGCCATGCTCGCTGGGGTGTTGTTGAATTTCGGAATTGGCATTTTTACGCGCATCGGCGAGCAGCCCGTCCTCGCCCTATCGATGTGCGCGGTTTATCTGCTGGGCAAACGCTGGTTGCCACGGTATGCGGTGGTGGGCGTGATGGTCGTCGGGCTCGCCGTGGTGGCAGCGCAAGATCAGCTGCAGCTTGGCCAGATCGATTGGCATGCGACGCAGTTCGTCTGGACTTCCCCCGTGTTTACGTGGCAGGCTGCCATCAGCATCGGGGTTCCCTTGTTCGTGGTGGCCCTGGCCTCGCAAAACTTACCCGGACTGGCGATTTTGCAGGCCTACGGCTATCGGCCGGCAGCTTCGCGGCTGGTCGGTATCACCGGTTTACTGGGGCTGCTGGCCGCGCCGTTTGGGGCGCACAGCATCACCATGGGAGCGATCATCGCCGCGATATGCGCGGGCCCGGAAGCGCATCCCGACCCGCGTCGCCGTTATATCGCCGGGGCGACATATGGGCTGGTCTACGTGATTCTGAGCGTGGCCGCCGGTGCGGTTGCACTGTTTTTCCAAGCGCTACCGGCCGCGTTCATCGCGGTGCTAGCAGGCCTCGCCTTACTGGGCGCTATTCTGAACGGCATGGCTGGCGCGATGGCGAACCCGGCTCGACGCGAACCGGCGCTGATTACCCTGCTAGCGACGGCATCCGGATTCAGCGCCTGGGGCATCGGTTCGGCCTTTTGGGGGCTGGTGGCAGGCTTAATCGCGCACGCCGTCATGCAATGGCGTCAGGGCCAGACGGCGCAAAAAGCTTCTGCCCGGGATTAAGCGGGCCAGTGGATCTCGCCCATCTCGGGATGCACCTTCATCACCCGGCTAGGAATCTGCAGAAAATTCGACACCCAAGCCGAAGCCAGATCGCCCTCGTCGACGACATCCACCGTTTGATCGCCCAACAGAATCTGACGACGCACGCTGTCATCGTCCTCGATCACATCCAGCGGAATATCCAGTCTCAACATCCCCGGCGCCTTCATCACCAGGTAGCCCATGCGCAGCTCCACCGCGATCTCGGCAAGCCTCGGGCAGAGCTCTCGGTTCAACCACGTGCCAGCATCGTTAGCAATCAACCAGCGGCGATGATAATCCGCTGCCTGAGATTGTTCGGTCGTGCCGCACTCGGCGATCGGTTGATAAACACTAGCTGTCATTTGCCCAGAATTCCCTTGATGGCGCGATCGATCTTCGGTGCGAGATGTTCGTCTTCGACGGCGCGCTTGAGCTCGCGTTCCAGACTCTTTTTCAATACATCGGTCGCGGCGCCGCGCCATTGCACCGTGTAGACCGGCTTGTCGAATGTGCCGCTGATGAGGACGGGGATGGTGATGCCCTTCAATTCCTCCAGGTCTTTGCCATCCTGACCGGTGCTCGTATTCACCACGCGCACCTTGGCCAGAAAATCGAACGTATCCTGCACAAAATCGATCCGTGCGGGCTCGCCCTGCGTGACTCGCAACAGCGGCGAGGCCATATCGAGGCGCT
This sequence comes from Bordetella sp. 15P40C-2, assembly GCF_009763235.1. NCBI lineage: Bacteria > Pseudomonadati > Pseudomonadota > Betaproteobacteria > Burkholderiales > Alcaligenaceae > Bordetella > Bordetella sp. 15P40C-2. The sequence continues at coordinate 80,368 of NZ_WSJA01000020.1, forward strand.
TGGCTTGAGCGACGCCTTTGACAAACACCAGATCGGCCTCAAGCGAGGTGAAATCGGTGGTACGCGCGCGGTCTGCCTCCAGCGAAGGATCTTGCGCTTCGCCCGTGAAAGCCGCCTTCAATTCACGCAAGGTCTGCGCCACATTGATGCCCGTGACCGCGCCATCGCGCAAGCGCAGTTGCATGCCCCCATTCAGGCCGGTAATCAACGCGTACGAATTCGAACCCGCCGTCTTCAGATCCAGCGCGAGACTTCCGGTGCCGGTCAACACGGATTTTTCGGTCAGATCGGTCAGCAACGGCCCAATGGATATCCCCGCCAGGCTCATCTTGGTCGCAACTTGATTGCCGTTGGCGGCATCCACTGACAACGCTCCGCCCACTTTGCCGCCGTAAAGCGATGCCGCCAGTGTCGAGATATCGAGCTTGCCCTTTTCCAGTTTAATCTTGGCGGTCAGATCACTGGCTTTCAGCCCGCGCACCATCAGATTGCCGATCTTGATCGAACCATTCGCGCTCGGACCCACCAGCATCGAGAGGTCAAACGCGTTATCCGCGGCGGCAGTCTCTGTCGCCGACTCGGCCTCCGGCTTTTTCTCAGGATCGTCTTGCTTGCCATCGCCGGCCGTTGCCGGCGCTGCGGCCGCCACGGGCGGGGCGAGTTTATCCAGATCGAGCGTATCGACAGCCAGCGCAAATGTAATGTCGGGCAGCTTCGATAACTGCTTGACGTCCGCGGTCAGATCAAACTTGCCGCCTTCAAGCACCGCGCTGATTTTGGCGCCCGCCTGGTCTTTCTGCATATTGGCACTCATGCTACCAATGACCGGAATCTGCAGACTGCCCTTAGGCAAGGCCGGATCCGTGATATTGACTTCGCCTCGCAGGGTCAACAGGCTGATCGCCCGTTGCCAGAAGTTAAACGTAGCCGGCGATACAAACGATGCCTTCACCACGCGTTCCCCCTCGGTCAGCGTGCTGTCGAATTTGACTTCCTTGATGTCCAGCTCGCCGGCATTGCCGCTGATACCGTTCAATCCGAAACTCGCGTCCAGCCCCTGCAGGCGCACCCGACCGGTCAACGCCTGCCCGGTCGCCTCGGAAGGAGAAATGCTTAAGCCCGGTGCGTCAGCCGCCATTTCGAACGGCCCGCCCGGCAACGTCCCCTTTGCGCGCAACGCTACTTTATCCAACTGCAATTTCAGCTCGTGCGGGTCAAGCGCCAACTTGGGAACCGTCAGGCTGGCCTCCACGTTTTTCATAGGCGACGGTTGCTCGGGCACATCGCCCTGGAACAGAATCTCCAGCCCGCCAACATCCAACGATGAAGTCTGACCATTGAAGGCCAGATTGCCCCGCGCGCTCAGGCTCTTGGCTTCGGCACCCAGCACGTTGCCATTCATGCGCACGTCCAGGCGCTGCGCCGCAAAACGCCGGGCCAGCGGATCCAGCGTCAATAAGCCCTGACCCGTCAGAGTGGCGTCCATCCGCGGATGCCCGCCCTCCACGCGCGCGGAGAAACTCAGGTCGAAAGGCTGTTTATACGTGACTCGCCCCGTATTGGCGGTCAGATTGGTGACTGCGACCGCCATGCCGGAAATCTCGTCCTGCAGCTGCAATTCGCCGGCCTGTAGTTCCAGACCTGCGATGTCGATTTGCATCGAAGCCGGCGCCGTACTGCTGCCGGTGGTCAACGCACGGGTGGCACCCGCCATTGCGCCCACCACGGCGTCCGCCGCCCCGACGGGTTTCGCGGTGGATGCCAGATCGCTGCCGGCCAGGTCTTCGAAATTCAGGTGGCCGTTCTTTTTCCGGACGATACGGGCTTTGAACCCATTGATCGCGACGTGGTCGACGACGAGATTGTCCGACAGCAATGGCCAGACAGCCACGGCCAGCCGCATGCTTTCAATCGAGGCAAAGATGTCCGGGCTATCGACTTCCGACAAAGACACGCCCTGCACCGACAGGCCGATACGGGGGAACAACGACAACTCGACGTCGCCCTCAATGGCCAGGGTACGGTGATAGCGTTCCTGCACAAGCTCTTCCAGCTTGTATTTGTACGCATTGGGGTCGAACGTGAGCAAAAAGATGGCCAGGCCGACAACAGCCACGATCACCAGCACTACCAGGCCGATCACTATGCGCTTGAACCACGTTTTCATTGATGCCCCGCGGGTACCTCGACTAGGAATAATAGGGTAATCCCCGCTAACCGACAGGGTCGCGAGGATTCCAGCCGCCTCGAGCTAGCGACGTGGCGATATGGTAACAAACCGGCAGCAGGAATCCGCGCTAACTTACTGACAAATACGGCTTCTAAAATACGCACACTTGCCGACACATGATGCCGGATCGGCGAGACGGGTATGATCCTGTGCACGGAATGCCCGATTGCGCCCCCGCCAGCGCGGCAATGATTGCCCTAATTCCCTGGCACAATTTCCTCATCCCCGCTCTCTGGCAGCCGCGCAGGAGACCCCGTTTTGCCGAATCAACAAGGTTTAGAAGTCATCCAACACTTGGGACAGGCCTACCGCGCCATGCAGGCCGCGTTCAGCGCGCGCGTCGGTCACGCCCTGCCGCGGTGGCGCATCCTATTCACCCTGCACGAGAACGGCCAGTGTTCGCAAAAGATGCTGGCCGAACGTTGCCGCCTGGACCCGGCCTCGCTCACGCGCTTGCTGCAAGCCATGCAACAGCAAGGCTGGGTCGCGCGCAGCGCCGATCCCCATGACAATCGCGTCACCAATGCGACGCTCACTCCTGCCGGCCAGGCAGTGGTGGACGAGGCACTGCCGCGCCGCGCCGCGTTTTTCGAGGACGCCCTTCAAGGCTTGTCTGCGGAGGAGGTGCAGACGTTGAACGGGCTGCTCGATGTGCTGGAACGCAACTTCGCCAACGCGGGCGCGACGCGAACGCCAGTTGAAGATTGATGCCGTACGGCGGCTCGCCCTTATCCCGGACCACCATGGATCCTACTTTCACCGATCGTTACGCTGTACAGAGAATCCGTCATACCCTCAAAGCGCGCCTGCTTCAGGTACGCCGCGTGACGGCATTGGGCCCGCATATGGTGCGCGTCACCCTCACCGGGGATCTCCAGGATTTCGTCTCGGCGTCCTTTGACGACCACGTAAAGGTTCTGCTGCCAGAGGGCGAAGCCTTGCCCGTGCTGCCGACGTTTGGCCCGGATGGCCCTTCTTTCCCAGCCGATCAGCCGCGGCCGGTGGCGCGAGACTACACGCCCCGCCAGTTTCGCGCCGACGCCCAAGAATTGGATATCGATTTTGTCCTGCACGATCATGGCCCCGCCGGCGCCTGGGCGGCTCAGGCGCGGCCGGGTCAACATCTGGGCATCGCGGGTCCGCGCGGCTCGATGGTCGTGCCTATGGATTTCGACTGGCATATTCTGATCGGCGACGAAACCGCCCTGCCCGCCATTGCGCGCCGCATCGAAGAACTGCCGTCCGACAAACGCGTTATTGCACTGATCGAAACCCAGACGCAGCAGGATCGTATCGATCTGCCGGTCCGGGACAACGTTACCGTGCAATGGGTGGACGCCCTGCCTGAAAACGATAAACGCGAATCGCACGTCACGGCATTGGAACAGGCCGTGCGCGAGCTGGCTCTGCCCTCCGAGGGCGAAGGGTTTATCTGGGCGGCGGGCGAATCGGCCGTCATACGCGCCATCCGTCATCATCTGGTGAACGAACGCGGCATCGTCAAAACGCGCATCCGCGCCTCCAGCTACTGGCGGCGCGGATGCGTGGGCAAGCACGAAGTATTGGACGATTGACGGCCAAGGCCATCGCCGCCCCACCGATTCATAGCAGATCCGAGGGACAGCACACGAATAGCCTCGCAGGCCACAGCGACCGATCCGCTGGCCTTGCCCGCGAATTATTCCGTCGTACTCTGACTCCAGAACGCCTGCCGTACCGCTGGCAGCGCGGCCAGCCGCTTCACCAGCGCATCGAGCTCATCGCCATCCACGGAGGTCGCGGCCAAGGTGACCTCGATTTCCACGTCCTCTTCGCCAAAGGCGTGGATATCCAGATCCCCAATGGGATGGTTGATTTGCTCCAACGCTTCTTCCAGCAGCGCCATGACCATTTTCTGGTGCGCGCGCTCGGCAATGACATAAACCATGCTCGTTGCCTCGACAGATTCAACGTCCAGGGGCTGACGGTTAATGCGGTTGACGATGGGTCTGAGCAAGGTGTTGGCCGACAACACGAACAACGTCCCCAGCACTGCCTCGCCCACCAAGCCGGCGCCGGCCGCCGCACCCACAGCTGCCGACCCCCAAAGCGTGGCCGCCGTATTCAGGCCTCGGACATTGCCCTCTTCGCGCATGATGACACCGGCACCTAGAAACCCAATGCCCGACACCACGTAGGCGATGACGCGTACCGCACCGGCATGCCCATACAGGCGGATCGCCATCCCGACGAATAACGCAGCACCGACAGCGACCAGCACATTGGTGCGTAATCCGGCCGTGCGTTGACGGTACTGCCGCTCGAAACCGATCAGCCCGCCCAGCACGAATGCTGCAGACAGGCTGATCAAGATATCGAGCAAGGAGACCGCGTTAAAGCTGTGAATCGTCCCCATGCGCTCCCCTTACTGCCAGCCGTAACGGCGGACGTAAATCCCTTTCATGGCTTGAGTCAGTCCCATATAGGCCAACAAGATGATTGGCAGGAACACGAAGTATAGCGGCGGCAACGCTTCAAGCTTGAAGCAATCCGCCCACGGACCCATCGGCAGAAATACGCCTATCGCCATGATCACCGCCGTCATGACCAGCAGCGGCATCGCCGCCCGGCTTTGGATGAACGGAATCTTCGGCGTGCGGATCATGTGCACGATCAAGGTTTGCGTCAGCAGGCCCACGATGAACCATCCCGACTGGAACAGCGTTTGGTTTTCCGGCGTATTGGCGGCGAACACAAACCACATCAACGCATACGTCGCGATGTCAAAGATCGAGCTGATCGGTCCAAAGAACACCATAAAACGTCCTACATCGGCGGGCTGCCAGCGCTGCGGCTTTTTCAACAGATCCTCATCCACATTGTCGAATGGGATCGCGATCTGCGAGATGTCGTACAGCAGGTTCTGCATCAAGAGCTGAATCGGCAGCATGGGCAGAAAGGGAATAAAGGCCGATGCCACCAGCACCGAAAATACATTGCCGAAGTTCGAGCTGGCCGTCATCTTGATGTACTTGAGCATGTTGGCAAAGGTACGGCGGCCTTCCAATACGCCCTCCTCCAACACCATCAGGCTCTTTTCCAACAGAATGATGTCGGTGGCTTCCTTGGCGATATCGACGGCGGAATCCACCGATATGCCGATATCCGCTGTACGCAAGGCCGGCGCATCGTTGATGCCGTCGCCCATGAATCCCACCACATGGCCATTGGCCTTGAGCAGGCGCACGATGCGCTCCTTGTGCGCGGGCGTGAGTCGCGCAAACACGTTGTGCGATTCGACGGCTTCGGCCAGGACTTTGTCGCTCATGTCTTCGATATCGCTACCCAGCAGGACGCCACGCGTCACCAGACCCACTTCGCGGCAGATCTTGGCGGTCACCAGTTCGTTGTCACCCGTCAGCACTTTGACGGCAACGCCATGTTCGGCCAATGCGCGAAGCGCGGGCGCGGTCGATTCCTTTGGTGGATCCAGGAATGCGATGTAGCCAATCAAAGTCAGCTCGCGCTCGTCGGCCACGCCATAGGTCTCTTGCGTGGGCGGCACTTCCTTCATCGCCACGGCCACCACGCGCAAGCCTTCTTCATTAAAGCTTGCCGTGACCTGACGAATACCGTCGAGCAGCGCGGGCGTCAGGGCCTCGACCTTGTCACCATGGCGAACATGGGTGCACACGCTCAAAACCTCTTCCACGGCGCCTTTGCAAATCAATTCATGATGATCCTCGCGCTCGCTGACCACCACCGACATGCGGCGGCGATTAAAGTCGAACGGCACCTCATCGACCTTGCGATAGTTCAGCACCGGATTGAGTTCCTGATGCACCTCTACGTGTTCCAGCACCGCGACATCCAAGAGGTTCTTCAGGCCCGTCTGGTAGTAGCTGTTCAGATAGGCCATGTTCAACACTTCGTCGGACGTTTCGCCCCACACATCGACGTGACGCGACAGGCAGATCTTGTCCTGCGTCAGCGTGCCAGTCTTATCCGTGCACAGCACATCCATCGCGCCAAAGTTCTGAATCGCATCCAGCCGTTTGACGATGACACGCTTGCGCGACAGCACTACCGCACCCTTGGCCAGCGTGGACGTCACAATCATGGGCAGCATCTCGGGCGTCAGACCCACCGCGATGGACAGCGCGAACAGCAGCGCCTCCATCCAGTCGCCCTTGGTAAAGCCGTTGATGAACAGCACCAGCGGAGCCATGACCAGCATGAAGCGAATCAGCAACCAGCTCACCTTGTTCACACCCGACTGGAACGAAGTCGGCGCGCGATCCGTCGTAGTGACCCGACTGGCCAGCGCGCCAAAGTACGTGGCGTTACCCGTACCCAGCACCAGGGCGGTGGCAGAGCCCGACACCACGTTGGTGCCCATGAACACAATGTTGTCCAGCTCCAGTGGGTTGTTGGCCTTTTTATCGCGCTGGTTAGCGAATTTCTCGACAGGCATGGATTCGCCGGTCATCGCCGCCTGGGCCACGAACAAGTCCTTCGCGTTCAACAAACGGCAGTCCGCCGGGATCATGTCGCCGGCCGACAGCACGATCACATCACCGGGCACCAACAGTTTGAGAGGCACTTCCTCGCGTGTCGGTTGCCTATCGGCAGATGCGCCGGCGCGCTGTCCGGGCGCCGCATCCGACTCATCGCGGCGCAACACCGTGGCGGTATTGGTGACCATGGCCTTGAGCGCATCGGCAGCCTTATTTGCTTTGGATTCTTGCCAAAAGCGCAACACCGTCGAGAGCACGACCATGGAGCCGATCACGACGGTTGCCTCCATATCGTCGGTGAGAAACGAGATGGTCGCCAGCACGGTCAACAGCAGGTTAAACGGGTTGCGATAGGACAGCCACAGGTGTTGCCACCACGCCAGCGGTTTTTCGTGTTCGACCTCATTCAGACCGACGCGCTCACGCACGGCCTCGGCCTGCGCTTCGGTCAGGCCTTCGGCGTGACTGTCGAACTTGGCTAGCAAAGCCTCTGGCTTGCTGTTCGCGGCAGCGGACAGATGCTTGCCCAACGCGGCAGGCAGGTCGCGGTTGACGCCACTCTGCGTCAATGTGTCCAGCAGCGCCAAGCGGCGATAGTGACGCGCCGTGCGATGGCTGCGCAGAAAGCTCACAAAGAACTCTTTCAGCAATGTGAATTTCATTATTGTTCTCCGAGATAGCCTGTCGGAGTGACACTGTTGAAAGTGCTCTCGGACAGGCGATCAATATTCCGGTTCTGGCATAAATATCTATAGAAAAGGCAGCGCTGATGACATCAAATCGAAAACGGTGCCGTGAAAAAGCTCAGGCCCAGAGAGAACCGCCGGTATCCCCCGCCGTTGCGGTTGCCATAAGAAGCGTTGAGCTGGACACGTTCGGGGGCCAACCAATGGCGCACGCCAAACTGATAAAAGGGCTTGCCTCGATCCTGACCATAGGTCTCGGCCGTCAGACCCACTCGCTGAGTCAGCTGCAATTCGGCGCCCAAGCCCCAGGTCATTCGGTCTTGCCGCTCTTGTCCATCGCGCAACCAACCGAGGTTGGTATGAACCAGCAGGTCATCATCGCGTAGCGAAAAACTGACGGGAATCAACGCATACCAATCCCGCGCATTCGCCTTCGGATAGCGCACCATGCCCGCGGCCAAGCCGACACCCCAGCCATTGGGCTCCATCGGTTTAAAAAGCGTCTTGCCTTGCAGCGCCAAATCTGACGCGTTGGTATGCCCGGCCTCTCGTGTCAACGCACCACCGGCGGCGAGTTCAAAATTGCCCGTGAAGTTGCAGGCAGGCATGGCCCACATCTCTGTGCTGTGGCGGTTTTTCTGCACCCAGCTGTCGAGTTGGCAGGTCTTGGGGTCAACGAGCGTCGCGTCCTCGGTCACCATGGGACGTCCCGCCTGTGCGGCGCAGGCCGTGAGCAAGGCCGCGCCAAGGATGGCCAGCCGCAGCGGCGGATAGGCCGCGCCATGACGGCCGGGCTGTCGAAAATATTGGAAGCGCATGGCATTCTCCTCTGCAGTGAGGCGAAGCCCAGGCGCGCGCACGGCATGGCCCGTGGCATCATGAGATGCGCGCAAGCCGCCCGCTTGCCGAAATCGGCAAGCGATGTCCACGGCCGATTGCTACACGGCAATCAGCCAACAAGTTGTCATGGAGGGGGAGCTAGCGTGCAGGGAAAACTGCAACGCGTATGCCGCCTCTCGCGCCTGGCGAGACAGCGGCAGAGAGTCTGCGCGTTATCTTGCCAAGGGGGTGCCGGTCATTGAAACCGGCCGACTACTGTCACTTGAACAAGTGCCCACGTGGGACTCCGCTAAAAAGATGATGGCCGCGAGTTTACACGCGCCTCTTAGATGGGACAATGCTTCACCAGATAGTTCTTGTACGAAAATCAGCATAACGGCTGGCGAACGTCCACCGAAGCTTTTCCAAATTATTAAGGTTGCCCGATGCGCGCCTCGTCGCATCGGGCCACTATTACAACGCCTATGTCGAAACCGAGAAGTAAACCCTCTGCGTTCCTATGGATCGCGGGGATCGCCGTCCTCATCATCTTTGCCCTACTGAGACAACGCATCGGTGACCAACTCGCCATCCTTGCATGTGTGGCCGGAGTGATCCTTATCATCGGCCTTAATCGATGGCTGCATTACCGAGCAAGGAAAAAGGCAAACCAGCAGCGGCAAGCCCGACTCACGAACATTCGACAGGCGGTAGAGCAACACAAGCGCGTGCTGCTGCGAAAACAAAAACAAGGCACGTTTTACGACGAGTACGACATGCCAGACGATGCGAAGTGGCGCACTGATCTGCGCTACTTCGTAAAACGCGTGCTGCCTGTCAAGGTTGCGCCGGAGGATCTCATCGACTATCCAGACATCCCGAGCCGATGCGCCCTCGTCGAAGGCATGCTCGCGGAGTGGGCCGCAGAGGGAGAAGTGATAGTAGAAGCTCCTCCGAAGCGTCCGCTTAAGCTATCGACCCACTCGGTCGGCATCGCGTTTGAAAAAGATTGCGCGGAAATTCTGCGTCAAGTCGGCTGGAAGGCCCGCATCACGGTCGCATCCGGCGATCAAGGCGTGGATATCGAGGCCGAGCGCGATGGCTTCACCATCGTCGTGCAGTGCAAGCATTATTCGGCGCCGGTGGGAAATAGCGCTGTGCAAGAAATCGCCGCCGGCGCGCTGCATTATGGCGCTAACCGCGGCGTGGTGGTGAGCAAGTCGTCATACACGGCGTCCGCACGACGCCTGGCGCAGACAACGGGCGTGTTACTGGTGGATTTCGATGATCTCAAGTACATCGACATTCTGCTCGATGACAGGCGCATTGAGGATGCACGCAGCCGCAGTGATTAATGGCCGGCCAGTTTCATGTGCTGGCTCGCATCGACAAGCATGTTGCCCGGCGGCAATGTCCATTGCTATCGCTGGCCGGCATCTGCACACACGCTATGCTCGAGCACGAGCTTAGACGACCAGCGCGAGACATCTAAAACAAAAAACCCCAGTCAACGGCGCCGTTGATTGGGGTTCTCGCGTCCGTTGCCGTCTAGCGGCAACCGGGATTTCGATCAGACGTTAAACCAAAAATCTGGCCGCAAAGCGTGTATGGAAGCGGAATTGTCTCTGGTATCACTCATCTTGTAGTCACTTCCATATACACTTTAGCCGCTGCTACCCGGAGCGGGGTCCGCGCATCGCTTGCCTGTCCCGCATCGCTGCCGTCGGATTTTTTGCTGCAAAAATTCCCTTCTGGGAATCCGTGACCGTGACCGGCCCGCCGTCTGAAACTGCCTGCATTCAATCGAAATGCAGGGGTAAAGACGATGAAGATTTTACGCAAGAAGGCGGTCTGCGAGAAGCTGGGCGACATCAATGAGACGACTCTCTGGCGCATCTCGCGTGGTGATCCGACATTCCCGGTATCCATCCAGCTTAACAAAAGAGTCGTCGGCTGGCTTGAGCATGAGATCGACGCGTGGCTCGAACAGAAGGCCGCTGCCGCCCGCGCTGCCAGCAACAACGCTGTCTACCCCTGATCGCCGCGATTCCGCAGGTCAGAAGGCAGGGGTCGATGATGCGCAGCCTAGGAAAAGCCGCAGCTCTTGATGGACAGGTTGATCGACTGCGTCGTTCGGCTTACCTCAGAAATAGAGGCATCTCTCCAACTGGGCAGTTCCAACTCGACCTGATCTTTCCGGACTCAATGGAAAACAGAGATGACCTGCGGCACATCCCCAATGACTACGCAAGATCATCTCTGTTTACAGTTGGCAACAAGCGAGTGCCGCGCCGGGCGTTCATGCACGAAACACTATTCCATTACAACGAGCACATTTCAATTCTCTACACAGGCATAGAACTCCGCGCAGAAGATGACGAACTCGTGTGGTTGCAAATCCTGAACTATGCCCAAAAGGTGGCGCTCGGCGAGCCATTCGAATTTTCCGTCAAAAACTTGGTGGCGGATGTCGGTTGGCACAAAAATGGCCGCTATTACGATAAGGCCCGTGAGTGCATCAGCCGCCTGAAGGCCAGTGAAGTTCTGGCACTCAACAATAAAGCGTACGGAAATAGCGGTGCGATTTCGCTCATCCAGAACTACACAGTGCTCAACGACGAACACGGCAAGCCGACCCACTATCGAGTCTGGATGAATCCCAACTTAATTTATTTGTTCGCCGGGAATACGTTTACCAGCCATTCCTGGACTGCCTACCGGGGCTTGTCGCCGGTCGCGAGGCGCTTGGCAGACTACATTGAAAGCCACAAGCATCCGTACCCCTTAGCTCTGACAAGGTTTCGCGCCATGTGCGGGTCAAACAACAAAGACATTGCCGATTGGCGACGAACCGTAAGAAAGGCATGCGCTGAGGTGCAAGCCGCCCAGATTGCCACGATAGCCTTCGTGTCCGGCGATGACCACATCTGCTGTGGAGACGGGTGATCTAAAAAAGCAGCTTGACCCCTGCGTACAGGCCCGCAATTGCGGGCTTTATTGTGTCCAGAGATTTTTCCTCAGAGTGGTGACTCGAAGTTATCCACAGAAACAACGTTTGGATGCCATTTCTCGTGACAGATGACCCATGCAGCGTGACAGATGACCCATGTCGGTTTTGCAGTTCATGGGTCATCTGTCACGGTTTCGAGCTGATTACCCAGTGATCTTGCGGCTCTTGATGGGGCGTCTGTGGATAACTGCTCGACCGCCATCAGCATGTCTGAAAAAACGTGGATTTTCGTGACAGATGACCCATGAAATTTTGGGCCGGCAGAAATTTTGAAACTCAAAAGCGTGACAAATGACCCATAAAAGCGTGACAGATGACCCATGAAAACGTGACAGATGGCCCATCTCACACAGATCAAATGTCATCGCAACCTATTGTTTTAAATGAAAATTTAACTTCACCAGCAAAGCCGCTAACCTTCTTTTTAACCATTTCTTTAACCAGAAGAAGCCTTCGCTCCCTCCGGTCGCTGCGCGTCAGCCCGTGGATAACGGCAAGCCGTTACCCACCGGCCTCCTTGCGGCTACTCGTCATTCAAAGAATGACAGAGGCTACTTGGCGTCGGCTGTTTTCAATATGCCTCCGGCGGCCCTGCCGGGGGCCACTCGCCGCCGTGAGGCTCGGGGAGCAGGGGTGGCGGGCTGCGCCCTTCGTCCCTGCCCCCACTCGCACAGGCTGTCCGCTACGGTTCAGCGTCAAGGGGCCGTGTCCTCGCTTCGCTGCGGGCCGCACCAACCCCTTGACCCTGCCCCTTCGCAGGAATCCTTCAGCAAACACCCAGAATCGCTCTGTGCGGCGTTTTCTCGTGGCGGGCCATGCTCCCATTGCCTGCACGTAATGGCTCACTACAGGCCGTTTCTGGCTGTTTTCCAGTCGAGCCGGTCGGCAAGGCGGGAATGCGCAGCTTTCCGCGCTTGTCGGCTAGCCGACAACGAGCGCAGCGAGGCGTCAGCAAGTAGCCCCTGTCATTCTTTGAATGACGAGTAGCCGCAAGGAGGCCGGTGGGTAACGGCTTGCCGTTATCCACGGGCTGACGCGCAGCGACCGGAGGGAGCGAAGGCTGTTTCCTCTTGCCCCTTCATCGCTGTTACGTTATCATAACGTAACACGTTACGGTGTTACTATGAAAGGAACCAGTCATGCAACAGGTCGTCACCCAGCAGGCGGTCGATGCCGCCGCTGATGCCATCGTCGCCGCAGGCGGCAAGCCCACCTTCCGGCTGGTCCAGCAGCGCGTCGGCGGGTCATTCACCACGCTCAAGCCGATGCTTGCCGACTGGGAGGCTCGGCGCGAGAAAGGCGAAGAGGTTGCCGTGGAGGTGCCGGATGCCCTGCTCGCTCGCGGGGCTGACCTTGTGCGCACCATATACGCTGAGGTGGCCCTGCAAGCGCGGGTGGAGTCTGAGGCTGTGCGCAAGGATGCTGAGGCTCGTGTGGGTGCGATGAAAAGCGAACTGAGCGAGGCAACTGAGGAAATCGCCCGACTGGAAGCGCAGGATGCCGCCCGTGCTGATGAGCTTGCCGCCTTGCGAGAGGCAAATCGGGCGCTGGAGTTGAAGGTTGGCCGTCTGGAGGAACGTGCCGAGCACGCGACGCGCATGGAGGTTGAGCTTCGCGAGACTCGCTCTGCTCTTGCCAAGGCCGAGCAGCAGGTGATCGACCTGCAAGGCCAGCTTGCCAAGGCTGGCGATGTTCAGCGGCAGCTTGCCAGCCTGGAAGAGCGGCTGGCTGCGGCAGGCATTGCGCCGAAGGGGGCCAAAAAGGGTCGGGGTGAGTGATGCGTGCAGCAGCCCAGCCAGCCTGGTGGGCGCGTGAGGCTGCCGACAACGAAGCGGCGGCTGTTGCTGCCGCCGCTATCATGAAAGCCCAGCAGGGGTAGGCTTACTGCCCCTCCATGACTTCCTGCTCGATCCGCATCTGGAGCATCGAGATGTACGCCAGCAGCGTGATTTTTTCGACGAGATCAAATCGGTCGCAACAGATGACCAGTTCCTCGCGGCGGTACTCCCGTTGTCGTCGGCAACTGGATGGAATCAGCACGATCCTAGGCTCCGGCCTGCGCTTTCTGGGCGCGAACGGCAGCATTTCCAGAATCACGCCAGGGCAAGATCGCATCGCCTGGACAAACCTCTGACGCTCTTCTCGCTCTGTGCAGAGGCGCTGCATTACGTCAGGGTGCAGAAACACAAACATGTTGCTTCCCTCCACTATTGAATGCTGCGCAACACGCCGCCGCGCTGCGCCCGATCATGTGCTGCGGCAGCCTGCTTGCGCAGCCGCTCGGTCTTCTGTGATGTGTAGATAGCCAGCAGGGCTTCTACGCGCTCCTTCTTCCGGTAGATCGCTTCGGCCATGTAGTTGCTGACGCCTACTGCGCGGTTGAAATCTACCCAGAGTGCCCGGCTGGATACCTTGGTGATGTTGTTGTTCCATTCGGCGTCGCTGAACCGACGCCCCGCCTCTGTCAGTAGCATTTCGTGAGTGGACATCGTGTCGTAACCGCCAATCGGCGCGGTCGGCAGCGTGCCGTAGCCGTCCTTGTCAGACAGCCACTCGGCAGGCGACTTGCCCTCGGCGGCGGCCAGCGCCGCGTCCGCATTCGCCGCCGCGACTTGTGCTGGCTCGAACTTGACGTTCGGAGCCACGCCGCCCGGAGGGACGTTGCCGAACAGGATGGCGTGCTGCTCCTTGGTGTCCTTGCCCAGAATCGGGTAGTGCTGCGGATTGCCGTCTTGGATCGGGAAAGTCGCGCAGAAATACGGTGCCGGGTCAGTCTTCCAGCCGATGCCCTGCTGCTGGTTGAATGCGAACGGAAGCTGGGCTGGATTGAAGGTGCCTTTGGCCGCATCCTGAGTGAAAGCCTTGGCACGGGCTTCATCCTTCTGCGCCGTGCCGTAGGTGAAGTGCAGGTGCTTCACCATCTTGTCGCTGGGCGTGTTGCCGGACAGGCCGATGTACTGCCCTGCCTTGACCTCCATGCCCTTCTTCAACCCCGTGGCAAAGCCGCTCATGTGGTAGTACGCCACCACGTCGCCATTGCTGCGCTCGATGAGGATCGCGTTGCCCGCCGAGCGCCGGTTGCCGATGAAGGTGATCTTGCCGTCCGTGGTGGCGTACAGGGGCTGCGATGCGCCGCTGGTCGAGAAATCCAGACCATCGTGCATGTGCGGCTTCTGGTTGGCGCTGCCGAAGTTCCCCGCACCGCCGCCCCTGAATTTGCCGAAGCGCCCGGAGACGGTCTGTTTCTCGGTTGGCGACACCATGCAGGTATCGGCCAGTGCCGGAGTCACGGCCACCAGTGCGGCCAGAGCAAGCAGCTTGTGCATGGTCATGGCTCCCGGTACTCGTTTTCGTGGGCGGCGTAGCTGCCGTCGATGGTGCAGGTCAGTTGCACCGATTCTGGGCCAAATGGCTGATCGGCCATCAGGCTGCCCATCGAGGTTTTGCGGTTGGGGAACGATTGGCCCTTGTTCAGCTTGGCAGCCTTGGCGACTTCGGCGAGCGTCCTGCCACGGATGTGCGAGGTGTAACTGTGGCCCAGTTCGCCGCTGCCATCATCGACCCAGACCTCGATCTCGGCCACAGGCAGGCCGAACACGTTGAATCCGCTGGGCGGCGTCAGCCGGTAGTGCTGTTCCTCGCCAGCCGGTTTGCGCGGCAGCATGGCACGGGAGGCAGGATGGTCGGGCAGGTCTTCGCGGCACTCCAGCGCGGCCTGCAGCATCGGGCCAGCCACGGCCCAGAGTGCTGCGTTGGGTGCGGCTGGCTCGTTGTCGAGCAGCGGGACGGGCATCTGGGCGCAGACGATGCTGGAAAACGCCACCGCAGTAATTGTGATGAGGTGCTTGCTACGCATGGGCATGGCTCCTGATGTCGATGTTGTGATGCGACCTGATGCGCATGGGCTTGGTGGGCTTGGGGTCAGGCTGCTGCTTGGCCTGCCGGTCGAGCCACAGATCGACCAGCTCGCCGATGACCTGGTCGTGCTCGCGCAGCCACGACACGCGCAGAACGAGATAGTTGTCAGCGGTTTTCATGGTTGGGCCTCACTAGGTAGCGGTACACAAGCCAGATCAACGGTGTCAGGTAGAGGATGGGGACAGCTATGGCGAGGGTGATCGTTCCGACCTGGGCAGCAGGAGGGCCATTCATCAGCGCATCGCGCTCGACGAACAAGGCGAGACATGTCCCGAGTACGCAGCAGATGTTGGTGACACGCTCGCGGCCAAGGCGAAGTAGGAGGGAGTGGATCATCTGGGCCATCACTGAATCCCCCGAACCCAAAGCATGTCGCGGACGTAGCGGCCAAACGCGCCCTCCACGAACAGCGTGCCGGAGCGCACTTGCCATGCACGATAGCTCCAGCGGATCGCGTGGATCGAGAACGGCAGACACATGGACAGCACGCTCAGAACAACCATCAGTGGAGCGCCTACAGCCAGTTGCCATGCGGCCATCAAGAAGACAAGCGCGACAACGATCCAATAGCCTCTTGATTTGAGCAGGTGGCTACGGATCAGCTTGCTGCGCTCCTGATCCTCAAGGAAGGCCAGTCGTTGCTTGCCTCGAACCTCCATGCGTGCATCGACAATGCGGCGGATTTCGGCAGGGTCTTCTGGGGCTAGTACGCCAAATCCGCAACGTGCGGAGCACTCCCACGGGTAAAGCGCGGTGTCGTCAGCCTGCGCGTTGGTTGGTCGGTGCATGACTCCACGCCCACATTCAGGACATCGAGGATTCCGCAGGGTATGCCAAAGGTCACGGATGAAACCGTGATTCCGCTTGAGCTGCCCCCAGCCCAAAATGGATAGCGGCATTGAAACGAAAGTGAATTTCGCAGCTTTCTTTGCTCCGTTCAGGATACTCATGCGTGTGCCCTCCGGTAGTTTTTACGCCGTTTGCGCTGGGCCAGCACGGTGTCCGCGACAGCCAGAAGGATGGCCAGCACTGTGGTTGGAACGGTGGTGTCGATCATGTTCATCTGGCCTCCTTTACGGGCTGGGAGAGTCGTTTTCGTGGTGGTGCTGCTGCTGTTTCGCCAGCGCCAGTGAGTGCTCGAACCATTGCTGCATGAGGTGAGCAATGTCGCTTTCACGAGCAAGCAGTGCTGGGTCGGTGTGCGGCACAGCGCGAATCGCGCCGGGGGCTTTGGGGCCCGCCTTCATAAGCCGGTTGACCTCCTTCGCGTAGATGTCGGTCGCCATGAGGCGATGCTGCTCAGGAGCTGCCTTCAATGCGGCCAGCGCGGAATATGCGATGACGGAAAGGGCATTGAGTGCATAGGCCAGTTCGCGCTGCTCGCGGAGTGCTGCGTCGAATTGAGGCTGCACATGAGCGATGGCATCGTTCCAGCCTTCGTCGTAGCCTTGGCGAAGTCCGTGTGCTTTACCTACGGCCAGACCGTGCGACTCGGCAACGAACGCATCAGCAGATTTGTACATACATTCACTCCTTTTCTGTGTCGCCGTTATCGGTTGGGGGAGGGGAGTAGCGGCTGTCATACGACTGGTCAATGCTTCCTGAATCGCCAATGACGCCTTCACTCCCGGTGCTGACGGTTTCGCCGCGCAGCGACGCCTTGTAGGCTGCGATGCGTGCGTCTGCTCCTTCGGAGTAGGCTGCTTTGCCTTCGGCGAGAGCCGTGCGACCGGACGCGACGTAATCATTGGCGGAGGCGGTCGCGGCACTGCCAAATCCAGTAACGGCGGCTGCGCCTGCACCAACCAGACCTGCTCGGGCACGTTGCCCAAGGCTTGCGCCGCTATCTGCTGCATCTCGGAATGCAGTGACTCCGGCGCTGCCGGTTGAGATCGCAGCATCAGCGGCGCGGCCTACACTCCGGGCGGTTGCCCCCAAGGTGCCAGTGACGGCCCGACCTAAGCCAACGCCAGCGGCGTCACTGACCTTTTCACGTCCAGAGCGAGTATCTGACTGTGGTGTGGGTGCAGTGGTATCGGGCGCTGACGGGGCAACGCCTTGGTCGCCTGCACTTAGCAGCGCCCGCTTGGTTGTTGTGTTGCCGCGCCCACCGCCGCCATTGCCCGTGGGCGGCGTGCCGCCGTTGCCACCACCGGGGAGCAGTTCTCCGCCGCCATTCCCGCTGATACGGCGTGATGCTCCGCTACCGCCAGAGGGCAGGGCACCACGGGATGCGGCCTGCTCCATTCCGCGACGTGCTTCGCCTACCGCCTGAGTTTCGCCGAGGTCGCTCACACCAGCGCCGATCCAACGCAGCACATGATCCGGCAGGATTTGCGGCAGGCCGAACGTCATGTAGAGCACGGGCAGGAGTGTCAGCCCGAACACCATGAACCACCATGCAAACGAAAGGAACGAGCTGATTGCGCCAACCGTGCCGGTCGATGTGACCACGGCACCGCGCATTGCAAAGAAACCCTTGGCAATGAAGTCGATGATCGGATCGCTGACGAGCATGGCGGCGAACAGGCCGACTACGGCCAGCGCCGGGCGGGCGAACAGCGACAGCAGCAGCAGGTAGCCTTGCGATTGGCTGCCGACAAAAGTGCGGTCAGGTGTCATGTGCATGACCGCCCACAGGGGCGCAGCAATGATCGACTGGAGCACCGCCAGAATCCAGCCGACCACCACTGTCATGAAAATTACGTAGGGCAGGCTGGGCAGAAAAACGCCAAAGTAGAAGGCCATCGGTTCGATGTACGAGGCCATCATGGCAAGCTGCTTGACGGGCACCTCGATCACCCAATCCCAGATCGGCGTCACAACCTTGTCGAGATCGAGGCCGGTGCCGACGCCTTTGACGGATGAGAGCGTGCCAGCGACGACGCGCAACGCGGTCGCTCCCGTCTTGATCGCCACATCTGCCGCGCCGATCCCGGCGCGGGCAACCGCGAGGTAGTCACCGACGCACTTCATGCGGTTGAGAGAGCCTCCCATCTGGCCAGCGGTGCCGCAGAGAGGTGTGGTGCCAGAGGTGTTCGCGCCGGTCGCCATCTCGACCATGCTTTCCATCAAGCTGTTGATCCAGAGGCTCACCTTGGCGTCGAAATCGGCGTTAATCGAGCCGATGTTGATGTCGGACTGAGCGTCCTTGGGGATTACGCTGGTGAGGTCGCCGGGGCCGCTGGTCGGAGCCTTGTAATTTCCCTTCGCTTCCGACTTTTTGCTGATGGCCTCAGTTACCGTTGTCACCGATCCGATAAGTCGGCTGGCCGCTGCATCAGCGGGCAGTGCGGACAGCGACGGGGCAGAGACAGAGCCAACCGACTCCGATGTGATGGCTGTGATGCGCCCACGTACTTCTCCGACGCGCTGATACCAGCCTCCAGACATCGCCCAGCCTTCATCCGTCAGTGACGTGGCGAGCGATTGGAATCCTGATTTCACACCAGTTGTGTCACTCAGTGCAGCCATGAGGGCCGCTGCTACTTGAGTTTCCGCGGCATTCACCAGTTCGTTGAACGTTGCTGAATCCACGTTTGACCAATCACCCGAGATGTCATTCGGCCATGTGTTTACCCATGCCTCCAGATCGCCCATGAGTTTGGTAGCGGCCTGAATCTTGGCGTTCTGCGCCGCCACTCGGAGCTGCTCCAGAGCTGCTTCAATCCCGGTTGTGTCTTTTGCGGGCTGGGCGGCGTACTGGCTGATGCTGACAGTGCCGCACAGCGGTTCTCCGCCACCCAAATTTGTCGTGGCGTTCCGATCCTTGATCTGGAAGAGATATTCGGTACGCCCGCCATTCGTGGTGGTCTTGTCGGCGCTGGGTGCCGCACTGACCTGTGCCCCCGGGTAAATCTGGTTTGCAGCGCGGGCGCAATACGAAGCGGCGAGGTACTGCTTACCGAAATCGCGTAACCCATAGAAGCTCCCCGGATCATTGACTCCTTGCACGACTCCATCAGGATTCAGCACGCCAATCGCCATCCCGGTCTTGTAAGTGCCGTTGGCAAAGCCTACCCCCCACAGCGCAAACATCAGCACAACAAGCTGGATGAAGCTGAAGCCGCTAGCCGTGGGCAGCAGTACGGCCCCGCCTGCCACGATCCGCACGGGTGTCCACAGCGATGACCAATTGCGTCCCATCACTTCGCCATCGTTGGCTGTGTTCAGCGTTCCCATGACTGCGACGTAGCTGACGATGAGCGTGCCCACGATCAGGATGCCGCTATTAAAGAAGCCCATCATGGTCGCGATGACGTTGCTCGCGGCGCTGACGGTATCCGGGTCGGCTCCCGTGACCAGCGCGTCAATCACCGGGCCGAAGATGCTGCGCAGCATATCGACGCTGTGATCGGTGCAATTCGCTGCGTCATCGCACGGAGAAAACGGCATCTGTGCCATTAATGTGCTCCTTGCTGATAACGGTTTTCCTGGGCAAGCACGACCGCCGGACCGAACTCCACGTCATCGTCGTCATCGTCGTCGCCAGTGGATTTGCGGCGCTTGCGTGCGGCAGCACGCTCAGCCAGCACCTGATCGCCACGGCGCTTGTACTTTTCGAATACCGCGCTGGGCCAAGTACCGTCGCGGTCACGCTGTTCCGCCGCTTCCAGCATCAGACCCAGCACGAAACCGGGATCGGCTTCCAACAGTCCGGCAATCTGCGCCAGACCGCCCACCGCATATTTGCGCTGGTTGATGTAGGTTCGCCTTGCCGCCTTCTGCGCCCGGCGCTGGGCCTCTTTCAGCTCTTCCAGCCGTTTTTGCTGCCGCGCCACCGTGGCTGCCAGCGCAGCTATTTCCCGCTCTCGCTGTTCTGCCAGTTCGTTGGCTGGGCGGCGTCCCCGTCCTCGCTTCTGTTCCTCTTTCTGCTGCACGTTCGTTCTGCTCCATGTGGCATGTCTCAGACCGAACTATCTGCACAAAATACAGCATAGTCAATGGTCTGCCAGACACCTTGAAAGTTAGGTTGTCCATGTTTTTTGAGTCTTACACCGAGGTACTCAAGACTGTTTTTTCATTATTTTCAAATAGTTATTTTTCTTTGTAGATCAAATAGATACATGGACTATTGTCCATATATGGATGGCAATAAATTTTCTCTGCTCGTAGCTTGCGAGCAACTGCGGACGTGCCGCCATCTAGTTTTCAACTTGCGGCCATGCTGCCAATAAATACTATTTTTTGAGGACAAAAACGCGCCTTTGGCGGTATCATTTGCGTGTGTGTTGTGCGCCTCGCGTGGGGCCAAGATGGTGGTGGTTTTCATCTGTTGCGCCTGCCGCAACAGCGCAGTTACGCATCGCTACGCGACGCCTGCGCAATGGGCTGCGCCCCTTGACCCCCTTCAAGCTGCTTTCAATGGGGGACGCGGTGCCAACAGGTTTTCAATGAGGGTGGCGGCATGTACCGGATGGAGCTGAACTACATCAGCCGCGACGGCGGCAAGAAAGGCAAACAGCGGGATGCCGCCAAACAAGGCCACGGCTTTTCGGCCACAGCCGCCGCTGCTTACCGCAGTGGCGGCATCGTCACTGACCACCGCACCGGTGAAGTGCATGACTACACGCGCAAGCGCAGGATCGGCCACACGGAGATCGTTGTGCCGCCCGGAGCGCCGTCCTGGGCCAGCCACCGCGAGGCACTGTGGAATGCAGTCGAAGCCGCCGAGGCGCGGAAGGATGCACGGCTGGCACATGAGTTCATCGTGGCGTTGCCATATGGACTCACGAAGGAGCAGGAAATCGAGATGGTGCGCGACCTTGCTCAAAGCATTGCTGACCGGCACGGCCTGCCTGTGGACTTCGCAATCCACAAGGACGACCCGAAGAAGTGGGACGGATCAGTGAAGGGGATTGTCGGCAGTCACGCACATCTTTTGATGCCGACACGAGAACTGACGCCAGAGGGTTTCTCGAAGGTCAAGGGGCGCGAGTTCATTGACCGGAAATTGGGGCCGAAAACACTCCGCTACTGGCGCGAACAATGGGCCTTGATCGGCAACACGCATATGGAGCGGGCAGGACTGGGTGAGCGATGGGATCACCGCACCCTCTCAGTACAGCGCGAAGACGCACTGGAACGGGGAGATTTGGCCGCTGCCGAAGAACTCGACCGCCTGCCCGGTGTACACATCGGAGCGGCTGCCACGGCGCTGGAGCGCCAAGGGATCGACACGTACTGGGGCAACCTGAACCGGATCATCCTCGCCAAGAATGCGGAGCGCAGATTGGGGCACGAGCGCAAACGCATTGAAGAGTCGATGGCCGCGCTGGAGCACCGTCTAGCGGAACTGCGGGCCGCGCAAGAGGCTGACGCCACTCAGCCGGAGCCCAGCGATGATGATCCTCGCTGGGCGGCGTTTGAACGCACCTTCATGCACGCAGCTCAGTTCGAGCACGACCTCAGCTTGACCGTTCTGGCCGCACCGCTTGCCGGACTCAAAGCACGTTTCGCGGCGTACATGGATACCGCTGCGGAGCAAGGCATGACGCCGGAAATGTTCGCTCAAGCCTGCGCAAAAGGCATGGCCGAACAGGAGCGGCGGGCTATGCAGGAACAGGCGGCGAGGGATGCCGATCCCCAACCGCCACAAGAGGACTCCCCTGTTGCCACTCCCGTGCCATGATGCCACCGGCAATGGTGGCAACAGTGTGGAAAGACGGTGGCAGCATGGTGTCAATGATGACGGTAACAAGGTGGTGACATGGTGGAACGATGGTGGCGGGATATTGGTAAGACAGTGACGGCACTGTGGTGGCTGTGTGTGCGGATGGTGGTAATAACGTGGCACTTCACCACAATGCAGCCACATTCCCGCCACCATCCCATGCCGATTCGGGAGGGGTGCGCATGAAAGTCTGGGCATTCGATGAGAACCGGGCCGACTTCGTAGATGCTGCGCCGGAGCGGCTGAACGCTGATCCGGCTGGGTGCTACATCATCCGGCGCGGCGATGACGTGTTCGTCCGCGAGCACGGCCAGGAACGGCCCATGCCGGAGCGGCTGACCGTAGCCGGGGTGCTGTTCGACCGGGAACAATTCGAGGATGTCTACCCCTTGCCTCTGCGAGCGGAGATGAAGCGAGACGGTCAATGGGCGCGGGCACAGTTACAGGCCCGTGACCGTGGTGAAGTCAGTCTGCCGCTGGAGCTTCCGATCTGGGTGACGAAGGGGGAGCCAGAATGATCGACCTACAGCGAGCAGCCATCAGAGCACGCCCCGCGCTTGCCGTTCTGTCCGCCGAGATTGGTGAGCCATCCCCGGATACGGTGCAGGCGATGACAATCATCGAGCAGATGCTGGGCGACATCGAAGCCGGGCGGCATCCACTCGACCGCCCCGACGACTGGCCCCAGCGTGACCGCTGGCCGGATCGTCCTCACTGGGACAGGTGGCGATGGGCGATCAAGACGCTGGCCGTTGCCAGCGGCACGACCGCCTATTGCAGCCCGAAGTATGAATACATGCGCGTCGATACCAGACAGGCGCGGTCTGATGCCCTGACCGGGGCATTGCTTGACGTTGCAGACGTGATAGAGCTGGCAAGCGTCCGAGAGCCTAGCGGCCAGTTTCGGCCTTCCGACGTGACCGGAAGTGGCCGCCCGTCACGGATAGGATGATTGCCGAGATGCCTCCGCCAATCGCGCAGCGGTTTGTGCCGACCGATCCGGCCATCATGCACTCTGTCTACACGTTGGCCGATTATCCCGTGCTGGCAGCGCTGGCAGCCGAGCGTACACAGGCCACCCGGCTTGATGGCCGAGCTTGCCGGGCCATCTACGAGGATGCACGGCAGCGCATCGACTGGCAGGCCATGCCGCCCCATGAGCGCGAGTTTGCGCAGCGGCTGGGCGTGGGGCCATGAGCACCGCCCGCGACATCGAGCGGTCGATGCTGGAGCGATGCCTCCAGATTGCCACCACGCCGGGCGATGTGCCCCGAGATCAGGCAGAGGCCAATGTCTGCCGGTTGGCCGGGATGATCGTGGACGGCAGGTATCCAGAGGCAGGCAAGCGGCTATCTGATGCGGCTACGACCTACTTTACCGACCATCCAGAGCAGCAAGTGCCGTCCGCCGAGGTCGTCCGGCGCGGCTGGATCATCAACGCTCCGCGCCTGCGCGAGCGGCTGGAACGCCTACTGGCGGGGGTTGTTGGTGTTTCATCGTAACCCGGCGAGTGTTCGGAAAACGGTAGTTTGATGAACAGTCGGCAACGGCATCGTTACATCTGGTCAAACAGCCTCTCCGTTGTTAAAATTTCCGTCAACTTTTCAAAGTCCGCCAAACATGCGTTTGCTGGACATATTCATGTGCGACGGAAGCGAACGGCATGGGGCAACGCATCGGGTACGCCCGAGTTTCGACAGATGACCAGAACCTTGACTTGCAGCTTGACGCGCTGCATCGAGCTGGCATCGCTGACGGCTGCCTGTACTCCGACACCGCCAGCGGTAAGGATGCCGAGCGCAAAGAACTAGCTGCATGCCTGAAAGCACTCCGCGAGGGCGACACCCTCGTGGTTTGGCGTCTTGACCGGCTGGGGCGCAGCCTACCCGACCTTGTGCGCATCGTCGGTGAGCTAGAAAAGAAGGGCGTCGGTTTTGAAAGCCTCACCGAAAAAATCGAAACAAGCAGTGCTGCGGGCAAGCTGGTTTTCCATGTTTTTGCCGCACTTGCCGAGTTCGAGCGCAACCTGATCCGCGAACGCACCCGAGCAGGGCTTGTGGCCGCTCGTGCCCGTGGCCGGTCGGGTGGCCGCAGGCCAAAGCTGACACCTCAGCAGATCAAAGAGATCAAGCGACTGATGACTGACCCGACCATTCCGGTCAGTCAGATCGCTGAACGCTACAAAGTATCCAGAACGACTATCTACAAGGTCGCACCACGCCGGGAATCGGAAGTGGTCGAGGCCCAGCCAGTGAAGAAGAAACCATGATCCGTGACATTCTCCAGCAATACAGGGACGAATCCGCTTTCAACCGTGACTTGGGCGACCGCTTCGAGCGGCTGATGCGGGCCTACCTCAAGCTCGACCCGCAGTACCTTGCATTGTTTGAAGATGTCTGGCTCTGGAAGGATTGGCCGCAGCGGGAAGCCCTTGGCTACAAGCTGCCGGACACCGGCATCGACCTGGTAGCGAAGCTGCGCGATGAGGATGGTTACTGCGCGATCCAGTGCAAGTTCTACGACTCCCCGATTCCGTTGGGCGATCTGGGTAACTTCTTCACACTCTCTGGCAAGGGTGGCTTTACCCAGCGCCTTATCGTGGCAACTGCGCCGCTCTCCAAGCACGCGGCGGATGCGCTGGAAGGGCAGACCATTCCGGTCGAACTGATGACCTTGGAGGACTTGGAAGCCTCCCCGATTGACTGGTCACAGTTCTCGCTGGACAAGCCCGATCAACTGCGCAAACTGCCCAAGAAAGACCCTCGCCCGCATCAGAGCGAAGCCCTGGCCAATGTCACCAAAGGCTTTCAGGCCCACGACCGTGGCAAGCTCATCATGGCCTGCGGCACGGGCAAAACCTACACCTCGCTCATCATTGCCGAGCAGATGGTAAAGCCGGGCCAGAACATCCTGTTCCTGGTGCCGTCCATCGCGCTGCTGTCGCAGACGCTACGGGCGTGGACAGCCGATGCCAGTGTGCCGTTGCGCTGCTTTGCGGTGTGCTCGGATAGCAAGGCCAGCCGCAATGAAGAAGACATGCGCATCTACGAACTGGCTTATCCGGCCACGACGAATGCAAACAAGTTGGCTGCTTCCCTCGCCGCAACGCAGGACGAAAGCGCCATCACGGTGATCTTCTCGACCTATCAGTCCATTGAAGTGGTACATCAGGCGCAGCAGAAAACCGGCATGGTGTTCGACCTGGTGGTGTGCGATGAGGCACACCGCACTGCGGGCTATACCGCTCCCGGCGAAGATCATTCCGCATTCGTGCGCGTCCATGACAACGCCTACATCAAGGCAAACAAGCGGCTTTACATGACCGCCACGCCGCGCATCTACGCCGAAGCCAGCAAGAGCAAGGCCGAAGAAAACGATGTGCAAGTGTTCTCGATGGACGATGTGGCCACCTTCGGTCCGGTGTTCCATCAGCTTCGCTTCGATGAAGCTGTCCGTTGCGATCTGTTGTCCGACTACAAGGTGCTGGTGATCGCTGTTGATGAGTTGCACGTCAGCAGGGTGCTCAACAAGCGCATCGCCGACAGCGGCGATGAACTCAAGCTGGATGACGCGGTGAAAATCGTCGGCTGCTGGAACGGCCTGGGCAAGCACGTCGCCGCTGAGGATGGCATGGATGTCAGCGTCGATCCTCAACCGATGCGCACTGCCATCGCCTTCGCGCAGTCGATCAAGCACTCCAAGCTGCTGACCGCCGAGTTCGAGCGCATTTCCGACGACCTCGGCGACCAGATCGACTATCTCCCCGCGCTGGAGGCCAAACACGTCGATGGCACCATGAACGTGGTCGAGCGCAACCAGAAGCTCTCCTGGCTCAAGGACAACATCGGCAAGGAAGAGCCGGTATGCCGCATCCTGACCAATGCCCGCTGCCTCTCCGAAGGCGTGGATGTCCCGGCACTGGACGCTGCCATTTTCCTGAACCCCCGCGATTCCGTGGTGGACGTGGTTCAGTCAGTCGGTCGCGTGATGCGCAAAGACCCGGCTGGCCGCAAGAAGTACGGCTATGTGATTTTGCCCATCGGCATTCGCAAGGACACTTCGCCCGAAACGGCACTTGATGACAACAAGAAATACCGCGTGGTCTGGCAGGTGCTCAACGCTTTGCGTGCCCACGATGACCGGCTGGACAAGCAGTTCGCCACCATTGACCTGACAGGCAAAGGCAATGGCGTGGTGAACGTCATCGGCGTGGGCGGCGGCAACGAGAAAACCGATGCCTTCGGCGGAGAGCAGCTTGGCTTTGCCTTCGATCCGGAGGAACTTGGCAAGTGGCAGGACGCCATGTTTGCCAAGATCGTCACCAAGTGCGGCAACCGCCGCTACTGGGAGGACTGGGCGAAAGACATCGCCGAGATTGCCGACCGTCACCAGATGCGCATTCGCGCCTTGCTGGAGAAACCGTATTCCAAGGGCAAGAAAGCGTTCGACGAGTTCCTCAAAGGTGTCAGGAAGAACCTCAACCCCAGCGTCAGCCAGAACGACGCCATCGAGATGCTGGCCCAGCACATCATCACCAAGCCGGTGTTCGACGCGCTGTTCGAGGGCTACGCCTTTACCAGCAAGAACCCCGTGTCGCAGTCCATGCAGAAAATCATGGACATCCTCGATGCGCAGGCGCTGGACAAGGAGCACGAGACGCTGGAGGGCTTCTATGCCAGCGTGCGCGAGCGGGCATCTGGTATCACCGACCCGAAAGGGCGGCAAAAGATCATCATCGAGCTGTACGACAAGTTCTTCAAGACCGCTTTCCCGCGCATGGTCGAACGACTGGGCATTGTCTACACGCCGGTCGAGATCGTGGACTTCATTCTGCACAGTGCCGACGCCGCCCTCCAGGCACACTTCGGCACCAGACTGGCTGACCAGAACGTCCACATCCTAGACCCCTTCACCGGCACCGGCACTTTCCCCGTGCGGCTGATCGAAACAGGGCTGATTCCGCCTGAAAAGCTGCCCTACAAGTACCGCCACGAGCTGCACGCCAACGAGATCGTGCTGCTGGCCTACTACATCGCCGCCATCAACATCGAGGAAGCCTTCCATCGCGTCACAGGACAGGAATACGAACCGTTCCCCGGCATCGTGCTCACCGACACCTTCCAGATGAATGAGCCGCAGACCGGCGATCTGGATGAAGGTTTGCCAGAAAACCACAAGCGCGCCGATCAGCAGAAGGCAAGGGATATAAGGGTGATTGTGGCAAATCCTCCATATTCTGCGAAGCAGGAAGATGCCAACGACAACAATCAAAATCTGAGCTACCCCAAGCTGGATAGTCGTATTGCAGCAACCTACGCTGTGCACTCCACCGCAACTAATAAGAATGCTCTATATGACTCTTATATCAGGGCATTCCGCTGGGCATCAGATCGGATAAAAGATGAAGGTGTGATCTGTTTTGTCACTAATGGTGGCTGGCTTGATGGAAATTCAATGGATGGCTTCCGCAAGACCTTGCAGGACGAGTTTTCTGATGTGTATGTCTTCAATCTACGGGGCAACCAGCGCACCAGTGGGGAATTATCTCGAAAAGAAGGAGGCAAGGTATTCGGGTCTGGCTCGCGCACGCCCGTAGCCATTACCCTGCTCATCAAACGCAAAGACCACCAGGGCAAGGCCGCGATCCACTACCACGATATTGGCGACTACCTCAGCCGTGAGCAAAAACTGGAAATCGTCAGCAGCTTCGGCAGTTATCAGCAGGTGCCGTGGCAAACCCTGGAGCCTAACGAGTACCACGACTGGATCAATCAGCGCAGCGGGGATTTCAGCGCCTTCGTTCCGTTCAACGATGAGCCGGATGCAATATTTGCATTCCGTTCTCGCGGTGTCGAAACCAGCCGTGACGCTTGGGTTTACAACGCAAGCAAAGCCAATCTAGAAACAAACATGCAGCGCATGATTGACTTTTACAACGATCAGCTTGCATTGCATGGGAGTATCGTTCAATCGGCGGGTTCGGCCAAGGAAAAAGAAAAGACGGCCAGCCAGTTGATTGACACAAACCCTAAGAAGATTAAGTGGACAAGAGGATTGATAGCCCACCTGAGTCGCAGTAGGAAGGGGACATTCGAACACAACAAGATTGGCAAGGCTACATACCGCCCATATTGTCAATCATGGGTCTACTACGACCAGCAGTTTAATGAATATTTCAAAGAAAAACTCTATCCATCTGCCAGCTACTCCAATATGGCAATTATTGTCCCTGGAACAGGTTCGACTAAGGATTTTAACTGCCTAATAGTAAACACAATCCCAGATCTAAATATCCAATCAGGCGGAGGCCAATGCTTCCCCCTGCACTGGTACGAAAAAGCTACGGACACCAATCCACAAGGTGGCCTTGGCTTTGGCGGCGACGATGCCAGCCTGCCCGATGCCAATGGCTACATCAAGCGTGACGGCATTACCGACGTGGCACTGGCCAACTTCCGCCAGCACTACAACGACGAGTCGATCACCAAGGAAGACATCTTCTACTACGTCTATGGCGTTCTGCATTCGCCGGAATACCGCGAGCAGTATGCCGCCGACCTCAAGAAGGTGCTGCCCCGCATTCCCTATGCGCCGGACTTCAAGGCATTCAGCCAGGCGGGGCGCAAGCTCGCCGACCTGCATCTAAACTACGAAACGGTGGAGCCGTGGCCAGTGCAGGAGGATGCCAAGCCCAAGGGCGATCTGAATGACCTGGCTTACTACCGCGTCGAGAAGATGCGCTTTGCTTCGCTGGGTGGCAGAAACAAGGACAAGAGCGTCATCGTCTTCAACAGCCGCATTACCCTGCGCGGTATCCCGCTGCAAGCCTACGACTATGTGGTCAACGGCAAGAGCGCCATCGAGTGGGTCATGGAACGCTATCAGGTCTCGGCCGACAAGGATAGCGGCATCAAGGATGATCCCAATGACTGGTGCCGCGAGCACAACGACCCGGCCTACATCCTCAATCTCGTCAAGCGTGTTATTCGGGTGAGCATGGAGACCAATCAGATTGTCGACTCGCTGCCGTCATTGCTGAAGGATAAATCATGAACACCAAGAGCAAACCTGTTTCCGAAAATCCGACTGCGCATCAGCCTCTGCGCAGCTTTCGTGAGCCAAGAGCAACGGAATGGCATAAGTTAGATGCAACGGAACAGGATTCTCTTTCGGACGATGAGAGCAAACAGGCCAAATCAAGGGCGGAGCATGCTCGTGAGAGGCTAGAACAGACGCTTTTAGCCGCGCTGAAGATGGAACATGTCATGATATTGGCAGGTTCCGGGTGTTCCTATGGAGTCGTCGGCAGTAACGGTTCCAAAGGGCCGTCTATGACGGAACTGTGGAATACAGTCGTTGGCAGCGAGGCCACAGAGTCAGCAAAGAAGGTGGCAGGCCGCGTTCAATACAACATTGAAAATAAAGATATAGAAGCATTTCTTTCCCAAATTGAAGGCTGGCTTTCGTTGATGGGAGATGACACTGAGGTTTCTGCATTTCTCAAAACCGCAAAACAAAAAATTCTGGAGAAATGCGGCGGATTCATTGAAGGAGCACCTCTAACTGCCCACAAATCCTTTCTGCATCGCCTGTCTCGCCGAAGAGTGAGAGATCAGAGGTTAAAGGTTTTTACCACAAACTACGATCTTTGTTTTGAGCGTGCAGCCGCCGAGCTTGGATGCATCCCCATCGACGGATTCTCTTTCTCCAATCCCCGCCATTATGACCCCCGTTTTTTTGACTACGATATTATTCGCAGAACTCGATCAGGCGACAAGCAAAGCACATATCTAGAAGGCGTTTTCCAATTATACAAACTGCATGGGTCAGTCAATTGGGAAAAGCAAAACAACGGAACAATCAAGGAAGCCCAGCAGCCTGATCCAGAGCGTGCTTGCCTGATCTATCCGGCCAGCGGAAAATACCAGAAGAGCTACGATCAACCATATCTTGAATCAATCTCACAGTATTTGGCAGCAATACGTGAGCCAAACACTTGCGTATTGGTCGTGGGCTTCGGATTTAATGATGACCATTTGTCTCAACCACTTCTATCTTCCGTTCAATCCAACCCTCACTTGCGAGTAATTATTGTCGATCCATCACTCCAAGATAAAGCAGAGAACGAAGGCCAAGCCAATCGCTTTCACAAAGCGTTATTCGAAGCATCCGAAAGTGGTGAGGATGTATGGTTTATTAACGCTACTTTTGACCAATTCGCCGAATTAATTCCAGACCTGAAATCATTAACTCCGCCAGAGCGGCTATTCCTCGCTGTTCAAGGAACTCAGAAAGGCGCGGGACATGATTAACTTAGATGATGAATTTCCTAAAGGCTTGCTTAGGCCAGAACTCTTTCTGGGAGTTGCCTCTTCCATTTCGGCCAGGAGCGTCTCTGTTAATCTAAGCTCCGCAGGTCAGCCCAGCGGCTCTCATTATTCTGGTGGGCGATATGGTCGCGGGGAGGTTGGGGAATTCATCTTAATAGAAGGTCAGCAAAATATTCTGTTAGGCCGCATCACCGAGGTGAAACTCCGGGAACCGGAAAGACGCAGTATTCGCTCTGACTATGTTGGTCGAGAGGAATTGGATGCCATTGGTCAGATCCAGCTTCTTGGTTGTATCTCTATGCATGACCTTCGCGTTACAGCAGGAGTTGATGCCTACCCTCGTTTAGGTGATCGCATTTATGCTGCGCCACACCGTTACATCTCGTTGCTACCCCTTTTGATGGAAAGAAAAGGAGAAGAGCCTGCAATTACCTTGGAACTCGGACATATCGACCCCGCAGGAGAAAGTAAGGTTTTCGTTAAGCCAGAGAAGTTATTTGGACGCCATTGCGCAATTCTGGGGGCAACGGGTGGTGGAAAAAGCTGGACTACGGCAAAAATCATTGAGGAGTGTATAAAACATCAAGCAAAAATAATTCTGCTTGATGCCACGGGGGAGTACCATGGTTTCAGTGGTGAGCTAATAAAAAACTGCCATCTTGGATCGGTAGTGTCAAAGGCGGAAAATTCTGAAGAGTGCTCGCTACCTCCCTCTAGCTTCGTCGAGTCGGATTTTATTGCCTTGTTTGAGCCATCCGGGAAAATTCAGGGGCCTAAATTAAGAGCGGCAATTGAGAGCTTAAGACTGGTTCAAATTGATGCAAGTTTGGCGAATGATGGAATTCTCGTTAAAGAACACAAAGAAAAATTGCCAATATTAAGAGCATTGGCGAAGCATGCAGATAAAGTGCAGAATCCTAGTCAGCCTTTCAATGTCAAGCTATTGCCAAGGCAGCTCATTGCCGAGTGCGTACAAGATTATGGCGATGCCAATTGGAAGGGGCGAAACGATCAGGAAGTGGGTTGGTGCGCAGCATTGATTGCAAGGATTAACAATATATTTAAATCCCCTGTCTTTGATTGCGTTTTTTCGGCTAACGCTAGACCATCTGTAACCAGCAAGATTGATGAATTCCTATCTGATAATCACAGGCTTTTGCGCATATGCCTCAGCGGTATCGGCCATGAATTTAAAGCCAGGGAAATTATTGCGAACACAATTGGAAGATTTCTACTTGGCAAGGCAAGAGCCGGAGGCTTTCGCGATACACCGGTAATTGTTATTGTGGATGAGGCGCATAATTTTCTGGGAAGATATGCTGGAGCAGAAGATCATCTGGCGAAATTGGATTCTTTTGAAATCATCGCCAAAGAGGGGCGCAAGTATGGCTTAAACATATGTTTAGCAACGCAGCGCCCCAGAGATATTACCGAAGGGGTGTTAAGTCAGATGGGCACCCTCATCGTCCATCGTCTTACCAATGAGCAAGACCGACAAGTGGTTGAGCGGGCATGTGGAGAAATTGATCGGGCGGCATCGGCCTTTCTCCCAAATTTACGTCCAGGTGAAGCAGCTATTATTGGCGTTGATTTTCCGATCCCCTTGACCATTCAGATACAAAAACCGGTAACCAAGCCGCAATCGGAAGGGCCAAACTATCAGAAGAAGTGGGCTATAAAACCATCCTAGTATGGCAGGCAGTTATCTTGTATGTCCGTTAGTAAATCAACGGGCTTTGGGAACAAAATCCGGTAGCGCCGCCATCCGCTCATACATCTCTTCCTGCTCGGCAGCCAGCGTCGGATCATCGTAGGGGCTGGCGACCAGATCCTCCGGCGTCGGTGTTTCGCTCTTCGACGGACGCCCTCGTGCTCGGCTTGGTCTCGGGTGTCCTGCCTTCTCCAACGCCTTCGCCAGCACATCTAGGGCATCCCAAATCCGCTCGGGCCGGACTGGCTTCACTCCGGCAGCCAGTGCTTTTGCCGCCCATCCCATGTGTTCGGCAGCGTGCAGCAAGTGGCTTTTTTGCTTGTACTCAGCAAACTGCCGGTCTCTCTCGGCCATCCATTCCCTGAACTCTTCACGCTCGGCGTCAGTCAGGATGGCGTCAATGTCAGGTGGCAGTGACGTTGCCCAGCGATCCACAGTCCCTAGCACAATCTGCTTGGAACGCTTTTTCTCATGGTCATAGGCGTAGCGTAGCAGGGAGATTGATTTTCCCTGTCGTGTGTTTCCGCTTTTATCGCGGTAAGTCTGCACACGTATATGCATCGAAATTGCGCTTCTCTATATGCGTATTTTTTAGATGATAGTTCTAGCGAAAGGCTTGGGGAAGCCTTTTCGCTACTCCACCAGCTTGATGCCGTTGAACTCAGGCATTTCACGCAGGAAAAGTCGGAAGTCCTCAGCATCCCCCGCCGTAACTGGTATTCCCCCTTCTGAAAACACCACCTTTTCTTCGTCAGGATCGGTCAGTATCTGAAAGCCCAGCTTGACGATGGCGGCGGCTGTGCCCCAATGCAGCTTCTTCGCATCGGCTTCCAGCATGGCGAACATCACGCAGCGCATGGCTGTCGTCACATTGCGCTCATCCACATCCCAGTCATTGCGCGTATTAAACGGGATTCCGAACATGGAAAGCGTGTTGGCAATGCTTTTCGCCGTCCGCCGTTTCCGCAGCCGCACGATGTCCGCTTGTTCGCCCTTGATGACGCGGGCCAGCGCATCGGCGTCATTGGACAGCTCTTCCAGGGCGAGCAGGCGGGTTGAAAGCGGGATGGTCTGGCTGTAGTTGAAGTCCAGGCTGGCGGCGTCCTTCGCATCAAGACGACCCAGCGCAGCCCGCAGCCGACGCGCATCGGACGCGGCCTTTTCAAGCGCCCGGATACGCGATGTATCAGGCGGGGTATCGGTGATGCTCCAGCCATTCGCCAGCCACCGGAAAAGCAGCTTTTTGTGGTCATGTGGCAGTTTCCTGACCGACTCACAGCGCAGGATGTCCTTCACCAGTGCGAAGCGGAACTGACGCCGCTCATCAGCCTTTGTCATTGGCTGCCTCCCGCTTCCAGATTTCGAGCTTGTCTGCCCATGCCTGCATCATGTCTCGCCGCTCTTCGAGGTAGGTGGCATGGTTGTAGGTGCGACGCACCGAGTTAGGTTCCGCATGGGCAAGCTGCGCCTCAATGGCATCCGGGCGATAGCCCATCTCGTTCAGCCGGGTGCTGCCCGTGGTTCTGGTGCCATGCGGGCTGTAGGTGCCGCTCCAGCCCAGCACCTTGAGCGCCTGCCGGATCGAATGCACAGACATCGGTCTGTTGCGGTCATCCCTGCCGGGGAAGATGTGCGTCCGGTCGCCACTGATGGCGTGCAGGCGACGCAACATCTCTATGGCCTGCGTTGGCAGCGGCACAACATGCTCGCGGCGGGCTTTCATGCGCCGGGCTGGGATCGTCCAAAGCGCCGCATCGAGATCGAATTCAGCCCATTCCGCCTCTGCTGCTTCGCTGGGACGCGCCAGTGTCCACCACATCAACTGGATGCAGAAATTGACCTGATAGCCGCAGCGGTGGTTGTCGAAGTCGTTGAGCAGCTTGCCGATCTGCGCGGTGGTCAGCGCCGTCTTGTGTTGCGTCTTGTTGGCGGGCAACGCCTTGCGGACGGGCCAGACAGGATCGTTGTCTGCCCGCAAGGTGGCAACGGCCAACTCGAAGATGCCGGACATGGTGCGTTTGGCTTCGGCGGCGACGGTCGGCGCACCGCGCTTCACAGTCTTGGTGAGGATGTCGAGGACATGCGCCGGGGTGATGTCGCGCACCGGGAGCTTGCCGATGCTGGGGAAGACCACTCGCTCCAGCATGTCCAGGCGGCGTTTCTTGGTGATGTCCTCCCAGTCCCGCAGAGCCAGCCACTCTTTGGCGACGGTCTCGAAGGTATTGGCGGAATCCTCTTCGCGCTTGAGGCGCTCAAGCTGCCGGTGCTGGACGGGGTTGATGCCCTGCTTGACCAGCTTCCGCGCTTCCTCGCACTTGTCCCGCGCTTCGGCAAGGCTGACGGCGGGGTAGTCGCCCAGCGCGAACCACGATCCCTTGCCGCCCAGCTTGAAGCGGTAGCGCCAAGCCTTGACCCCATTGGGTTTCACTTCGAGGTAAAGGCCGCGAAAGTCATTCAGGCGGTAGAGCTGCTCCTTCGGTTTGGCAGCACGGCAGTGGGCATCTGTAAGCACGGTGTCACGGGATCAGCAATAAGGAACGACAGAAGGATCATATACACCTTCTGTCACCCCGTCCAATCTTCGTATACACCAGCGTAGTCACTTTACGCGAGCAAGGCCGGGCAATGTCATGCAATCCATGGAAACGAAAAACCCCGGAATTTCTGGGGTTCTAGCGCTGCTTCCTGGGTTCTAAGCAATCTTGTGAAATGCTGAGAAATGGCTCTCTAGGGTCAGGCGTTGAACAAGAAATTCATCACATCGCCATCCTGCACGATGTACTCCTTGCCTTCCGCGCGCATCTTGCCGGCTTCTTTCGCGCCGGTTTCACCCTTATAGGCGATGAAATCGTCAAACGAGATCGTTTGCGCGCGAATAAAACCGCGTTCGAAATCGGTGTGGATCACGCCAGCAGCTTGCGGGGCGGTCGCGCCCACCTTGACCGTCCAGGCGCGCACTTCTTTCACGCCAGCGGTGAAATAGGTCTGCAGACCCAACAAGCGATAGCCCGCACGGATCAAGCGATCCAGGCCCGGCTCTTCCATGCCCATATCGGCCAGGAACGCGGCTTTGTCAGCGTCGTCCAGCTCGGCAATTTCGGCTTCGATGGCGGCGCAAATCGCCACCACCGGCGCGTTCTGCGAATTGGCATACTCGACCAAGCGATCCAACAGCGGATTGTTCTCAAAGCCGTCGTCGCTGACGTTGGCCACGAACATCGCAGGCTTGGCCGTGATGAAACCAAACGATTTCAACGAGAACATCTCATCGGCATCCAAGCCCAGCGCCCGGATGGGCTGACCTGCGTCGAGTTGCTTCTGGCAGCGCTCCAACAAGGCCACGAGCTTTGCGGCTTCCTTGTCGCCAGAGCGAGCCAGCTTGTTGTTGCGATGGACGGCTTTCTCGATGGTCTGCAAATCGGCAAGCGCCAGCTCGGTCGAGATCACCTCGATATCGGAGATGGGATCGACCTTACCCGCCACGTGAATCACGTTGGGGTCTTCAAAACAGCGCACCACGTTGACGATGGCATCCGTCTCGCGAATGTGCGAGAGAAACTGATTGCCCAGACCTTCACCCTGACTCGCGCCCGCCACCAGACCGGCGATGTCCACGAATTCCACTACAGCGGGCACCACGCGCTCGGGCTTGACGATCTCGGCCAACTGGGCCAGACGCGGGTCCGGCACCTCGACCACGCCAACATTGGGCTCGATCGTGCAGAACGGGTAGTTCTCGGCGGCGATACCCGCCTTGGTCAGCGCATTGAAAAGAGTCGATTTGCCAACATTAGGCAGGCCGACGATGCCACATTGCAGAGCCATGGAATTCCTTGATGTCCCGGCACAATCGAACCCGAATCGGGTGCGAGGATCTACCTACTCGCAAACGCTCGCCATGCGGACCACGCCAGACATGAAGAAACGCGAATTGGCAGTAGCCCCGCTGTGCCTGTTTTATTTAGAAAATAAAGTCGATTGTAGCCGCCCGCGCGGCCGGCGCGTGACGAATGCAGGCCCCTGCGCGCGCGCGCCATCCTCTCGTCAGAATAAAGCCCCTGGACCTACACCACGCTTAGCCCGACACGCCCGATTCAAAGGACAAAAGAAAAAGCTGACCCAAGGGTCAGCTTTTCGACATCCATGCGTAGCGGATAGAACCATGCCAGATGCTGGCACCTGCTGCCCGCAGGCAATGCATGGCTTAACAATTTGGTGGTGGGCCCTGCGAGACTCGAACTCGCGACCAACGGATTAAAAGTCCGCTGCTCTACCGACTGAGCTAAAGGCCCGACCGAAGCCCGAGATTATGACGAAGTTATTTTCGTCTGTCAAATCGGAATTCGATGATCGTCAAAAACAATCCGTCCGTGCTTACCAGGCGGCAGTGACCGCGCCCTTGAACTTCTCTTCGATAAAGGCCTTGACCGGGGCGCTCTGGTAGATGCCCACCAGTTTCACCAGATCGGGACGATCTTTATCCTGCTCGCGCACGACCAGTACATTGGCGTAGGGCGACTCGGCGGATTCACGCACGATCGCGTCCTTGTTCGGGTCCAGACCGGCTTCCATGGCGAAATTGGTGTTCACCGCCGACGCGTCGACATCGTCCAGCGAACGTGGCAATTGCGCGGCGTCCAGTTCGACGAAACGCAGCTTGCGCGGGTTCTCGGTGATATCTAGAGGCGTGGCTTTCAAGCCGGCTTTGGGATCCAGCTTGATCAGGCCATTTTGCTGCAACAGCAGCAACGCGCGGCCGCCGTTGGTTGGGTCGTTTGGAATGCCGATCTGTGCGCCCTGTTTGAGCTCATCCAGGCTCTTGACCTTCTTGCTGTAAATACCGATGGGGAACACCACGGTCTTGCCGATGCTCACGAGCTTATAGCCGCGGTCGGCGTTGGCCGTGTCCAGATACGGTTGGTGCTGATAGCTGTTCAGATCCAGATCGCCAGCAGCCAGCGCGGCATTCGGCTGCACGTAGTCGCTGAACTCGATGATCTGCACTTGCAGGCCTTGCTTGGCCGCCTCTTGTTTCACCACATCGAAAACCTGGGCGTGCGGCCCGGCGGTAACGCCTACCTTCAGCGGCTTGTCCTGAGCCAGCGCGGGTTGCGCGATCACGGCAGCGCCCAGGGTTAGGGCGGCTAACGACTTGAGAAGCTTGATACTCATGATATGTCTTCCGAGTAGGAAAAATTAGCGATGCGACATGCGACGCACGAGCCAGTCGCCCAGCCCCTGCACCACCTGCACCAAAACTACCAACACGACCACAACGGCCAGCATCACTTCCGGCTGGAAGCGCTGATAGCCATAACGAATCCCCACGTCGCCCAAGCCGCCGCCGCCAATCGCGCCAGCCATCGCGGAATACCCGATCAGGCTGATGATCGTGACAATGGTGGCCGCCACGAGACCCGGCAATGATTCCGGCAACAACACTTTGACGATGATCTGTAACGGGCTCGCCCCCATGGCACGTGCCGCCGTCAGAAGGCCCGCATCGACTTCACGCATCGCGTTTTCGGCGATGCGCGCCATGAACGGAATGGCAGCGACCGACAATGGCACGATCGCCGCCGTGGTGCCGATGGAGGTCTGCGCAATCAGCCGCGTAAACGGAATGATGGCAACCATCAAGATGATGAACGGCACCGAACGCGTGATGTTCACAATGGCGCCGAGCACGCGATTAATCGCCAGGTTTTCCAACATGGCACCGCGTGCCGTCACGACCAGCACCACGCCTAGCGGGATACCGATCAATACGGCAATCAAGCTGGGAATCCCCACCAGCAGCAGCGTTTCCCCGAGCGAGGTAACAAGCAAATTTATCAATTGTGAATTCATGGCGCGATGTCTTCCACGGAAATGTCTAGGGCGGCCAATGCTTTGAGCGCCTGCTCTACCGCGAGCGGTGCGCCTTGCGCCAGCACGAACAAAGTGCCCACCGCAACGCCTTGAATGTCTTCCACCCGGGCTTGCACCAGGCTGATATCCAGCGCGTGCTCCCGCGTCAGATTGGATAACAGGGTGCCGGAATTCGCGCCCGCCAACCGGATACGCCACAGACGCGCAACCGTGCCGGGACGCGCTGCTTCGAGCTCGGCCAGACGCGCATGGGCAGCCGCCAGCGTCGTATCCGTCAGATCGGAGGCCGTTGCCGCCGACACCATCGCGCGCGTGACGTCATGTTTGGGCGAAGCAAAAATGTCCTGCGTGCGGCCCGACTCCACAACCTGACCATGCGAAAGCACAGCCACGCGATCACAGATCTCGCGCACGACTTCCATCTGGTGCGTAATCATCACGACCGTAACACCGGTCTTTTTATTGATGTCGCGCAATAACGCCAGAATATTGTGAGTGGTCTCGGGATCGAGCGCCGAAGTGGCCTCGTCGCTCAGCAACACATCGGGATCGTTGGCCAGCGCACGCGCAATGCCGACGCGCTGTTTTTGTCCACCGCTGATCTGGCTGGGATAGCGATCGCGTAGATGCTCCAGGCCTACCAACTTGAGCAAGCGCTCCACCTTGGCGGGAATCTGGCTGCTCGGCACACCGGCGATTTCTAGCGGCAAAGCAACGTTGCCATACACCGTACGGCGGGCGAGCAGATTAAACCCTTGGAACACCATGCCAATCCGCCGGCGCTGCTGGCGCAGCTCGGTTTCGCCCAGGCCGGTGAGTTCGGTCCCGCCAATGGAGATGGTGCCGCTGTCCGGGCGCTCGAGCAAGTTGATGCACTGGACCAGCGTGCTTTTACCGGCCCCGCTGGGACCGATGATGCCGAAAACTTCGCCCTGCTCGATATGCAGGCTGATGTCGCGCAGGGCCTCGAATCGGCCGCGCGGCGTCGCGTAAGTCTTCGCTAAATGTTGGATGTCAATCATGGCGTTGCGATTGTGAGAGATCGCGCTTCTAAAGAGAACGACAGTTTCGTCTCTGTTTAATAACTAAATGGAATAAAGGATGGGCGCGCAACAGTGCCTCGCAGATCGCACGGTCCTGCGAAGGCATGCGGAATCATGACGCGGGGGTCCCGGGAGGCCGCCTTGAGCCCTGCCTCGCACGCCGCGCGCGACCTTCCCTTGTCACCCAGGATGCGAGCGAGTAGGCGAGAGTACAACGCAGAGGCAGCAGGCTTTTGCGCCCGCCGGCAATGTTGCGCCAGCGGGCGTTCGGCGGCAGATCAGCGCGCGCGAGAAATGCGCACTTCGGCGCCGCGTCGTTTCACCTCAAGGCCCTCGGCGGGCAGGATGCGCAAGCCTTCCAGCCCCTTGATATAGCTGGAGCCCTGCATCTGCATGACGCGGATCTTGTTACGCATCACGACCGGGTTATGCACCGGCATGCCAAACATCCATACCTCGTCCAGAATGCGCGCGGAATTGAATTCGCCCGCATGCTGAACCGCCGGTCCGAGGCACAGCATATGCCCTTCGCGACCAAAGACCGGATACTTGTCCAGCCCCCACTCCACCGCCAGCGTCGTGCCGCCTTCGTAGCGATAGCCGGTGTTCAGATCCCACCAGGCTTCGCCCTTGGGCAGATACACGTTCACGCTATTGCCAGGCTGCATCACCGGTGCAACCAGCAACGCCGGCCCCAGCAGGTATTGCAGATCCCAATTGTGGGCTTCGGGATCGTTGGGGAAGCTCAGCGCCATCGAACGCTGCACCGGCAAGCCGGTCCGCACGGAATCCTCGATCGCGCCCAGCACATAGGGCACCAGGCGATAACGCCATTGCAGCCAGGTGCGCGCCTGCTCCAGCGCCTCGTCGCCAAAGTCCCAAGGCATCAAGCCCGGCACGCCTTGGAAACAGAAGTTCGCCGAGAACACCCCGACGGTCAGCCAGCGCAGATAAAGCTCTGCGCTCATGTTGTCTAGCGGCGCGCGCGCCGAGCCGATGTTGTGCACCTGCACCGGCACACCGCTCGCACCAATCGACAAGGCGGTGCGCAAGGTGTGCTCCAGGCCGTCCCAGTCGTTCGTGACCTCGGGGCCTAGCTGCCATGGCAGACGCTGTGCCGCCGGGAATAGATCGGTGCTGGGCACCACGCCTTCTGGCGGCACCTTGTGTCCGGCCACCGCCTCGAACAAGCCGCGACGGGCCAGCAGCGGATACTGCGTGCGCAGAATCGCGCCCGTATCGCCGTTGCGCGCACTGACGCCATCCGGAATATCGATTTGCGCATTGCAGACCGGTGCATCCAGACCGTCGTCGATCAGCTGACGATGACGTTCGATCCAGAGGTTATACACATCGCGGTAGGTCAGATCGAGCAAGCCATAGGGACGTCCGCCGGTGGCTTCGTTGCCCTCGAACACCTGAGCGCCACCATCGTCGTTGGTGAGCAGCCAGCCGCGGTCTTCGAGTTCCTCGAACAACGGAGTGGACTGAATCACGCCCGGAAAACCGGTCGCGGCCAAATGCACATGCTGCTCACGGAACCGCGCAAGCAAAGGCTTGGCCTCGGGAAAGCGTTGGCTATCCCACTCGAACACGGCCTTGTCGGCCTGAAAGCCCCAGGCGGCCGGCGTGGCGAATTTCACCACGTCCAGCGGCAGTTGCAGCTCGCGCATGCGCTCGACCAGGCCCAAGGTATCGATGGCCGACTGGCCCTCGGGCTGTTGCAGCCATGCCCCCATGGCCCACAGCACGGGTTGCCCCGCGCGGCCGGTCAGCGCACTGTATTGATTGAGTATCTCGACGGGTTCGCCGGCGAAGATGAACAGGTCCAGGACATTGTCCTCGACGCTCAAGGTGTACGCGGACGCCGTCGGCGCCACGCCCAGGTCATGATGGGCGCGGTGCATGGTGTTCACATAAACGCCCCAACCCCGAGGACTCCAGGCCAGCGGCAGCGCGCGATGGGCCGGGTCATCGGAGACGATGGCTTCCTCGCGACGATTCAGATCACCCGAGGTTTCTCCCAGGCCATACAGACGCTCATCGTCGGCCAGCGTAAATGCGGCGTTCCAGACAGCGTTGTCGTCGTCATCGAGTGCGTTGTAACCGAACGCAGGCTCATGCTCGGACACGTCCGAGGCCAGCACCTGCGTTTCGCCGCGATAGAGCGCGATGCGAACCGGGTCAGTCAGAACATCCAGCGAGATTTCACCCTGGGTGATGCGCCAGCCCTTGCCATCCTCGTGAGGCGTGACAACGCACTCGCCGACGGCCTCCTGGCGAGCTAACAACATATCCGCCACCGCGCGCACGCGCGCACTGGGCTTTTCCTCATTCAGGACATTCGCCTGGCCGCAGCGCAGGCGAAAAACACCAGGCGCGTGCGCCTCGACTACCAGGTGCAGCCCATCACCCGCATCGAAATCGACGCGGCTGGAACGTGACGAGAGCAACTCGACGGCGTCGAGCTGGGTAGTATGGGCAAAGTCGTACTTGGGCGGCACAGAGCATCCCCCGGCTTAAGCCAAAAAAACCGTTAAAAGACGTTATTTTGACGGATTTGTTCCACGAAATAAAATCGGGCGCGTTTTTTGCGTCAAAAACTCCCGGCAAGTTTGTCCAAAAATCGCGCAACCATCCTTGGCATCAGGATGCCAAAGCCATTTTCACTGGTTATTTTTCAATCAAATCAGTCATTTACATAAAAACCACAATCACACCGATCATTAACGTGGTGCAAGCGCAGTCAATAAGTCGGCTTCAAGCGGCAAAGGCTCGTCGCAAAGGGCCGACGCGATAATATCCCCCGCCAAAGCCGACCAGCTCAAACCACGCGACGCATACCCGGCAGCCAGCCAGACCCCCGGTGCATGGGCGAGCGGGCCGATCGCCGGCAAACGACCTGGCAACACTGCGCGCCACCCCGCCCAGCCTGGCAATTGGCCAGGTGCGCAAGAAGTCGGCCAGTCATAGCCAAGCAGCCCACGTACCTTGCCTAAAACGGTGTGCTGCCCCTCTGCCGTCATCTGCGACACGCTGGCGCCGTGCTCGTAGGTACTGCCCGCCACGCAAACACCGTCGACGGCAGGCAACAGATAGCCTTCGCCGCCGATAATGCAGCGCGG
This sequence comes from Bordetella sp. 15P40C-2, assembly GCF_009763235.1. Classification (NCBI taxonomy): domain Bacteria; kingdom Pseudomonadati; phylum Pseudomonadota; class Betaproteobacteria; order Burkholderiales; family Alcaligenaceae; genus Bordetella; species Bordetella sp. 15P40C-2. The sequence continues at coordinate 122,280 of NZ_WSJA01000020.1, forward strand.
CCCTCCCGCCAGGTCCGAGGCGGTCAACAAGCTAACCTGGCCAGCTAACCGGTGCATTTGAGCCAGCCGGGGCAGCGGATCCAACAGACCGCTGCTTCGCAGCAGAGCCTGTGCGCCGAAGGCGTTAGCCAGGATCACGGTTGTCCCTCGGGCCAGGACAACGCCATCCGCGTCACAGACTTCCCAACCGGTTTCCGCGCGCTGCAACACGCTGGCCACGCCAACCACGCGACGCACGCCTTCGGCTTGCAATAACGCCGGGATCAGCCTGGCCGGCTGCACCAGCATTCCCTCGCGGAAAAACACTCCCCCACGCGCCACAGAAATTCCCGCCAGCGACGAAGCCTGTTCGCGGTCCACGGGGTGCGCCCAATCCCCCGGAAACCGAAGTTGGGACAGCGTTTCCCCCAAGGCCGCGCTGCGCCCTTCATCACGGTCCAACTGCAGCGTGCCGCAACGCAATGGCGCCGCCTCGCCGGACAGCCCCGCCCAACGGGCCCACGCTCGCGCGCTGCCGGCTCGGGACAAACGCGCCCGGGAATTATCGTCCCGAGCGATTACAGGCGTGAGCGCGGCCGCAACGTGACCGGCATGCGACATCGCCTGCGGCGTGCTGGCAGGATCGATCACCACGACGGGACGGCCACGCAATGCGAGCGCCTGCGCGAGGCCGGCTCCCGCCAGCCCGGCTCCGATGATGACGACTTCCCCGGATTTATCCGTGTCGGCATCGCGCGCCGCATCCCATATGCGGTCGTCGAAGCCAGCGGCCTTGCCCGAGGCGACGGTCGGCGAAAACTCGCCACTCGCCCCCGTATCCGGTTTGGAACGCACCCCAACTGTCATGTGCAGTTTGCCCGCATAACCCGGCTGACGGCCGACGTCGAAACCCGCGTCAACCAGCGCACGGCGCACGGCTCCCGCGCTTGCCCAAGTGGCCAATGTCGCGTCGGGCGCGGCCAGGCGTGCCAGATCGCGCATCAGCTCGGGCCGCCATAGATCCGGATTCCGACGAGGGGCGAACCCGTCAAGGAAATACGCATCAACCCGCGCGCGCAGGCGTGGCACCACGGTGGCCGCATCGCCAAACGCCAAGGTCAGCGTCACCGCCCCACCCTCGAACTCCAGACGATGCAGGCCGGGCAGACAGGCGGGCCATTGCGCCACCAGTTGCTCGGCCAAACCGCGCAACGCGTCCGGGGCAATGCGACGCAATATCTGAGTCACGTCGTCGCGAGCAAATGGATGTGCTTCGACCGACAGCATATGCAGTCGCCGAGACCGCGCCGGGTCGTCGCGCCAGGCACGCCACAGCGCCAGAAAATTCATGCCTAGACCAAACCCGGTTTCACACACCGTGAAGCTGGCACGCCCTCGCCATCGTTGCGGCAAGCCATTGCCACGCAGAAACACGTATTCCGCCTGCCCGAGCGCACCTGCCGTGGAGTGATAGACGTCCCCGTAGAAGGTATTGCGAAAATGCCCTTCGGCATCAAAACCGACATCGGGTGGAATAAGCGGTACGTAAGACATCAGACGGGAACGAAACGAAGTTCGAAGATACTAACGAGCCAAGTACAGGCGACATGCTGAACCTGGTCTCAACTTGTGACGCCGCACAGCATACCGAAAGTGACGGCTTCATGACGTGGGCTGAAAACGACGAGTTGCGTGGGAATCGGGCTTCTCGCGGGTGCGTGCAGATCGCTTGGCTTACACTGAACTCATACCCAACCTCGAAGCGATCATCATGCCGCATTCTTCCACGCTCGATCTGGGCGCTGCAATCGACACAGCCGCAACGGCGGCGCATACCGGCGCGGGCATATTGCAGGCCTATGCGCATAACCGTGGCGATCTCGTCATCGACCACAAGGCCCGCAACGATCTCGTCTCGCAAGCCGACCGCGAAGCGGAAGCCGCGATCATCGAGGTATTGCGCGCGCGCACCCCAGAATTCGGTATTGTCGCCGAAGAGTCCGGCGGCGCCGCTCAGGGCCTTGCGACCTGGTATATCGATCCCCTGGATGGCACCACCAATTTTTTGCACGGCATTCCGCACTATGCGGTGTCGATTGCGCTGGTGGCGCACGCCGGCACGCGCGCGGGCCTGGGCGAACCTTTAAAAGAAGACACACCGGTCATCGGTGTCGTCTATGACCCTTGCCGCGAAGAGCTTTTCACCGCGGTCTATGGCATAGGCTCGTGGCTGAATGGCCGCCGCATTACCTGTTCGCGTACGGCCTCGCTCAATGACGCCGTGCTGGCGACGGGGTTCCCGTTTCGGGACTTCAGCTTTGCCGATCAATACATGCCCATGCTGCATGACGCTATCCGCACCACGCGCGGCGTGCGGCGCATGGGCGCGGCCGCGCTCGATCTGGCATGGACGGCTTGTGGACGGTATGACGGCTATTGGGAAATGGGCCTCGCGCCTTGGGATGTGGCGGCGGGCACCTTGATCATGCGCGAAGCGGGTGGCGTGTGCCACGATATGCATCAGCGCGACCCGTGGCCGATCGGCGGACGCTTGGTTGCTGGCAATCCCGAAATTGCGCTCGCACTTCAGGAAATGATCTCGCCCCATCTACGTGTGGAGTAGCGTCAGCGCCGCCAGGCTTGCCGCGGGGCGAATCGGCCCCGCATACGTTCAGACATGCCAATGGGCAGGCTCGCTCGGCAAAGCAGCCACGACGTGAACTCCAGGCCTAATCGGTCTTTAACTCACGACGCAGGATCTTGCCCACGTTGCTCTTGGGCAATTCGTCGCGGAATTCCACTGAGTGCGGGCGTTTATAACCGGTGAGCTTTTCCTTGCACCATTCGATCAGCTGCGTTTCGGTCAGCGAGGAATCGCGCCGCACCACGAACGCTTTCACCGCCTCGCCCGAGTGCGGGTCGGGCACGCCGACCACTGCGCACTCCAACACCCCGGGGTGCGAGGCGATCACGCTTTCCACCTCATTGGGATAGACCTTGAAACCCGACACGGTGATCATGTCCTTCTTGCGATCCACGATACGGGTGTAGCCCTTTTCATCCATGATGCCGATATCGCCGGTCCGGAAAAATCCATCGGCGGTCATCGATTTGCGAGTTTCGTCGGGCCGGTTCCAGTATCCCAGCATCACCTGAGGTCCCCGGATGCACAACTCGCCGCGCTCTCCCAGCGGCACCTCATTGCCATCGTCATCCAGAATCGCTACCTCGGTCGAAGGAACCGGCAAGCCTATCGAACCGGAGTACGCATCGGTGTCGGTCGGGTTCACCGTGGCCACCGGAGAGGTTTCGGATAAACCGTAGCCTTCGATCAGTGGCCGGCCCGTGATTTTCAACCAGCGCTGCGCCACGTGCGGTTGCACGGCCATGCCTCCCCCGAGGGTCAAGCGCAACTTGGAGAAATCGAGTTTGGCGAACTCAGGGTTTTCGGCCAAGGCGTTAAACAGGGTATTCACGCCAGGGAAAATATGCACGCCGCTCTCTCGCCACGCCTCGATCAAGGCACGCTGATCGCGGGGATTGATAATGAGCAGATTGCGCATGCCGGCATACATGCCATAGAGGCCGCAAACCGTCATCGCGAACACGTGATAGAGCGGCAACGCGCTGATGATGGTCAGCGGCGTGCCTTCCAGGTCTTTCAGCGCGGGCCGCACCACGGCTTCCATCTGTAATACGTTGGCGATCAGGTTGCCGTGCGACAGCATGGCGCCTTTCGGTATGCCGGTGGTGCCGCCCGTGTATTGCAGTACCGCGACGTCATCACGGCCGAGCGTGGGCGGCGTGAAGGTTGCGGCCGCGCCTTCGGCCAGCACGCGCGGCATACGCTGCGCGCCTTCGAGATGCCAGCTCGGCACGATACGCTTGATATGACGCGCGACGAAGTTCACCAGCGGAGCCTTTAAGCCGCCAAGCAAATCGCCCGGGCCGGTCACCACGATATGACGCAATGCTGCGCGATCGCTCACCGCTTGCAGGGTATGCGCGAAGTTCTCGAAGATCACAATGACTTCCGCGCCGCTGTCGAGCAACTGCCGTTGCAGTTCATCGGCCTTGTAGAGCGGGTTGAAATTGACCACCACCATCCCGGCGCGCAGTGTCCCCAAGAGGCTCACCAGATACGCGGGCACATTGGGCATCATCAACGCCACGCGCGCCCCTTTCTGCAGGCCTTGCTTTTGCAACCACCCGGCAAACCCGCGCGCGTGGCGATCGAGTTCGGCGTACGTCATGGACGATCCCATGGCCGTGCACGCCACACGGCTGGCATGCTTGTGGCACGCCTGATCGAGCAGCGCGGTGAGCGACGCGTACGACTCAATCGAGATTTCCGCGGGAACGCCTGGGGAATACTGGGCGAGCCAGGGGCGCGACATAGGGGAGCCTCCGTGTATAGTGATGCAACTGGTTTTTATATGCCGATAATACCCGGGTTATCCGGAGATCTACGCTAGGAGTCGCCGATGAACCTGCTCGAACCCATCGTAGCCTGGCGCCAGGATATCGCACGCATCCGCCGCGACATTCACGCCCATCCTGAACTCTCGTTCGAGGAGTTCCGTACCGCCGACCTGGTGGCCGCCAAACTGCAAGAATGGGGAATCGACGTGGATCGCGGTCTCGGTGGCACGGGCGTGGTCGGCATCATTCGCGGCAAGCTGTCGGGCTCTCGGACGGTCGGTCTGCGCGCCGACATGGACGCGTTGCCGATGCAGGAGGTCAATACCTTTGAGCATGCCAGCCAGACTCCCGGAAAAATGCATGCCTGCGGACACGATGGTCATACCGCGATGCTGTTGGCCGCGGCGCGCTATCTGGCGCAGCATCGTGACTTTGCCGGCACGGTGTACGTGATTTTTCAGCCCGCCGAAGAAGGCGGTGGCGGTGCCAAGCGGATGATCGACGATGGGCTGTTTACGCGGTTTCCGATGGAGGCGGTATTCGGTCTGCATAACTGGCCGGGCCTGCGCGTGGGTCAGTTCGGCGTGACGGCCGGGCCGATCATGGCGTCGAGCAATGAGTTCATCATCACGATTCAGGGTAAAGGCACGCATGCCGGGATGCCCCATTTAGGCGTGGATCCGGTGATGACGGCCGTGCAGCTGGCTCAGTCGCTGCAGACTATCATCACGCGCAATCGCAATCCATTAGACGCCGCGGTGCTGAGCATCACGCAGATTCATACGGGCAGCGCGGACAACGTAGTGCCTAATATCGCCACGATGCGCGGCACGGTGCGCACGTTCACGCACGAGACGCTGGACCTGATCGAGGCGCGTATGCGCGATATCACGCACCACACCTGCGCCGCGCTGGATTGCACGAGCCAGTTCGATTTTCAGCGCAACTATCCGCCCACGATCAACCATGTGGACGAAACCGCCTTCTGCGTCGAGGTGATGCGCGACATCGTCGGTGCGGAAAACATCCTCAATCCGGTTCAACCGACCATGGGTGCCGAGGATTTCGCCTTTATGCTGCAGGAAGTGCCGGGCTGCTATGTCTGGCTGGGCAACGGGGATGGGCAACACCGCGAGGCGGGTCACGGCGCAGGGCCCTGCATGCTGCATAACGGCAGTTACGACTTTAATGATGATCTGTTGCCCTTGGGCGGCACGTATTGGGTCGAGCTCGCACGCCGGTGGCTGGCGCGGGATGTATAAGCAGACGGTCGGTGGCGCTGCGTCACCGCAGCGCAAAACACGCCTCTAGAAAACGTTCGGCCGCGCGCGAGGACGCCTGCGAGTGAGGCACCAGAATACTCAGCGTCCGAGTCAGAGGTTGCGGATGCAGCCGGACCACGGCCAACGTGCCATCTTCATGGCGCATCGACATCAGCGACACAAATCCGATCCCCAGACCCGCGCGCACGGCCTGTTTGACGCCTTCGACCCCGGCGAGTTCGAGGCCCACGGCGGGTGCCAGACCTTCTTGTGCAAACGCCTGTTCCACGAGCCGGCGCACGCCGGATCCCGGTTCTCGCATCACCAGCGCGAACTGCACCAGCTCTTGCAGATGCGCAGCACCTTGTTTTGCCAAAGGGTGATCCGCACGAACGATCGCCACGACCTCATCCTGACGCCAGGGATGTACCGCCGTGTCAGCGGGTAAACCGACAGGGACTTCGCCCTCGATAAAAGCCAAGTCCAGCCGGGGAAGCCTCTCCACAATCTCGCTGGTATTGCCGTCTGACAGATGCAAACTCACAGCGGGAAACTGTTGATGGAATGCTGCGACAAGGCTCGGTAGCAGATAGCTCGCGGGCGTCGTACTGGCGCCTAGACGCAATGTGCCGGTTTCCAAGCCTTGCCACGACTCGCGCAGCGATTGGGTCTGTTGATACACCTGCCGCAACTGGCGCGCTTGCTCCGCCAAGCGTTCACCAGCGGGGGTCAAGGCCACGCCCTGGCCGCGCCGGCGATATAGCGGCTCGCCAAACCAGTCTTGCAGCAGCCGAAGCTGCCCGGACACCGCCGGTTGCGACAGGTGCAGCAGCTCCGCCGCGCGGCTGATACTGCCAACATCGGCGACATAGGCAAAGGTAAGTAACTGATCAGGCGTCATGGCAAATATCGGAATTTCTGATATTGAATATCCAAATTAAAAATTTCTCAAATAAAGAGGGGCGACTTAATATGCCGTTTAGTTATTTAGTAATGCGAATGCGATGTCGACCACCACTGCTCTCCCCGTGCCTACCCCTTGGCGTGACAAGCTCAATGGAGTGCTATTTGTCGCCCTGATGACCGTCGCGGTCATGCAACTGAGCGACTTGCCCTTCATTCGGCAATTGGGAATCTCGCCGTTGATCGTCGGCATTGTGTGCGGCATGCTCTACGGCAACTTCCTGCGCGGCACCATGCCGGCGGATTGGGCTGTAGGGGTGAATTTCACAGCGCGCCGCCTGCTGCGTATTGCGGTGGCGTTTTATGGTCTGAATATCAGCATCCAACAAATTGCTGACGTGGGCTTGCCCGGCCTGGCGGTCTCGGTGGCGGTCGTGGTGGGCACGTTGCTGATTGGCACCACTGTCGGGCAACGCCTGCTTGGCCTCGACCGCGACACCGCCATGCTGACGGCGGCCGGCAGCGCAATCTGCGGAGCGGCCGCCGTCCTAGCGTTTGAACCGACCCTGCGGGCGGCTCCACACAAAAGCGCGGTCGCCGTGGCGACCGTGGTGCTGTTCGGGACCTTGTCCATGTTCCTGTACCCGATCGCCTATCAGGCGGGCTGGCTACACCTCAGCACGCAGGAGCTCGGTCTGTATATCGGCGGCACCGTGCACGAAGTGGCCCAGGTGGTCGCGGCGGCCAGCAACATTGACCCCGCCACAACGGAGGTGGCGACCATCGTCAAAATGACCCGAGTGGCCCTGCTGGTGCCAGTGCTGTTGATCCTGGGCATGTGGCTGCGCAGCGCCGCCGCGCGCTCGGGCGGTGAACAGACCAAAACCCGTCTGCCCATCCCCTGGTTCGCGGTCGGATTTCTGGTGCTGGCCATCATTAATTCCCTGCACATCCTGCCCCCGGACGTCGTCCACGCGATCCGCCGGCTGGACGTGTTCGCCCTCACCATGGCGATGACCGCGCTTGGCATCGAGACACGCTTTGGCCAGATTCGTAAAGCCGGGCCTAAAGTCCTGCTGCTGGGCTTGATCCTGTACGCTTGGCTGGTTTTCGGCGGCTACTGGATTGTGAAGCTGGCGGCTTAAAACCCACACGCGTGCCGGCGCCGGGGCGACGTTCTTGCGAAATACGGTCCTGGCCCCGTCCCGCCGGCTGCGCCTTGCGGCGCCCTCAACGCGGCGAGGACGCGTCCCAGGATCGCCATGGGCCGAGCGATCGCGCAAAAACCCCGCTCGCGCCCGCAGACCTTGGCGTTTTGCTGCATAATCGGCCGGTTTTCATTGCGACTGGAGCCGGCCCATGTCTAGCGGCAAAGATTTCTCCACCTCCCTACCCGCCGGCCGGGATCCCGTGCTGCGAGTCATGCCCATGCCGGCTGACGCCAATATTCATGGCGACGTGTTCGGCGGCTGGATCATGGCCCAAGTGGATATCGCCGGATCCATCACCGCCGCGCGGCGCGCCGCCGGCCGGGTCGCCACCGTGGCGGTCAACGCGTTTCAGTTCAAGCAACCCGTCTTTGTGGGCGATCTGCTGAGTTTCTATACGACTATCGTTAAGACGGGTACGACTTCGGTTACTGTGTCTGTTGAGGTTTACGCCGAGCGTAACCGGATGGATGCGGAGGTCGTCAAAGTCACCGAGGCGGTGCTGACCTACGTCGCCACGGACGAAGCCCGGCGCAGCCGCCCCCTGCCCACTCTGTAAAGTCTGATTTATGTCGCAGCCCGCCGCCCCCACCGCGACACCTCGCCGCCTGGACCCCGAAGACGCGCAGCACGCGCTGTCCGAGGTGCAGGAGCTCCTGCGTCGCCAGAGGCTCGTCGAGGAGCTCGCGCAACGCCAGGAAACGGCCGACGACGAGGCCGCCCCGCGCGTCGAGGATCGCCTGCACCGTCAGCATGAAGCCGAGCTGAAATCGCTGGTCGACGCGCTGCACCCCGCTGACATCGCGTTCATCCTGGAATCGCTGCCTAAGGACGAGCGCCAGATGGTCTGGCGTCTGGTCAGCGCGACCCACGATGCCGACGTGCTGCTGGAAGTCGAAGACTGGGTTCGGGAATCGCTTATCGAAGCGATGGACCGCCAGGATCTGGTCGCCGCCACGGGCAGCATGGACGCCGACGAGCTGGCGGACCTGGCGCCCGATTTGCCGCCGGATGTGGTGGCGGAGGTGCAAAAAGGCCTGACCGACGAAGAGCGCGCGCAGTTGCTCGAAGCCATGGGCTACCCCGAAGACAGCGTGGGCGCCATCATGGACTTCGAGATGGTGCGCGTGCGCGAGGATGTCACGCTTGAGGTCGTCCTGCGTTATCTGCGCCGGCTGCACGAGCTGCCTGACCATACCGATCAAATCTTCGTGGTGGATCGCCAGGACAAGCTGCAAGGCGTCCTGCCGGTATCGCGCATGCTGGTGAGCGAGCCGGATACCGAAGTGCGCGAAGTGATGAGCACGGATTTCCTGACGCTCAATCCGCTGGATTCCGACGCGGATGCGGCGGGCGCGTTTGAACGGTATGACCTGGTGTCCGCGCCCGTGATGGACGACCAGGGCCGTCTGATCGGACGCGTGACCATCGCGGACGTGGTGGACGTGATCCAGGAAGATTCGCAGGAGCAAGCGCTCTCGCGTGCTGGTCTGCAAGAAGAAGACATCTTCGCCCCGGTGACCAAGGCCTTGCGCAACCGCGCGCCGTGGCTGTTGTTCAATCTCTGTACGGCGGCGACGGCGTCCCTGGTGGCGTCGCGCTTCGAGGACACCGTCAGCCACATCGTGATTCTGGCGTTCCTGATGTCTATCGTGGCGGGGATTGGCGGCAACTCCGGCAATCAAACCATGACCATGATTATCCGCGCCCTGGCCGTGGGCCGGATCACCGCGCGTAATCTCTGGCAGCTGGTCAAGCGCGAGCTGCTGGTCACCTTGCTCGTGGGTCTGTGCGGCAGCATCGTGGCGGCCCTGTTCGCCTGGGCGATATCGGATTCGATCTCCATCGCGCTGGTGATGATGGCGGCGATGATCTGCAACATGCTGGTCGGCGCCTCGGTGGGCGTGCTGGTGCCCATGGTGCGTACGCGGTTCGGCAAAGACCCAGCCATCGGCTCGTCGGTCTTGTTGACGTTTGCCACGGACTCGCTGGGCTTTTTTATCTTCCTGGGACTGGCGACTTTGTTCCTGGTGTAACGCGCAAGCGCCCTGACGCGTGCACACAGGCGTGCGCACGCGACGAAGCGTTCAGGCGTACCGGTCCACTGTCAGGCCTTCCAGATCGACCTCCGGCTCGCGGCCGGTGACGATGTCGGCCACGATCTTGCCCGTCCCGCAGGCCTGCGTCCAGCCGTTCGAACCGTGCCCGCAGTCCAGATAAAGGTTGCGGTAGCGCGTCTTGCCGAGTATCGCCGGGCCATCCGGGGTCATGGGCCGTAAACCTGCCCAGGCTTGGGCTTCCTCGATCCCCACGCCTTGCGGAAACCATTCACGGACGACGTTTTTCAAAAAGGCCACGCGTCCAGGGTCGACATTGGCATCGTAACCTTTAAGCTCCGCCATGCCTGCCGCGCGCACACGGTCGCCGAGCCGCGAGATCATGACCTTGTTGTACTCATCCATCAAGGCCGCGCGCGGCGCGCGTGAGGGATCGTGAATGGGGGCCGTGATCGAATAGCCTTTCATGGGGTAAATTGGCAATGAGATACCCAGTGGGCGCAGCAAGAACGGGGCTTGGGGGCCCAGCGCCAGCACATAGGCATCTGCCGTCAGCGGTGTGGACTGCCCTTCAATTCGTACCCCCTCAATGCGGTCTCCCGCCGACGGCAGCGCGGTAATCCGTGCGCCGTAGTGAAAGACAACGCCCTGCTGCGCCAGATAAGCCGCCAAGCAGGTCGCGAATTTATGACTGTCGCCCGAGCCATCCCGTGGCAGATACAAAGCACCTGCGATCGGAGCGTGGGAAGCCGCAAGCGCCGGTTCCTGCGCGCGCACCTCGTCGCCCTCCAGGAATCGCCAGGGCACTTCGTATTCGTCCAGCGCCTGGGTAATCCCTTTGACGAGCTTGAGTTCAGACGCCTGGCGAAACACCTGCAGCGTGCCGTCTTCGTGATAATCAAAATCCACCGGCAAGCCGGATGCCGCCAGCGATTTCAGGCAAGCATGGCTATAGTGCGCGACTCGCTGCATGCGCAGTTTATTGGCGCGAAAACGTTCCGCATTGCAGTTACCCACCCAGCGCGCCAGCCAGGCCAGCTTGCGGGGATTGGGCGACAAGGAAAACCGAATGGGCGCCTCGCGTTGCAAGGCCATTTTCAGGACCTTGCCTATCATGCCCGGCGCGGCCCACGGACCGGCGAAGCTGGGGCACAAGCCGCCGGCATTGCCAAAACTCGTTTCCAGCGCGGCCCCGGACCGGCGGTCCACCACGACCACCTCATGTCCATCGCGCCAAAGGTAATAGGCAGCCGCCATCCCGGCCACGCCCGCGCCCAGCACCGCTACTTTCATCGTTGTCTCCGTGCGCCCTGGCGGTCAGAGTCCGGTATTCAGTTCCCGCAGACCATCTTTATGCTGCAGGATCAGGCGCCCCAGACGCGGGATCAGCGCGGTCGCGTCGTGAATGACGCTGATGCGCAGATTGCCCAGCACGACGTCCCAGCCCTCGGGAGCTTCCTCGACGCGCGCGTCGGCGACCACGCCCAAGCGCCACGCCACCGCTTGTTCCTCGGCGGCATATACCTCAATGCGCTCGATGCGCTCGGCGCCGTTGGGGTGTGCCATCAAGCGCGGTGTCCACACGCATTCCGGCGTCAGATGCTGGCAGAAGTACATGCGGATGCCGGGCAAGGGCTGCTCGGCAAAGCGCACGGTCTGGAAGCTGGCCTGGATCTCTTTGCCTTCCACCATGGCTGGCCGCGTCAGCGCTTGAACGGGATTCGCGGCGAATCCTTCGTCGAGCAGGCGCTGGCGCGTGGCCTCGGCATCATAGGTGCGGAACACCAAGGCCTCCAGACCAAAGGGAGAATCGGCGATTTCCTTACGGGCGGGAGGCGCGCCTGGCGGCCAACCCAATAGCTCGATATAGGTGCTATCCAGCGCGATCAGGCGATTGCAGGAACCGAGGTTGTGGACCGACTTATCGCTAAGCAGGAATCCCTGCGCCTCGAAATGGGGCGCCAGCTCGTCGAGCCGGTCGCGCACCATCACCACGGCATGATCAAAATCGGTGACATCGGAAGGATGGAACATGACGACGCCTGCCTGAAAAAACAAAGGGGATGGCAATTTACCATCCCCTGAGCTTTATACGAGCTTACCGTGGCACTGCTTGTACTTTTTGCCACTGCCGCACGGGCACGGATCGTTGCGCCCGACCTTGGGCATGGCGTTGCGCGCGGGCTCCTGTGCCTGACCTTGCTGGTTGGCGTCGGCCTGAGCCAATGCTTCGTCGTAGTCGGAATGGTGGTACTGCACATTCTCGACCTGAGACTGATTGGCTTGCGCCTCGGCCTGCTCGACCTGCTCGGGCGACTGCACCCGCACGGTCATCAAGACGCGCACCACATCGTCACGGATGCGATCGAGCATATTGGAGAACAACTCGAAGGCTTCGCGCTTGTATTCCTGCTTAGGGTTCTTTTGCGCATAGCCGCGCAGATGAATACCCTGACGCAGGTGATCCAGCGACGACAAATGTTCACGCCAATGCGTATCGATCGCTTGCAGCATGATCGAACGCTCGAACTGCGCCCAGGGCTCGTCGCCCACCAGCGCGATCTTGCCAGCGTAGACCTCGCGCACGGCGGTAGCCACGCGCGTGAGGATATCCTCATCGGTGAGGCTGGCCTCTTTTTCCAGCATATCGGACAGCGGCAGCACCAGATGCCAGTCGGCCGCGAGCGTTTTCTCCAGGCCCGGAACATCCCACTGCTCTTCCACCGAATCAGCGGGGATGAAACGACGAACCATATCGGTGACGGCGGCGTCGGCGAGGTTCTCGACCGCAGTGCGTACCGAGGTCGATTCCAGCACCTCGTTACGTTGCGCGTAGAGCACCTTGCGCTGATCGTTGGCAACGTCGTCGTATTCGAGCAGCTGTTTACGGATATCGAAGTTGCGGCCTTCGACCTTGCGTTGCGCGGTCTCGATGGAACGCGTCACCATGCCCGCCTCGATCGGCTCGCCCTCGGGGAGCTTCAGGCGCTCCATGATGGCGCGCACACGATCGCCGGCAAAGATACGCATGAGCGGGTCTTCGAGCGACAGATAGAAACGCGAAGAACCCGGGTCGCCTTGGCGGCCGGCACGGCCACGCAGCTGGTTATCGATCCGGCGCGACTCGTGGCGCTCGGTACCGATGATGCGCAAGCCGCCGGCCTTTTTGACCTGCTCGTTCAACGGCAACCAATCGGCACGGATCTGCGCGATGCGGGCTTCTTTTTCGCTATCGGACAGCGACTCGTCGGCACGAACCAAATCGACTTGTTTCTCGACGCTGCCGCCCAGCACGATGTCGGTACCGCGACCGGCCATGTTGGTGGCGATCGTGATGCGACCGGGCTTGCCGGCCTCGGCCACGATCTCGGCTTCGCGAGCGTGCTGTTTGGCGTTGAGCACTTCGTGAGGCAATCCGGTCTGCTTGAGCAGTCCGGAAATCAGCTCGGAGTTTTCAATGCTGGTGGTACCGACCAAAACCGGCTGGCCGCGCTCGTGACAATCGCGAATATCGTTGATGATCGCGTTGTACTTCTCGGTCGCGGTCTTGAAGACCTGATCGTTCTGGTCGTCCCGGATCAACTTCTTGTTGGGCGGGATGATGACAGTTTCCAGGCCATAGATTTCCTGGAACTCGTAGGCTTCGGTATCCGCCGTACCGGTCATGCCCGAGAGCTTCTCGTACATGCGGAAGTAGTTCTGGAACGTGATCGATGCCAGCGTCTGGTTCTCGTGCTGGATCTTCACGCCTTCCTTGGCCTCAACCGCCTGGTGCAGGCCATCGGACCAACGACGACCCACCATCAGACGACCGGTGAATTCGTCAACGATGACGACCTCGCCGTTTTGCACCACGTATTGCTGATCGCGGAAGAACAGCGTGTGCGCGCGCAACGCCACCATCAAATGGTGCATCAACGAAATATGACGCGGGTCGTACAACGACTCGCCTTCGGGCAGCAGGCCTTGTTGCGCGAGCAGGCGTTCGGCCGTCTCGTGACCCTTTTCCGACAGGAACACCTGCTGAGATTTCTCGTCGACCCAGTAGTCGCCCTCGGGTTCGGGTTCGTGCGGCGTTGGCTCCGATGCCATGCGCGTGAGAAACGGCGGCACGGCATTCATGGCGCGGTACAGCTCGGTGTGATCCTCGGCCTGCCCGGAAATAATCAGCGGCGTACGCGCTTCGTCGATCAGGATGGAGTCCACCTCGTCGACGATCGCATACGACAGACCGCGCTGACGGCGATCTTCGACGCGATATTCCATGTTGTCGCGCAGGTAGTCGAACCCGAATTCGTTGTTCGTACCGTAGGTGATATCAGCCTGATAGGCGGCGATTTTCTCTTCGTTGGGCTGTTGCGGCACCACGACGCCAGTCGTCAGGCCCAGGAAGCCGTAGAGGCGCCCCATCCAGCCCGCATCGCGACGCGCAAGGTAATCGTTGACCGTCACGACGTGCACGCCCTTGCCAGCCAGCGCATTCAGATAGACCGGCAGCGTGGCCATGAGCGTCTTGCCTTCGCCCGTGCGCATTTCAGCGATTTTGCCGTTGTGCAGGGCGATACCGCCCAACAACTGCACGTCGAAGTGGCGCATGCCGAACACCCGCTTGCCCGCCTCGCGCACGACAGCAAACGCCTCGGGCAACAAATCATCCAAGGAGGTGCCCTGAGCGTACCGGTTACGGAACTCATCGGTCTTGGCGGTCAGCTCTACATCCGAGAGCGCAGCCATTTTGGGTTCCAGGGCATTGATCTGGGTTACCAGCTTGCGATACTGCTTAAGCAGCCGGTCATTGCGGCTACCTATGAGTTTTTTTAGCAGAGAAACCATGCGTGTCGGTGGCGGGCGCCGTCATTGCCTGGGCCCATCAAGGGCCGGCTCCGCGCGGCGCGGATTATTACTTAGGTTGAGCGGAGCAATTCCACTAGAAGCGATCGAGTTTAACGCACCTCGGAGAGTATCGGCTCAGCTTGGATCAAATGCGCGCGTAGCCTGACTAGTACGATGCAAATCAGGCGAATTACTGCGTCACTGTCGCGCGAGGCGACTGCGCCGTCTTCGAATGCGCCGCACGTGAGGTCGACGCTTGCGCCACAACGGGTGGCGTGGACTCCGGCCCCTGCAAGAACAGGCGCGGATCTAGCGGCTGGCCGGCCAGCCGCACCTCGAAATGCAGATGCGGTCCGGTGGACTGTCCCGTCGAGCCCACTAGCGCAACCTCTTGGCCGCGGCCCACGACTTCGCCGGGTTTGACCAAAAGCTTGGACGCGTGTGCGTAGCGGGTGATCAGGCCATCGCCATGATCGATTTCCACCGTATTGCCATAGCCTGGTTGGTAACGGGCATCGAGCACCACACCGCCCGAGGCAGCCAATATCGGCGTGCCCGCGGGCGCGGCGAAATCCAGGCCCTCGTGCATGGCATAGCGATGCGTCACGGGATTGCGGCGCCAGCCATAAGAGGAACTCAAATAAGGATAGTTACTGACCGGCATGGTCGAAGGCAGTCTGGCTTGATCGGCTGACCGCCGCGTCAGCGCGACATCCAGCATGCGCAAATTGTCGGTCTGCCGGGCCAGACGTGCCTGCAATGCGTCGAGTTGGCGTCCCAATTCTTCGGCGGACTCCAGCGCGGGTGGCGGCTGGCGGTCCGTGAACAAGTTGTCCATGACCTCCTCGGCTTGGGCCGGGGCATTGAGGCTGGCGGCCAGTTCAGGATCGGTGTAGGCCACCCCCGCTACTTTGGCCACGCGCCGTCCGACGCTGTCCACACTGACCAGCTTGGCCTGCAGCTCGCCCACCTTGGCCGCGAGCAGACTAATATTCTCTCGAAGGTAGGCCGCGTCGCGCTCGGGCTGCCCCCCGGGAGAATAGGCGGCCCAATCGACCTTATAGGCGGGCAAGGCCACGGGCGTCAGGTAACGCTGCAAGGTGGCGCCGACGAGCGCCGCGGTGGCCAGCATGGCGACCACAACCAGCCCCAAGCGCAGACCGCCCAGGACCTGTTGGCCGGGCTGGCCCTCGCGGGCGTGCATAATGACAATCTTCAAAGTAGGCAAATCCTGTTATTGAGACGGAATGAACCGATACACATCAAACCGCTCTCGTTCGCCAGGCGGGCGACGTAGTGAAACGCCGCTGGGATGGCTGGGGCACGACGCGCGCGGCGCGGGCGTGCTGGCGACAGCACGCAGGCACCTGCAGATACAACAGGCGATCGGCGCCATCCTGCCGCCCACGCTAGGCGTGGTCTGCGTCGTGGCCAAGCTCGAACCCCCGAGGCTGCAACTGGCGGTACCGAGCGCCGCGCATGCGGCCAAGCTGCGTCAGCTCGCGCCGCGAATCGTACAGGCGCTCAACACCCAAGGCTGGAACCTTAACGAAATTACGGTTCGTGTTCAAGCCGGGATGCCGCGCCCAGGCGCCAAGGCGCCACGTCCGCCCAAGGAAGCGCAGCCGCTCGGGCCAACCGCGTTGGGTGCGTTCGAAACGTTACAAGAGAGCCTGCGCCCTGGCCCTTTAGCCGACGCGGTGGCCAAATTGCTCGCGCATCACAAGGGGTGAATGGCACAACGTAGGCGTGGATACTACGCGCGCCGCGTTACAGTGTTGCGATTGAAAATTTGCTTGGCGGCCAGGCCCGACTGCTATCGGACAACGCCATCCGTTCACAGGGCGGACAACGCCATCAGCCGACAGGATTTGCCGATTTCGCCCAGCTCTGGCACGCCGCCATGCAGGCGCTACCGCGTAGCCGCCTGCACAACGAATCAGCAAAGTCCGATCAGGCGAGCTTCCATTCGTGGCGAAACGCTTGGGGCGCTGCCGCTTGCGACTCGTAAGTGACCAGTTCCCAGGCGTCGCGCTGCGCGAGCAAGGCGCGAGCGAGCTGATTGTTCAGGGCATGGCCGGATTTGCAGGCCACGTAACGGGCGACCAAGGGCTTGCCCACTAGATAAAGATCGCCAATTGCATCGAGGATCTTGTGTTTGACGAATTCATCGTCATAGCGCAAGCCATCGCTATTGAGCACGCGATACTCGTCCATGACGATCGCGTTGTCCAGACTGCCGCCCCGGGCCAAGCCCATGGAACGCAAGGCCTCGACCTCGTTGACAAAGCCGAAGGTGCGCGCGCGCGCAATCTCGCGCACGTAGGAATGCGTCGCGAAATCGATCTCGGCGAAATTCGCCGTGGAGTCGATCGCGGGATGACGGAAATCGATAGAGAAAGCCAGCGCGAAGCCTTCATGCGGCTCCAGACGGGCCCATTTCAGGTTTCGGCCCTCGCCTTCGCGGATTTCTACCGGTTTTTTTACGCGGATGAAGTGCTTGGGCGCATTTTGTTCGACGATGCCCGCCGAGCGCAGCAGGTACACGAAGGTCGCCGCGCTGCCATCCATGATGGGCACTTCTTCGGCCGTCAGATCGACATGCAGATTGTCGATACCCAGGCCAGCCAACGCAGACATCAAATGCTCGACCGTGGACACGCGCACATTGCCCTGTTGCAACACAGATGCCATACGGGTGTCGCCCACCGCATCGGCACGCGCGGGCAGATCAACCACTTCGGGCAGATCGACGCGGTGAAACACGATTCCGGTATTTGCCTCGGCAGGACGCAGGGTGAGCTCAACGCGACGCCCCGAGTGGACGCCTACGCCGGTCGTGCGAACGAGATTCTGAATACTGCGCTGTCGAAACATGGGTGATCTTTGCTTGAGCTTTGCCGGTAAATGCCTACAAATCGCCGGCGTAAGGTGACATTGTAACCTCGCCCGCCGTTGGGCGCCATGATTTAGCACGCGAACGCATACAAAGCCCGCCCGGCGTCCGGCCCGTCTGGGGAGACGAGCCGGCGCAGAGGGAGTCGGACCAGTTCCCTGGACCGTTTAACGCAACATCAATCGGCTTGCTTACGCAGGAAGGCCGGGATATCGAAATGATCCATACCCGAGCTTTCCAGCGCGCGGACCTGGGCCGACGCCTGCGAACGCGGATTGCGCATCACGGACGGCACATCCAGGTTGCGATAGTCGCCGCCCTGGCCGCCGGTCAGGGTGCCGATCATCGGCACGTCGTCGGTACCCGTGCGCAGGCCTTCGACCACGTTTTGCACCAGCTTCGGCGCAGCCACGCCACGGCCCAGGCCAGTTGCGACCACGGTCACGCGCAGGTTCTCGCCCATCGACTCGTCGTAGGCCGTACCGAAAATCACGGTGGCGTCTTCCGAAGCGTAGCTGCGGATGGTTTCCATGATTTCGCGCGTTTCGCGCATCTTCAGCGAACGGCTGGCAGTGATGTTGACCAGCACGCCACGCGCGCCGTGCAGATCCACGCCTTCGAGCAGCGGGCAAGCGATGGCTTGCTCGGCAGCCACGCGGGCCCGGTCGGCGCCGCTGGCGGTCGCGGTGCCCATCATGGCCTGACCCTGCTCGCCCATGATCGTCTTCACGTCTTCGAAGTCGACGTTCACATTGCCTTCGACATTGATGATTTCGGCAATGCCGGCGCAAGCGTTGTGCAGAATGTCGTCGGCCGACTTGAAGCAGTCTTCCTGGGTGGCATCCTCGTCCATCAGCTCATACAGATTTTCGTTGAGCACCACGATGAGCGAATGCACGTGCTTGGCCAATTCGGCGATGCCTTCTTCGGCCATGCGCAGGCGCTTGTTGCCCTCGAACGAGAAGGGCTTGGTCACCACGCCCACGGTCAGGATGCCCAATTCCTTGGCCACCTCGGCGACGACGGGGCCTGCTCCCGTACCGGTGCCACCACCCATACCGGCAGTGATGAATACCATGTGCGCGCCATTCAACGCGGCGCGGATTTCTTCACGAGCGGTCTCGGCCGAAGCGCGACCCTGTTCGGGCTTGGCGCCTGCGCCCAGGCCCGTGCGGCCCAAACGGATCTGCACCGGCGCGTTGGTCGCAGCCAGTGCTTGGGCATCAGTGTTCGCGCAGATGAAGTCCACGCCGCTCACACCGCTACGGATCATGTGGGCGACGGCGTTGCCGCCCGCGCCGCCAACACCGACGACCTTGATGACGGTCCCCTTGGTGTTGTTCTCAAGCATTTCAAAGTTCATCATTGACTCCCTCACAAGTCCAGATAATGCAGATCAGAAAAATTCCCCACCAACCTATGTTTTCAGGAGCGGCTGCCAAATGCTGTTGATTCGTGGAATCGCCAGACTTGGCATCTTCTCCAGTTCGGCCTAAACCGTCTTGCGACGGCCTACGCCGGGAACAGGCCCCCGTCTGTTCCCTTCATTCAATTCATAAACCATTCCTTCATGCGCGCCAGCAGGCTCTTGAAGCTGCCCGTCTGCGCCGCGACCTTACGACCGCGCACGCGCTGCATGCGCGCTTCCTGCAACAAACCCATGACGGTCGAGAAACGCGGATTGCGCATCACGTCGGCCAGGCTGCCTTCGTATTCGGGCACGGCCAGGCGCACGGGCTTGAGAAATACGTCTTCGGCCAACTCGATCATGCCGGGCATCTGCGAAGATCCACCCGTCAGCACCACGCCGGACGCCAGCAGGTCTTCATAGCCCGACTCGCGCACGACTTGCTGCACCAGCGAGAACAGTTCCTCGACGCGCGGTTCGATCACCGCGCCCAAGGCTTGACGCTTGACCTGACGCGGGCCGCGATCGCCCAGGCCAGGTACTTCGACCGTTTCATCCGGACGCGCGAGCATCTGCTTGGCCACGCCATAACGCAGCTTGATTTCTTCCGCATCCGGCGTGGGTGTGCGCAGCATGGCCGCGATGTCGTTGGTGATCTGATCGCCAGCGATTGGCACCACGGCGGTGTGGCGTATCGCGCCGCCCGTGTAAATCGCCACATCGGTGGTGCCACCACCGATATCGACCAGCACCACGCCGAGTTCCTTCTCGTCGGCGGTCAGGCACGACAAGCTCGAGGCCAAGGGCTGCAGAATCAAGTCCTGCACTTCCAGGCCGCAACGGCGTACGCATTTAACAATGTTCTGCGCCGCGCTCACCGCGCCCGTCACGATATGCACGCGCACTTCCAGGCGCAGGCCGCTCATGCCGATCGGCTCGCGGATGTCTTCCTGACCATCGACGATGAACTCCTGCGTCAGCACGTGCAGCACTTGCTGATCGGTCGGAATATTCACCGCCTTGGCCGTCTCGATGACACGCGCGACATCGGTCGCGGTGACTTCCTTGTCCTTGACGGCCACCATGCCACTGGAGTTAAAGCTGCGGATGTGGCTGCCCGCGATGCCGGTATAAACATCGCGGATCTTGCAGTCGGCCATCAACTCGGCTTCCTCCAGCGCGCGCTGGATGGAATTGACGGTGGTCTCGATATTGACCACCACGCCCTTGCGCATGCCGCGCGACTCGTGCTGGCCCAGGCCGAGCACTTCAAAGCGCCCTTCCGGCAGGATTTCGGCAACCACGGCAACAACTTTGCTGGTACCAATATCCAGGGCGACGATGAGGTCCTTGATGTCACGGGTCATGGCGTTAACGCTTATTCGAAGATGTGGATGAAGATTTTGATTTGGCTTGCCCCTCTGGCAGCGGCGCCAGAGCCAGGGCGAATCCGTTGGGATAACGCAGATCGGCCTGCGTCACGCCGCGACCCTCCAGACGGTTGATCACCGCCGGCCAGGCCTGTACAAATCGTTGAATGCGGGCAGCAAAGGGCAACGCGCCCGGCACGCCGTGCGGATCGGGTGCGTCGGCGCCCGGATCGCGCCCCAGATCCAGCGCCAGGCCGTTGGACAGCGTGGCTTTCCAGGCATAACGCGGACTCAGATCCAGCTCGCGCACCGTCAAGTCCAGCGGCGCGAACCAGCGCGCAAGCTCGGCATACCGTTGCACCACCAAGCCCTCCGTTCCCTCGGGCCCGGAGAACTGCGGCAACTCCATATCGTCGTCGAGCTCGCCCGTGTTGGCGGTAAAGGCCTCGCCCCAGGTGTTGATCATCTGGTTCTCGTTCCACAACGCCAGCGGCTGCTCTTCCTCGATCTGAACGCGCAAGGTTCCCGGCCAGATCCGGCGAATCGATGCGCGGCGCACCCAAGGCACCGACTCGAAGACCTCGCGCGCATCGTCCAGATTCACAGTGAAGAAATTGCCACTGAAACGATTGGCGATCACGGCTCGCACCGCTTCCGGAGACACGTAGTGCAACTCCGTCTCGGGCGCGGGCTCCAGCTCGATGCTCGTCAACGTGAAATAAGGGCGCATAGCGATCCATGCCACGCCAGCGGCGAGCATGGCCACCACCGCCAACACGGCAAGCGTGTTGGCGATTAAGTTGGTGGTGCGAGCGTCGTTCCACACGAGAGCTTCCGATTCAGATCAGTTAAGGTTGACGGGCCGGGCTGTGCACTTTGCACGAAGCCTCGGACAAAATTGCTACGCACAGCTCGGCGTAACTCATGCCGACCGCCTTGGCGGCCATGGGCACTAACGAATGACTGGTCATGCCGGGCGAAGTGTTTGCTTCCAGCAGCCAAGGCCGGTTTTCGGCGTCCAACATGAAGTCGATACGTCCCCAGCCCGCGCAGTCCAATGCGCGATAGGCACGCTCGGCGATGTCCATCACTTCGCGTGCGACCGTATCCGGCAGCGCGGCCGGGCAAAAGTACTGCGTGTCATCCGAGAAGTACTTGTGCTCGTAATCGTAGTTGCCGCCGGGAGCGACGATCTCGATCACCGGCAAGGCGCGCGCGTTAACGCCCGTGCCCAACACGGCCACGGTCAACTCACGTCCCACAATGAACTGCTCAGCCAGCACTTCGTCATCGAAGCGTGCCGCCTGCTCATAGGCGTTCTGCATATCCGAATAACCGACGACCTTGGTGATACCCACGGTCGATCCTTCGTGAGGCGGCTTGAGCATCAGCGGCAGACCCAGGCGATCCGGGACCGTGCGCAGATCCGACGCGGCATTTAACGACTCGAACGCCGGCGTGGGCAGCCCATGCTGCAGCCATACGCGCTTGGTCATGGTCTTGTCCATGGCCACACTGGAGGCCATCGGACCACTTCCCGTATACGGCAGACCTAGCAGTTCCAACGCGCCTTGCAGCGTACCGTCCTCGCCATAGCGGCCATGCAGCGCGATAAACACGCGATCGAATCCGGCAGAGGCCAGTTCCGCCAGCGAGCGTTCACCGGTATCGAAAAGATGTGCGTCGACACCGGCGCTCAAAAGCGCTTCGTGCACGCCGCGTCCGGACATGAGCGACACCTCGCGCTCAGCCGATCGGCCGCCGTACAGCACGCCGACCTTACCCAAGGCCTTCACGTCGGTCGCGTGGCTGACCTCATGGATCATGCTAACTCTCCTACCAAGCCGGGCACCTTGCTGATCGAGCCTGCGCCCATTACCACCACGACGTCACCGTCGCGCACAAAATCCACTACCGCCCGCGGCATGTCGGCAACGTTCTCCACGAATAGCGGTTCGATGCGGCCCGCCACGCGCAATGCACGCGCAAGCGCGCGGCCGTCCGCCGCAACCAAGGGCGCTTCGCCCGCCGCATACACCTCCGTCAAGAGCACCGCATCGGCGCTGCCCAGGACGCGCACGAAATCCTCGAAGCAATCGCGCGTACGCGTATAGCGGTGCGGCTGAAAAGCCAGCACGATGCGCCGGTCCGGCCATGCGCCGCGCGCGGCTGCCAAGGTCGCCGCCATTTCGACCGGGTGATGACCATAGTCGTCAATGACGGTAAAAGTACCGCCACCATGCGCCGCCGGCACGGGAAAATCACCCGTCATCGTGAAACGGCGGCCCACCCCGGTGAACGCCCCCAGCGCCTCGACAATATCCTTATCCGCTACACCCAGTTCCGTTGCTACGGCAACAGTCGCAAGCGCGTTGCGCACATTGTGCAGACCGGGCAGATTCAATTCCACATCCAGCGCGGGCAGCGAGCTGTCGCGACCGGCGCGATGCACCGTAAAGCACATGCGCGTGCCCTTGGCTTGGATATTTTCCGCGCGCACCTGCGCATCGGCGCTCAATCCATAAGTCGTGATCGGCCGCGAGACAAAAGGCATGATCTCGCGCACATTCGCATCATCCGCGCACAGCACGGCGCTGCCATAGAACGGCAGACGGTGCGTGAACTCGATAAAGGCACTCTTTAAGCGCGCGACATCATGGCCATAGGTGTCCATGTGATCGGCATCGATATTGGTAACGATAGCCATCACAGGCAAGAGATTCAGAAACGAGGCATCCGACTCGTCGGCCTCGACCACGATGTATTCGCCCTGACCCAGGCGTGCGTTGGCGCCAGCCGAATTCAAGCGTCCGCCAATCACGAAAGTAGGATCCAGCCCGCCCGCAGCCAACACGCTGGCCACCAGGCTGGTCGTTGTGGTCTTGCCGTGCGTTCCGGCCACCGCGATACCGCGCTTTAGGCGCATAAGCTCAGCCAGCATGATGGCGCGCGGCACCACCGGGATACCTGCCGCGCGCGCGGCGATGACTTCCGGGTTGTCCCCCGCGACCGCCGTCGATGTGACGATCGCATCGGCGCCCGCCACGTTCGACGCGGTATGCCCGACCGCAACACGCGCGCCCAGCGACGCCAAACGGCGCGTCACCGCCGATTCGCTCAGATCGGAGCCGCTAATGGTATAGCCGAGCGTCAACAGCACTTCGGCGATGCCGCTCATGCCCGACCCGCCGATACCGACGAAATGAATATGCTGGATTCTGTGTTTCATGATGCTCGCCTCGCTGCTTCGACGCAGACGTCGGCTATATCTGCCGCCGCTTGCGGACGCGCGTGCAGACGCGCCCGTTGTGCGACGGACTGGAGTTCGGAACGCGTGCGCTGACCCAGCCATTCGGCGAGCCACTCAGGCGTCAATTCAGTTTGTTGGCACAGCCACGCGGCCTGCACGTCACTTAGGAAACGCGCATTGGCGGTCTGGTGATCATCGATGGCATGCGGAAACGGCACGAATAGCGCCGCCACGCCCGCCGCCGCGACCTCGGCCACCGTCATCGCGCCGGCACGGCAGATCAACAGATCGGCCTGCGCCATCGCTGCGGCCATGTCGTCGATGAAGGCGCGGCAATCGGCTTGCACACCGGCCTGTGTGTATCCGTCGCGCAAAGCCTGCAAATGCTGCTCGCCCGCTTGATGCGTGACCTCGGGTCGCGTGTGCGGCGACATCAAAGCCAGTGCCTTGGGCAACACCGTGTTCAGCGCCTGAGCGCCGAGGCTACCGCCCACGACCAACACGCGCAGAGGCCCGTTACGGGTCGCATAACGCTCATCGGGCGCTGGCAGTTCACACAGATCGGCGCGCACCGGATTACCAAGCACCTCACCACGCGGCAACACATTCGGAAAGCCGCTCAAGACGCGACGCGCGCGCTTTGCCAGCCAGCGATTCGCGGTCCCGGCCACGGCATTCTGCTCGTGTACGACCAGAGGCACGCCGCGCAGGGAGGCCACCATGCCGCCGGGAAAGGCTACATAGCCGCCCATACCCAGCACCACATCCGGACGAACCTGCGACAGCCGCTGCCATGCCTGCAATCCCGCACGGGCCAGCAAGAACGGCAGTTTGATCAACGCCGTCGCGCCACGGCCACGCACGCCTTGGAACTGCATGGGCACGAGCTCGATGCCGCGCGCGGGCACGAGGCGCCCTTCCATCTTGACCGGATTACCCAGCCACAACACGCGCCAGCCCCGATCGAGCAGCACTTGCGCGACCGCCAGGCCCGGCATGATGTGTCCGCCCGTGCCACCCGCCATGATGAGTATCGTAGGCGCCGTCATACTCGCCCCCCTCTCATCATGATGCGATTCTCGATATCCACGCGCAGCAGCATCGCGAGCGCGCACAGATTCATCACGACACCCGAACCGCCATAGCTCATCAACGGCAGTGTCAAACCCTTGGTGGGCAGCAGCCCGAGGCACACGCCCATATTGATGAACGCTTGCACCCCAATCCAGATCGCCACGCCTTGTGCCACGAGACCCGCAAAGGTCCGCTCCATCGCAATCGCCTGACGTCCAATATCGAAACCACGGTAGACCACTACGGCGAACAGACACAAGACCAGCACGACGCCGACGAATCCCAGCTCTTCGCCCACCACGGCCATCAGAAAGTCCGTATGCGCCTCGGGCAGATAGTGCAGTTTCTCCACACTGGCGCCCAGGCCCACGCCAAACCATTCGCCGCGCCCCAGTGCGATCAAGGAGTGCGACAACTGATAGGCGCTGCCATACGCGTTGGCCTCATTCCAGGGATCCAGATACGCGAACAAACGCGCGCGACGCCACGGCGACAACCAGATGAGCGCGAGGAACGTTCCCACCATCACGGCGGCCAGACTGCTGAAATACTTACCGTTGATGCCGCCCACGAACAGAATGCCAACCGCAATCGCCACGATCACGATAAAGGCGCCCAAATCCGGCTCCAGCAGCAACAGCAAGCCCACGCCGCCCAAGGCGAATGCCATCGGCAAAAAGCCGCGCGAGAACGACTGCATGTATTCCTGCTTGCGCACCGTATAGTCCGCCGCGTACAGCAAGCCACATAGCTTCATCAGCTCCGAGGGCTGAAAATTCAACGGCCCCAGCGGGATCCACCGGTGCGCGCCGTTGACTTCGCGGCCAATGCCCGGAATCAACACAGCCACCAACAGAATCAGCGACACAATAAAGCCCGGCACCGCCATGCGTTGCCAGAAACGGATCGGCATGGACAACACAACCGCGCCGGCAATCAAGCCAGCCGACAGGAACAGCCCATGACGGATCACAAAGTAAAAACGACCGTAAGACGCGTAACGCGGGCCATCGGCCAGCGCGATCGACGCCGAATACACCATCAGCAGACCCAGCAGCAACAACGTCGTCGCCGCCAGCACGAGCGGCGCATCGTAATTGCGCATGCGGGTGCGGCCGGGACGAACGGCATTGACGCTAGTGGTGAGGTCGGCGAAGAGACTCATGTCAGACCTCACCCCGATCACGCGCGAGGTCTTCGACCTCTTCGACGAACACCGCGCCGCGGTGCGGATAATTGCGGAACATATCCATACTGGCGCAAGCCGGCGACAGCAGCACGGCATCGCCCGGCTCTGCCAACTCGGCGCTGTGGCGCACGGCTTCGCGCATGTCTTGCGCCATCACGCAAGGCACACCCGTTTCCTCCAACGCGCGCGCGATCTCGGGTCCGTCCGTGCCGATCAACACCACCGCGCGCGCATAACGCGCCACGACGGGCGACAGGGGCGAAAAGTCTTGGCCCTTACCCAGCCCGCCCGCAATCAATACCACGGGCTGACCCAATCCTTCCAATGCCGCCACGGTGGCGCCAACATTGGTGCCCTTGCTGTCATTGATATAGTCCACCCCGCCTATCGTGCGCACAAAGGCGGCGCGATGCGGTTCACCCGAATATTCGCGCAGGGCGCGCAACATCGGTCCCCAGCCTATATCCAGCACGCGTGCAAGCTGCAACGCCGCCAAGGCGTTCAAAGCGTTATGCATGCCGCGAATGCGCAACGCATCCATCGGCATCAGGCGGCTCATGCGCCCGGCCGCGCGTTCGGGCGGTGGAGCATTCTTTTTGCGCCGGACCGGCGCGGCCTGGTCGTCGAAATCGGTGGATTCGGACACCACCAGCCAAGCCATGCCCTGATTCAGATCCAGGCCTGCATCGCCGACCAGCTCCGGCATCTCGCGGCCGAACGTGCGCACGCTCAACGCCGTCAACGAGGGCACCATCTTCGCCACGATCGGATCATCGCGGTTGACGATCGCCACGCGCGCGAGTTCGAACAATCGGGCTTTTGCCCGGGCGTAAGCCTCCATGCCACCGTGCCAGTCCAGATGATCCTGGGTGACATTGAGTACGGTCGCGGCATCGGGTGCGAGGCTACGCGTGGTTTCCAGTTGGAAGCTCGACAGCTCCAGTACCCATACCTGCGGCAAATCGTCTTCATCCAGCGCCTGCATCAACGCCGTCAATGCCGCCGGGCTGATATTGCCCGCCGCGCGCGCAGTAAAGCCGCCCGCCTCGACAAGTTGCCGTGTCATCGCGGTCACCGTGGTTTTCCCGTTGGTGCCGGTCACCGCGAGCACGCGAGGATGATAGTCACGCGATGTCGCCAGATCCGCCAGTGCGCGGGCGAACAACTCGATCTCGCCCACAACCTCGATACCGCGTTCGGCCGCCTGCGCGAGCAGCGCCTGGGCCGGAGCCTGATTGGGCGCCAGGCCAGGACTGAGCACCAGCTGGCTCACGCCATCGAGCAAATTCGCTTCGAACACCTCGCCGCAACCGAGGCGGTAATCGACCTGCGCGCCAGAGTCGGCCAAGGCCGATCGCAACGCCGCCAAGCCGCCCGGCTCGGCGCGCGTATCCGCCACGCGCAGGGCCGCGCCCTGCCGGGCGCACCAGCGGGCCGCAGCCGCGCCCGTCTCGCCTAATCCGAGGATCAAGACGAGCGGGGAATCCGCGCGAGGGGTGACAGAACTATTCATCGCAACTTCAATGTGGATAAACCGATCAACACCAGCATCATGGTGATGATCCAAAAACGCACGACGACTTGAGTTTCCTTCCAGCCGCCGACTTCAAAATGGTGATGCAACGGGGCCATTCGGAATATCCGCCGGCCTTGTCCATATTTACGTTTGGTGTACTTGAACCAAGTCACCTGCACCATGACCGACAGCGTCTCCACCACGAACACACCGCCCATGATGAAGAGCACGATTTCCTGACGCACAATCACCGCGATCGTGCCGAGCGCACCACCCAAGGCCAAGGCGCCCACATCTCCCATGAATACCTGGGCCGGATAGGCGTTGAACCATAGGAACGCCAGCCCCGCTCCGCCAATCGCGGCGCACAGCACCATGAGCTCCGCCGCCCCCGGAATGTAGGGAAACAGCAAGTACTTCGAATAATCGACGCGGCCCACGACATACGCAAAAATGCCCAGCGCGCTACCCACCATCACGGTAGGCATGATCGCCAGACCATCCAGGCCATCGGTCAGATTGACCGCGTTACTCGTCCCCACGATGACCGCCCAGGTCAGCGCCACGAAACCCAGCACGCCTAGCGGATAGCTCACCGATTTAAAGAACGGCACGATCAGATCCGCACGCGTCGGCAATGGCATCGTGAAACCGCTCGCCACCCAATCCCGGAACAGCGGCCACAGTTCAGCATTGGCGGGCGCCGATACCGCGAAAGCCAGATACACCGCGGCCACCATGCCGATGGTGGCCTGCCAGAAGAATTTCTGCCGCGCCGGCATACCTTCCGGATCTCGATGCACGACCTTGCGATAGTCATCTGCCCAGCCGATCCAGCCGAACCCGAACGTCACCATCAACACCACCCAGACGAACCGGTTCGTCCAATCGGCCCACAGCAAGGTACTGATCGCGATCGAGATCAGAATCAAGGCACCGCCCATCGTGGGCGTGCCGTTTTTGACCAAATGCGATTCCGGGCCGTAGGCGCGCACGGCCTGGCCGATCTTCATTGCAGTCAGCTTGCGGATCACACGCGGGCCCGCCACCAAGCCAATCAACAAAGCGGTCGCGCAGGCCAGCACCGCGCGCATTGTGATGTATTCCAGCACGCCAATCGCGCGCACATCGTCGGATAGCCAGCGGGCGATCTCAAGCAGCATGGGTGTCCCCCTGGCGACCTGCCGTCATCTTGTTGTTATTGTCCGTCGACAGCTGCTTCACCACCCGCTCCATGCGCATAAAGCGCGAACCTTTCACCAACACACTCACTGCGCGCAGTGTGCGCAGCGCCACCAAAATCTCTTCCACGCTGGCACATGCCTGCGCACCTTCGCCAAACGCCGCCGCGCTTTCGCGACTGGCCTCACCCAGCGTATACAGCGCATCGATGCCCATCGAGCGGGCATACTCACCTACTTCGCGATGCATCGCCGGACCGTTATCGCCGACTTCGCCCATATCGCCCAAGACCAACGCACGCGGCGCGGGCAACTGAGCCAGCACATCAATCGCCGCGCGCACCGAATCCGGATTGGCGTTATAGGTGTCATCGATCAGCGTCGATCCATCCGCCAGCACATGCCGCTGCATGCGCCCTGCGACCGCGCTGAAGCTTTCGAGCGCACGCACTGCATCATCCAGCGTCGCACCCGCCGCCAAGGCAGCGCCTATCGCGGCCAGCGCATTACGTACGTTGTGCAAACCGGGCACGGGCAGCGTCAAATCCGCGACGCCAGCCGGCGTGACCACGCGGCAACGCGACCCTTGCGCAGTCGCCGCAATGTCTTCGGCGTAAATATCCAGACCCGCCTGCAAGCCAAACCGCAGCACGCGTCTCGCGCCCGCCTGTTCTTCCCAAATGGCGCAATGCGCGTCATCTCCCGGAAACACGGCCACGCCATCGTCGGGCAGGGCTTCGATCACCATGCCGTTTTCGCGCGCGACCGCCTCAACCGAATGCATGAACTCCTGATGCTCACGCTGCGCGTTGGTGATCACGGCTACCGAAGGCGCGGCCATTTTCGCTAGCACAGCGATCTCGCCAGGATGGTTCATGCCCAGCTCGAACACGGCCGCACGATGCTCCGGACGCAGACGCAACAGCGTCAACGGCACACCGATGTCGTTATTGAAATTCCCGGCGGTCGCAAGACGGCCGGATTCACCCTGCCATTGCGCCAGCACAGCGGAAATCATTTCCTTGGTCGTGGTTTTGCCATTGCTACCCACCACGCCCACTACCGGCAGCGAAAACCGCGAACGCCAAGCCGCGCCAATGCGCATCAATGCCAGTCGGGTATCACCCACCACGATTTGCGGCAGTGAGACTTCCGCAACAGGATGCGCCACGACGGCGGCACAAGCCCCAGCTTGCTGAGCTTGCGTCAAATAGTCATGCCCGTCGAAATTCTCCCCGGCCAGCGCCAGGAATAGCTCATTCGCTCCAATCCGGCGCGTATCGGTGGACAAGCCGGCGACACGAGGCAGCAGCAGCGCGAGCCTCGCCCACTCCCTATCGTCGAAAGGCGACTTCACTCCCGCCACTTCCTGATAGGTCTCATGGCCTTTGCCTGCCAGCAGGATCACGTCTTCGGTGCGCGCGGCCCACACGGTCTGCATGATGGCCATCGCGCGATCCGCCTGGACCGTCAAAGAGGCATTCGACGGCACACCCGAAAGGATTTGCGCGATGATCGCGTCCGGCGCTTCGCCGCGCGGGTTATCGCTGGACACCGTCACTCGATCGGCTAGTTCGGCGGCGATGCCGCCCATAACCGGACGCTTGCCCGCATCACGCTCGCCGCCGCATCCAAACAGGCAAATCAGCTCGCCGCCACGCGCCTGCGCGACGCCACGCAGGGCAGTCAACGCTCGCGCCAATGAATCCGGCGTATGCGAATAATCCACCACCACCAATGGCCCTTGATCGCTGCTATCGGCCGCGCCGATCAACGGCGTCACGACTTGCAGACGACCTTCCACCGGCCGGGTCTTGGCCAACGCAGCAGCAATCTGCCCCAACGACCATCCCAGTCGAGACAACACACCGGCAACCAACAGCAAATTCGATACGTTATGCTCGCCCAGCAGCGAGGACACAATCTGCGCCTCGCCACCCGGTGCGACCAAGGTAAAGACGTGTCCGTGCGTCGTCACCCGCAAATCGCGCACATGGAAAGCGGCTGTCGTGTCTTTCTGCGAATAGCCCATTGCCAGGCCTTCGGGCAAAGACTGCAACCAGCGCGCGCCGACCGCATCGTCCGCGTTGATGATTGCCGCTGCCAGCCCCGGCCACTGAAACAAGCGCGCCTTGGCCTGCTCATACTTCGTCATCGACCCGTGATAATCCAGGTGATCACGCGTCAAATTAGTAAACGCCGCGACCTCGATACGTACGCCGTCCAGGCGCCCCTGATCGAGTCCGATGGACGAGGCTTCCAACGCGACGACCTTCGCCCCTGCATCCCGCATCGCGGCCAGCACGCGATGCACGGTCAGCACATCCGGCGTGGTCAGGTGACCGCCCAGCGAGCGCCCGTCGGGCAAGATCGCGCCCAGGGTACCTATCGTGCCGCAAGGCCTGCCCGCCGCGTTGAGCGCTTGCGCGACCCATCGCGCGCAGGAGGTCTTACCGTTAGTGCCGGTCACCGCCACCACGCTCAACGCCGCCGATGGCCGTCCATACCATTCATCGGCCAGCGCGCCCAGCTCGGCGCGCAGATCCGCCACCGCAAGCACACGCGCATCGGCCTCAAAATCCGCCGGCACCGGCGCCTCGCACAGCACGGCCGCCGCGCCTTGCTCGATCGCACGCGCAATATAGTCGCGCCCATCAACCGTGCCACCCGGGCAGGCCACAAACACATCGCCCGCGACCACGTCGCGGGAATCCAGCCGCAGGTCAGCCGATGCCGCCACGCGCGCACGCAGCCAGTCCACCAGCTCGGCGGTCTTCTGCGACAAGTTCTGCACGGCGTTCATCGCGCGCTCTCCTTTACCCCTGCCACAATCGTCGACTCAAAGGGCGCATCCGGCTGCACGCCCATCACGCGCAAGCTGCCACCAACGATTGTTGAAAAAATCGGGGCCGCCACCGCGCCACCGTAATACCCGCCCGCCTTGGGCTCATCGATCGAGATTGCGACAACGATGCGCGGATTCGACACCGGCGCAAAGCCCACAAAAGAACTGCGATAGCGTTGCGTGCTGTAGCGGCCGTCCACGATCTTGCGCGCCGTGCCGCTCTTGCCGGCCACGCGATAGCCTTGCACCTGAGCCGCCTTGGCGCCTTCCGGCCCCGCCGAGGCTTCCAGCATGCTGCGCACCATCGCCGCCACCTGCGGGCTATAGATCTTCACACTGGTAGGATCGCTGTCACGCTTGACCAGCGTGGGCGTCACCATATCGCCATCCCGCGCGAACACGGTATAGGCACGCGCGACCTGCAACAACGATACCGACAGGCCATAGCCGTAGGCCATCGTAGCCTTTTCGATCAGACGCCAACGATCCCACGGACGCAGACGCCCGGGCGCGGCACCGGGAAAGCCCAATTGCGGCGCGCGGCCAAAGCCCATTTCGGTAAAGCGCTCCCACATCTCGCGCGCCTGCAGTTTCTCTGCGATCAGCGTCATACCGATGTTGCTCGAGCGGCGCAGCACCCCAGCCACATTGAGGGTGCCATTGCGACTCACGTCGTGAATCGTGCTGCCCTGATAGCGGAATGAACCATTGCCCGTCTCGAACTGCGTTCTTTCGGTGATCCGTCCCAGGTCCAGCGCCAACGCCGCCGTGAACGGCTTCATGATAGAACCCGGTTCAAACGTATCGGTGATCGCGCGATTGCGCAGATTGGGCGCGTGGAAGCTATCGCGGTCGTTGGGATCGAACGTGGGCAGACTCGCCATCGCCAGAATCTCGCCCGAGCGCACGTCCATGATGATGGCGCTGGCCGCGCTGGCCTGGTGGCGCTGCAAGGCTTCGGTCAACTCGCGATAAACCAAGTATTGCAGACGAGCATCGATCGACAGGCTCAGGTCGCGGCCGTTAATCGGCATCGTGACCGCTTGCACGTCCTCGATCACACGTCCCAAACGATCTTTAATGACGCGGCGACTACCAGGCGTGCCCGACAGCAGCTTGTCGAATGTCAGCTCGACGCCCTCTTGCCCCTTATCTTCGACGTTCGTAAAGCCCACCAGATGGGCCGTGACTTCACCATCGGGGTAATAGCGGCGCGTTTCGGCCTGCTGATAAATCCCCGGGATTTCCAGTTTTTTAATTTGGTCGGCCAGATCCGTGGGAACCTGCCGCTTCAAATAGACAAAGTTGCGATCCAGATCCGACAGACGGCCACGCAGATCGGCCACGGACAAGCCGAGCAGCTTCGCCAACTGCGTCAGCTGCTCGGCCGTCGCGGGCTTGGCGTCTTCGGGAATGGCCCAGATGGCACGCGCCGGCACGCTCGAGGCCAGCACCACGCCATTACGATCCAGAATCTTGCCGCGCGTAGCGGCCAGGGTCAGGGTGCGCTCGTAGCGCCGCTCGCCCTGCTGTTGCAAAAACTCGGTGGAAAGGCCCTGCAGATATAAAGCACGGCCGGCCAGCACAACAAAGCCCGCCATCAACAACACCAGCACCAAGCGCGCGCGCCAGGTCGGCAGCTGCCCGCGCAGCACCGGATTGTCGAAGAACGGCACGCGCTTCATTGCGCGCCTCCGTTGGCCGCGACGGGCGACTGATTCAAATACAGCGTGCGCTCAGGCGTAATCGGGATCAGCTTCAGATCCTGACGGGCGGCATGATCGATGCGGGCATTGCGAGCCAGCTCGGCGCGCTCCAGCTGCAAACGGCGCCAGTCCGTGTCCAGCGTGTTCGAAAGCGTGTTGCTGCGTTCCAGCTCAATGAATAGCTGACGCGAGTGATACCGGCTCGTGACCAAAGAAATGGCCGACAACATCAGCAAGATAGCGGCGAACAGGCTTAGACGCGCCATTAACGCGCCCTCCGCTTCGTACCGTGCTTGGGCGTTTCGCCCGGCACGCGCATCGCTGGCACAAAGCTTGCGCCTTCGGCTTCCAACGGCGTCGTGGTCCGCTCGGCCACGCGCAGCACGGCCGAACGCGAGCGTGCATTGCCCGCGATTTCCTCATCGGTGGCCAGCACCCGCCCGAGGGATCGCACCAGCGGCTGCGGCATTTCACTTTCACGCAGCGGCAAGCGCGCATGCGCGACAGCCGGCCTCGCGGCCGCCGCGATGCATTGCTTGACCATGCGATCTTCAAGTGAATGAAAACTGATCACCGCCAACCTCCCCCCCGGGGCAAGCAGTTCTAGAGCTGACGCGAGGGCGCGCGCGAGCTCTTCGAGTTCCCGATTGATGTAAATCCGTAAAGCTTGAAACGTGCGTGTGGCCGGATGTTGACCTTTTTCGCGCGTGCGGACGGCGCTGGCGACGCACTCGGCGAGCTCGAGCGTGGTGCGCAGCGGCCGTGTTGCGCGGCGAGCAGCAATCGCCTTTGCAACCTGAAAAGCAAACCGTTCTTCGCCATATTCCGCTATGACCTCCCGCATCTCATCCACGCCAGCCTCGGCCAGCCATTCCGCGACCGTAGGGCCGCGGGTCGTATCCATCCGCATATCGAGCGGACCTTCGCGCATAAACGAAAAGCCCCGCCCCGCATCATCCAACTGGGGCGAAGACACCCCTAAATCCAACATCACGCCATCGATTTTCTCGATGCCACGTTCGGCCAGCGACTCGCGCATCGTGGCGAACCCATCGTGCACCACCGTCACGCGTGCATCGTTTGCCGCCAGCTCGGTCGCCACCGCAATCGCTTGCGGGTCCTTATCGAACACCACCAACCGAGCATTCGGCCCAAGACGGCTCAGCAGCTCGCGGCTATGCCCGCCCCGGCCAAACGTGCCGTCCACAAACACGCCGCGCTCGCGGCGCGCGTTGGCCTGTGCCTCGGCCTCTTCTTCATCCTGCCGCAACGACCGGCTCGCACCCTTGCCGCCGAAGTCGGCTTGCAATAACGCGTCCACCGTCGGCGCCAGCAGCACGGGCCGATGTTCGAATTCCATACTTGATTTCAGAACGAAAACTGGTTCAACACGTCCGGCATCCCCTGAGCTAAATCTTCCGCCTCGCGGCGGGCCAGGGAAGCGGCATCCCACAGCTCGAAGTGCGTGCCCATACCGAGCAGCATCACATCGCGCGTCATACCGGAAGCGTTGCGCAGTTCAGGCGCAATGAGCACGCGGCCGGAACCATCAAGCTCGACGTCCTGCGCGTTGCCCAACAACAGCCGCTGCAGTGCACGCGCCGACATGGGAAACGCGGCGATCTGCTCGCGCTTTTTTTCCCACTCCGGACGGGGATACACCAACAAACAGCCGTCGGGATGGCGTGTCAGGGTCAGGCGACCTTCTGCCTGAGCAATCAGCGCGTCACGATGCCGGGTCGGAATCGAGATCCGGCCCTTGGCATCAAGCGTCAGCGCGCTGCTCCCCTGAAACACCACTTTTACTCCACTTAATTGCACAAATTCCTACTTTTTCCCACTCTACGGTAATGGCTAAGGCGGGTCAAGCGGAGGGTTGCAATTTTTTCAATCACAACAAGGACTTAGAGCACATTTAAAATTTTGCAAAACAAAAACCCCCTGATAAATCAGGGGGTTGCGCTAACAACTAAAAGTCCTTTTTCAGGATCGGCCCGAATCGGACCGCCTTTCAATGTTTTACGTTTGCTTCACACTGCCCTCTGCCCGTACCTGGCGGGCTTTAAGCTGCAAGACAGGTCTATAGGCCGGATTCTGTACGCCGGGTCACCCCGACGGGCAATCATTCCTCTGCGCGGATCATTGCTGAGCCGCTGTAGCCACCTACCCGCATACTGGGACGAGCCGCCCCTCAGGTCCGAAGACCGTGCGCATGCCTATTTGGTGTTGCTCCGGATAGAGGTTACCGCGTTTCACCCTGCCACGCCGCCCGACGCAAAGCGTCTGACGCAGTACGGAGATAGCCGTACCGGTGCGCGCCCGAAAGCACGCCCGCGCCGCAGACTCGTCTCTGTGGCCCTATTCCTCGGCTGCTTGCGGACAAAGCCCGTAAACAGCCGGACGGCCGTTAGCCGTTATCCCGCCCTATGGAGTCCGGACCTTCCTCGACGCACTTTCGTACACCGCGATTGCCCGACCTGTCTTGCGGATGACATTGTACGGCACGTACCTGCGACAATAGCGGGAACGCTCAGCAACCCGCATTTATTTACCTCATGGCCAACAACACGCTTATCACCTTGACCGACGTACAGCTCGCGTACGGCCACCATCCGCTACTCGACCATGCCGACTTCGTCATTCAAGAAGGCGAACGTATCGGCCTGATCGGCCGCAACGGCGCGGGCAAAAGCTCCCTGCTCCGCTTGCTGGACGGTCGCAACGTGCCTGACGATGGCGACATCGCCCGCAACTCGGGCCTGAAGGTCGCCACCGTCGAGCAAGAGCCCGATCTCGACGAAAGCGCGACGGTCTACGAAGTCGTCCTGAATCGCGATGATGACCATGAGGACTGGCAACGCCCCTCGCGCGTGCAGGCGCTGATCGAACGCCTGGGCTTGCCCGGCGACGCACGCATCGCTGGCCTGTCCGGCGGCACCCGCAAACGCGTCGCCCTCGCGCGCGCGCTGGCCGACGAACCCGATTTGCTGTTGTTGGACGAGCCCACCAACCATTTGGACTTCACCGGCATCGCCTGGCTTGAAGAACTGCTGCGCAGCTGGCGTGGCGCGGCCGTCATCATCACCCATGACCGCCGATTCCTGGACGCCATTGCCACGCGCATCGTCGAACTCGACCGCGGCAAGCTGCTCAGCTTTCCCGGCAACTTCTCGCAATGGCAAGAACGCAAAGCGCAGTGGCTCGAATCCGAACGCCTGGAGAACGCGCGTTTCGACAAGCTATTGGCGCAAGAAGAAGTCTGGATCCGCAAAGGCGTCGAAGCGCGCCGCACCCGTAACGAAGGGCGCGTGCGCCGCCTGGAACAACTGCGTGTCGAACGTGCCGAGCGCCGCGAACGCGTCGGCAACGTAAGCCTCGCGCTCGCCGAGGGGCAACGCTCCGGCAAGCTGGTCGCCGAACTCGAAGACGTGTCCAAGGCCTTTGGGGAACGGGTGGTGGTCCGCAACTACAGCACCACCCTCATGCGCGGCGACCGTATCGGCATCATCGGCCCCAATGGCGCGGGCAAGACCACGCTGCTAAAGATCATGCTGGGCGAACTCGCGCCCGATAGCGGCAGCGTCCGGATGGGCACGAACGTCTCCGTAGCCTATTTCGATCAGATGCGCGCCCAGCTGGACGAGAACGCGACGCTGGTCGACATCATCAACCCGGGCAGCGAGTGGGTGGAAATCGGCGGCACGCGCAAACACGTGATGAGCTATCTGGGCGACTTCCTGTTCTCGCCCGCGCGCGCGGGATCCCCGGTGAGCAGCCTGTCCGGCGGTGAACGCGCAAGACTGCTGCTCGCGCGCCTGTTCGCCAGACCGGCCAACGTGCTGGTGCTGGATGAACCGACAAACGATCTGGATATCGAGACCCTGGAGCTGCTCGAAGAGCTGCTGCAGGAATACACCGGTACGGTACTGTTGGTCAGCCACGATCGCGCGTTCCTGAACAACGTCGTCACGCAGACCATCGCATTCGAAGGCGACGGCCATTGGCGCGATTACGTGGGCGGCTACGATGACTGGGTCGCGCAACGACCCGCGCAAGCCGCGACGCAAACCCCGACCAAAGAAAAAACGGCATCGGCGAAAGAAAAAGCCGCCCGCTCAGCGGACACGGACGCCCCTGCCGCAACACGCGCGAAACCCACCCGCGTGGCCAAGCTAAGCTCCTGGGAACAACGCGAACTCGAAGGCTTGCCCGACGAAATCGCGCAAATCGAGGCCCGCCAGGAAGCACTCTCCGCGCGCTTGGCCGACGGCACGCTTTATCGCGATGCCCCTCAGGAGGTCGAACAGATCAATGCCGAGCTGGCGACCCTAGAAAAGACTTTGGAAGACAAATTCGCCCGCTGGGAACTGCTGGAATCGCGGCGCGGCGATCAGTAATGCACAACGCGCCATTCCAACGACTCGCCCGCGGCTAGCGGCACCAGCGTGGCGTCGCCATACGGCACCTCGTCAGGAATGGTGAACGTCTCGCGGCGCAACGTCAGCGTGTCCGTATTGCGCGGCAAGCCGTAGAAGTCCGGACCGTGCAGACTGGCAAAGCCTTCCAGACGATCCAAGCAGCCCGCACGCTCAAAGACGGTGGCGTACAACTCCATCGCATGCAGCGCCGTATAACAACCCGCGCAACCGCAAGCGTGCTCTTTTAATCCACGCGCATGCGGTGCGCTATCCGTGCCCAGGAAAAAGCGCGGGCTGCCGCTGGTGGCGGCTTCAACCAGCGCCTGACGATGCGTCTCGCGCTTGAGAATCGGCAAGCAATACCAATGCGGCCGCACGCCACCTTGGAAGATCGCATTGCGGTTATACAGCAGATGCTGCGGCGTGATGGTCGCGGCGATCGGCCCTTCCGCATCGCGCACATATTCCGCCCCATCCTTTGTCGTGATGTGTTCGAACACCACCTTCAGCTCGGGAAACGCGCGGCGCAACGGCTGCATCACCCGTTCGACAAATACCGCCTCACGATCGAACACATCGATGCGCGGATCCGTCACCTCGCCATGAACCAACAACGGCATGCCGCAGCGCTGCAGGGCTTCCAGCGCCGCCGTGCACTTACCCAGCAAATCGGTCACCCCAGCGTCGGAATTCGTCGTGGCCCCGGCGGGATACAGCTTGACGGCATACACCTGCCCTGATTCATGCGCCCGCACAATCTCATCGGCTGTGGTGTTATCGGTCAAATACAGCGTCATCAAGGGGGTAAAGGCCGGCAGGCCTTCGTGCTCGCGCAGCGCCGCCTCGATGCGGGCGCGATACGCCAGCGCCTGTTCCGTCGTAGTCACCGGCGGGCGCAAATTCGGCATGATGATGGCGCGCGCGAACTGGCGCGCCGTATCCGCGACGACGGCTTTTAACGCCGCGCCATCGCGCAAGTGCAGGTGCCAGTCATCCGGCCGGGTGATCGTCAATTGAGTCATTGTGTCAGTCGTGAAAGTAACCCGGCCTATTCAGCCAGAGGCATGCCGCGCTCGGCCAGCGCGCAAAACATCGCGCTGCCCAACGGAATCACGGCATCATTAAAATCAAAGCGGGGGTTATGCAGCAAACATCCCGATTCCGCGCCGCCCTGTCCCAAACGGAAATAGGCCCCGGGACGAGCCTGCAACATAAACGAAAAATCTTCCGACCCCATCGACGGCGTCAGATCGCGCACCACGTTTTCCTTGCCGACCATTTCCGTTGCAATGTCGGCAACGAGATTGGCATGTTGGGGCGTATTCAGCGTGGCGGGATAAATCCTCTGGTAGTGGATCTCCGCCGTGGCGCCAAAGCCGCTAGCGATCGCCGTCACGAGCTCGCGCATACGTGCCTCGACCATTTCCTGTACCGACTTCCGAAACGTTCGCACCGTGCCCACGAGCTTGGCTTCGCGCGGAATCACACTCATCGCATCGGGATGCCCCGCCTGCATCGATCCAATCGACAGCACGGCAGAATCCAGCGGATTTACATTACGCGACACGATGGTTTGCAGCGCGGTAATCACCTGACCGGCGATCGTCACAGGGTCAATGGTCTGATATGGATGCGCGCCATGACCGCCGCGACCCATGATCGTGATCTCGAAGCGATCCGCCGCCGCCATCATGGGCCCGGGATTGATGCCGATCGTACCGGGTTTTAACCCCGGCCAATTATGCAAGGCATAGATCGCGTCACAGGGGAACGTGTCGAACAGTCCGTCCTCCATCATGGCCTTGGCGCCGCCGCGGCCTTCCTCCGCTGGCTGAAAAATCAACACAGCGGTGCCGTCGAATTGACGCGTTTGCGCCAGATAGCGGGCCGCGCCCAGCAATATCGCGGTATGACCATCATGGCCGCAACCGTGCATCAGACCGGGCTTACTCGACTTATGCGAGAAATCATTGTCCTCGGTCATCGACAGCGCATCCATATCGGCGCGCAGGCCGATCATGCGACCGCTATCACAGCTCTTGCCACGGATGACGCCGACGACGCCCGTCTTGCCGATACCGCGATGGACTTCCAGGCCCATGGCCTCCAGCGCACCCGCCACAATGCCGGATGTACGCACCTCTTCGAACCCTAATTCGGGGTGAGCATGCAGGTCGCGGCGTATGGCCGTCAACTCATCATGAAATAGACGGATAGAATCTAGGGCTGATCTTGCGTACATGGAGCGTAGCGCGCCTTGAAGAATCGGGGGGTCAAGCCCCCATTTTAGTTGCTACAGAGCATAAATGCCTTTGTCTTTGACTGAGAGACACGTTATGCTCCGCCCGCAGGACAATTTTTCCAACAGCCAGAGAAGGAGCGCCGTATTATGGCTACCACCTCCAAACCCGCGACCGCACGCAAG
This sequence comes from Bordetella sp. 15P40C-2, assembly GCF_009763235.1. Classification (NCBI taxonomy): domain Bacteria; kingdom Pseudomonadati; phylum Pseudomonadota; class Betaproteobacteria; order Burkholderiales; family Alcaligenaceae; genus Bordetella; species Bordetella sp. 15P40C-2. Next base: position 162,222 of record NZ_WSJA01000020.1, read on the forward strand.
CCGAACGCCGCATTCATGAAGCCCCTGACCCCCAGCGCCGAGCTGGCCGAGGTCATCGGTTCGGACGCCGTGCCGCGCACCGAGGTCACCAAAAAGATCTGGGAATACATCAAGAAGCACAACCTGCAAGATGCCAGCAACAAACGCAACATCAATGCCGACGCCAAGCTGCGTCCGATCTTCGGCAAAGATCAGGTCACGATGTTCGAACTGACCAAGCTGGTTAACGCGCACTTGAAGTAATCAGGGCACGGGCCGTACTGCGTACGTCCCCGCCTCTGCGATGGGTCCGTGCTGGGACCCACCCGCCCCAGGGCTTGCCACGCCGGGCGTGCATTCATACGCGAGCCTAAATAAAAACGGCTGACCATTGGTCAGCCGTTTTTATGCGCGCGCAAACCGGGCTCTGGCGCCCCGCTCGGGAATAGGGCTTATCCAGCCTACTATCCCGTCGCAGCAAGGCGCAGCGCTTTACGCGTAGCTGGTGGGCACAGTGCCTGACATGAGGGCCAACCAGCCTTTAATAAGGCGATAAAGCACCCACACCACGGTCGCCACCACACCGATCCAGCCGATAAAGATCAACGTCAAAATCGCGCTGATCGCTAGCCAGAGCAACGCCCACCAGAACGTACGCAGCAACCAGTCAAAGTGCGCGGCGTACATCGTGCCCGCAGTGTCCGTGCGTTTGACATACATCAGCACCACGGCAGCGATGGTCGCGATACCCAGAAAACCGCCGGTCAAAAAACCCAGGGCATAAAGCCCGTAAGCGACATGGGTCAAGGTACGCAAGTCGAGCGAATTGTTTGGCTGAGAAGGAATTTGAGGATCGCTCACGATAACCGCTCCATCGAATAGATTTAGCCAATGTTACCGCACAAAGCCGCGACTTCGGGCAGGAAGGCCGGGATGAGGTGTCCGCGCCACAGCGGTCTTGACATCCGTCCTGACGCAGGCCGAATCAGGTCGGCCTTCCCTATCCCAGCTTTTCGACATTCCGGCCATTGAAACGCCAACTGCCGTGCATTCAGATCAGAACCTGAGCTTGCCCATCATTTCCATCACCCTCCTTGTTTGGTCGATTGCACTCTGCCGCACCGGCGCAACATCGCCACCGAGGTAAAGCAAGGATTTCACGGCGTGAGACTGCCCTGCCCCAGAAGCCTGCATTAGAGCGGACGATACATTGGCGCCCAGGGCCAAGCATCCTCTGGCTGCTGTAACGTCGTAGGAGTCTTCGAGTGCTGAAATCAACATATCGTCCAGATTTTCGGGAGGTATCGCCACACCTGATGCCTTCAGCAACTGTGCCACCTCCGTATTCCCGGTACCCATCGCCTCAATCAGTACGCGTTCCGACGCCTGCGTTACCTCATGCCCGGCGGCGCGCAAGGGCTGCAGCACATCTATATGGCCATTCTTTAAGGCGGCAATTAGATGCTCCTCGGTGTCTTCGGGCTGTGGTTGTATCCCTGCAGCTAATAATGCTGCGAGCAACTGGCTCTTTCCCTGACGTATCGCAGGGGCTATCAGCCCTGTGCTGTCGGTCATCCGGGAGGTGAACCGCTGGAATTCCTCTTTGTTGTCGCGCCGGGCAGAAACGTCGAGCAACTCGATCACATTGAGTCCTCGCTGTGCAATGAGTTCCTTGGCCGCGTCATCTTCGTTGAGCTCAATTAGCGCGTTCGCTACCTCATAGGGCTCGTAGCCAATATCAAGCATAAAAGACAAACGCTTCAAGCTTGTGTCTCCCATCCACCCGTCCCGTAAAGCGAACGCAAACACATAGTGGGGATCCGCTTGCGCAGCTGCCAATATCCGCCCAAGAACCACGTCCGTCTCGCGAGACAGGTCGAGCAGAACCCTGCTTGAAGCGTCTGTATCAGCCGTTACCAGCGCCTTGATTTCGATCCAGTCGACCCGCAACAGAGCGCGCAGCAGATCAGCGCAGGCTCGATCTCCTTGCATATCATAGGCCCCGGCCATCGCCTCCAGTCGCCTCAGACGATCACTCTTTGCGGGGTCAGCGATATCGTCTTTGGCCAACAGAAGCGTCGTCAGCAAACCACTGCCGCTTTCGCCGGCGTCATCCATCATCCTCTTGAGCGCAGCGACATTGTTGCTCGCGGAAGCTAGGGTTTCTTCTATATCAGGCAATTCCGACGCCAAGGCGTGGCCCAGCGCTTCCGGGACACGAGCACCGGCTGCAATCAGAGTATGAACTGCCACGGGATCCTTTCCGCCCTTGGCCGTGTCGTACAAGGCGTACGACGAGTCCACGCCGGCCGCGATCAACGCTTCGAGACGCTTCATCCCTTCGTCGGGATTAACGCGACAATCCGCCGCCAAGGCACTCAACCGCGATGAAACATTGCCTCCCGCCTCGAACAGCACTCTGGCCGTGGCGCGATCCCCAGTCTCGAATGCCCGCGACAATGCCTGCGTCGGATCCTGACCGCGATCGATCAAAAGCTTCACGGCCTCCTGCTGGCCGGCCTTCGCCAACGTCTGGAATATCGAAATCCTGTCTTCGGCGTTCAAGCGTCCGTTGCTAAGCATGAGGCTTAATGCCTTCCCATCACCGGCCTTAGCGACCCGTACCACTGCATCGTTGATGTTGAAACCGAAGTCCAACAAACGCTTCAGCCCCTTCGCATCACCATTTCGTGCCGCATCGACCATAGCTTGGTGTGGGTCCGCGCCCAGCAGCAGCAAGAGATGGCAGACATCCGGAGCTTTTTCCCCTCGGAGTAGCACCTGCCGCATGGATACGGTAGGGTCTGCGCCTAGAGCCCGCAAGTTGGTCAAAACACGAGCACGCGACTGCGTAGCGGGCTCCGTAACGGCCAGGGCTTCCATCGTCAATGCAGAACTCGCGTCCATGCCCTCGTCGAGCATCCGTTGCGCCTCGACCATATCGCCATCCGCGCATGCAGTGCGCAGCGCTTCGAGTGCACCCGCAAATCGGCGTTGAAAATCAGTATCCTTGTCCCGCAAAGCGAGCGTATAGGCAACGCCGATGTCCCCACGGGCCTCGAGCAAAAGATCTGCCGCGTTAAGCGTGCACAGTATTGATTCGGCCCTTGCTCCTGAAGCAGGCAAGACAAGCTTGGAAGGAATGTCGCCTCCCTTTTCGATGAGTGCTTTGCTGAGTGGAACATTGCCGTTTTCCACTGCCAGCATCAGCGGCGTATATTCTTGGCGATCCCGCGCATTAAGTGCTGAGTGACCCGCAGGCAACCTGGCTATTATCTCGCTTGCGAGCTCGCGATCGTCCAAGGCAATAGCCAGATGAAGAGGAGTCTGGCCATCTCTATTGCTAGCGGATAAATTGGGATCGAATCTCTCGATGAGATCGAGAGCCGTGCGCGCGTGTCCGTGTTTGATCGCAGAAAAGATCCGCGCGCAATCTTCAGCGGTAGGTGAACTGCGGGAAGGTCCGGAATCGGCAACAGCCGAAGGGAGTTTCGGATCAATGTTCATAATGTGCGCCCGCGGCTCCTTTCATGGGAAAGACTCTCTCAAACCCATGAGTACCGGCTGCATCTGGTAAGTTCCAACTACACGGTTGTTTATCCGTAACCGCAATTCCCTATCTGACGCCAGCGCCTTTGCCCGGCGCGCAAACAAAAAGCCCGACGAAGCGATTCGTCGGGCTTTTTATATGGAGTTGGGAGGGGTTTTCTATGGCATGGACATGCCGGGTGCCGGGGCGTGTCTAAGGCGCCGCCGCAAAGACAAAACCCCATCGGAGATCTCCGATGGGGTTTTGAGGATAAGAGCCTGACGATGACCTACTTTCACAAACGAATGTTCACTATCATCGGCGCTAAGGCGTTTCACTGTCCTGTTC
>NZ_WSJA01000021.1:0-173149 GCF_009763235.1 Bordetella sp. 15P40C-2
GAAATTTTGAGAATTACCGCATGAGAGTCTTGGCTCAGTGCGGTTGGAACCGTGTGATTAACCGGGTCTGATGAATGCTCATCCCCCGTTTATGGGGTAGAGCCTTTGGCATCGGAATGGCCACACCTCGTTTACGGAGTAATGCAAGCCCAAAAAGAAACAGGCACTTATCTCTAAGTGCCTGGTAAATAAAAATTGTGGTGGAGCCGGGGGGAATTGAACCCCCGTCCGCAAGCCCTCCGCAACCAGTTCTACATGCGTAGTCGGCCTATTTGGTTTTAACTCTGGACTTAGCCAACCGACAGGCCGGACCAGAGCGATTCACGTAATTTAAATCTGAGCCGTGTGACCCCAGCGCAGACCGATTCCTTGTAAATGTCGCTGCTGCGGTTCGGGGTTGCCCCCTAGGAAGTTGCCTTCCTCCGCCTGACCCAAGGACAGATCAGTGCAGCGGCTCACCGATTAAGCGGCGAGAGCGAAACGCTCGTCGTTGGCGTTTGTAGTGTTCCAGTGGATTTACGAGCTTACTGGTGCTCGGCATGCCCTGAGTTGTTTCGCGACCCACGTCGAATCCGGATCGGCCCCAAGTAAAGATCATTGTACCCGTAATACCCCGCGAAAGCGACCCTCTTGTGCGGAGCCTCCAGAGTGCCCTCTGAGGTACCGAATCCGTCACGAGGCAGTCAGATGCTGCCCAAAAAGCTGGAACATCCGGCGTGCGCCTTCGATGGCTTCGCTGCGGGCGCGTGCATCGTCATCATATTGACTCAGCAACTGCTGCAAATCCATCCACCGAGCCTTGGTGTCGGCACCATACCCCGTAAAGAACTGCAGCCCCGACTGCGCCGTCAGTTCGAAACGTCGCTTGAACTGTTTAGCCAAAACGGCGCCGCCCAGCATAGACCCCTCGACCACATAAAGGGCCCCCAGTAACCGGGCGTCGTCGGCGAATTGCTCGCGCAAATCATCTGCCAGAGCAGCGTCACGCAGCGACCCGCGCGGCAGCCCCAGCGCGTGGAGATCGCTCTCTAACCACGGCACCTTTCGTCTGTCGCGATAATAGAAATCCGCGACTCGCGAAGATGCCCGCACACGCTCGCTGAGAAATGCTTCGAATACTTCGTAGAAGGCATGGTAGCGCTGCAGCAACTGACCATATTCCTCGCGCGTGTAGTCTTCTCGCGCGAGGTTCATGCGATTCTCGATATCGTCATGCTCGGCACGCGTGGCCGCGCGCAACGCATCGCGTAGCGATAGCGTGGCGACCGGCGCGTCTTCGCAGTCAGACTCCATCGAGGAAAGCATGTCAGGCAAGGAGCTTTTCATTACCGTCATTGTCTTGCACACCCATTTCGAGGGGCGTGTTCTCGGCACAACAGGAAGCATTGATCAGCGTGAAGTGAAACGTACTGCCAACACCCTCTTCGCTGGTCGCCCAAAGCTTGCCATTATGCTGTTCGACAATGCCACGCGCAATCCAAAGACCGAGCCCCGTGCCATGATTCTTTGCGTCTTCGGCCTGCCAATACCGTTCGAAAATACTTTCCAGATTCTCGGCCGGAATGCCAGAGCCCGTGTCGGCGACACGGAACAATACCTCGGCGCCCTGAGACTGCGCGGAGACCGCGATACTGCCGCCGCGAGGGGTGAACTTCACCGCGTTGCTCACCAGATTGTTGAGCACCTGCAAAATCCGGTAGCGCTCGCAGATGACCTGACTTTCTTCTACTGGCGCATGAATCTGCAAGTTGACGCCCTTTTCCGCCGCGATCGCATGACAAGACTCGACTGCCTCGCTGATCAGACAGCGCGTGCTTTCGGGCTTGAGCTCCAGATCCATCGTGCCGGCTTCGATCTTCGCCACGTCCAGGATGTTGGTGATGAGCTTGGTCATGAGGTTCGTCGCGCGCAGGCCGCGCTCGATCATGCGTTGCACGGAGGGCTCTTGGCCGGAATGAAAACGCTTGATGAATTCGTAGCTCAAGGAGATGACGCTCAACGGGGTCTTCAGGTCATGCGAGACCATCATTACCATCTCGTCTTTCTCGCGGCTAAGCCGTTCAGCGCGCAAGCGGGCCTCTTGCTCTTTGCGATATTCCTGCTTGAGCGCCAGCGCAATGATGTCATTGCGCAAAGCTGCGACGGCATCGATCTCCACCGCTTTCCAGGGCGCCGATTTCCCCACCACCACTTCTTTCCAGGAATCGAAAGACTGCCGCGGATGCAGCGTCAACGTATCGCCGGACTTGCGTACCGCCTTGGTGGGCACACCCGCCCAGGTCACCGTAGTGCTCTGTTCCGGTCGGAACCAGAAAACATAATCGCGCCCCGAGCGCCCGAGCGACATTGCCAGCAGGCCACTGGCGCGCGCTTTGTGATCACCTGCGGGCGGAAAGTGCGCCGACAATTCGCTCGTCTCGAATACGGTACGTGTTGGGTGCACTTCGGCCAGCCAGCCGATGAGTTGCTCCAACATCTCGACGGGCGGCGTCGGCCCGGCGCAAGTCCATTGGTTGCCATAGCACACCGCGACCGAGCCAGGTCCGTCCGAGGTCAATGCCTGCAGGGCATCGATGTGTTGCGACAGGCCGCTAGACAAATCCGGCTCGGACTTCAGCTGGTCCACTATCTGCAACCGGGCCTGCTCTAGACGTTGGCGATATTGGTGTTCTTCGAGGTCTTCTTTTGTGCGTAGCTGCGACGACACAATCCTGCCTATGGTCTCCGCGGCGATACGCTGATCGGCGTCGGCCAAGAGGGGTTCACTGTGATGACAAGCGATCAACCCCCACAACTCTCCATCATCGATCAGAGACACGGTCAGCGAGGCCTGCACGCCCATGTTGCGCAGGTACTCCAAATGCACGGGCGACACGCTTCTGAGCAAGCTCTTGCCCAAATCCAGCGGCTGTGCCGAGCCGGGCTTTTGTATATCGGGCACGACAGGGGATGGCACATAATCGACATCCGGGATCATGCGTAGCCAGTTCTGCAAAAACACGGCGCGCGCCTGCGGCGGGATATCCGAAGCAGGAAAATGATGTCCAAGATAAGACTCAAGTTTGTCGCCGCACGCCTCCGCAATGACCACGCCGTGCCAGTCCTTGTCGAAGCGATAAATCATCACCCGATCGAATCCCGTGGCCGACCGCACTTGCCTGGCAGCACGATCGCAGAGATCCTGAACACTGCTGGCGCTTTGCAACGCACGCACGGAATCGCGAATAGTTGTATGAAACCGATTAGCCATGAGCGGCGTCAGTGCCGGCGCTACGGGTTCCAGTTCCAGATATAACGTGTCCAGATGGTAGTGGGCACGCAGCTCCCATGGGCTGCCCTGCCCTAGTTCGGGTAATTGCAACGAGACATGGACGGTCTGCTCTTCAATAAAGTCGGACCGTATGAGTCGTTGGACGGAATCGATATCGTCCGCTTGGAGCAGAGAGGTAAAGGGTTGGCCGACCAAATCGGCGATGGGAATGTTCCACAGCGTGGCGGCGTTTGAACTGATATTGTGAATCGTCAGCTCATCGCCGCCTACGGTTAGCAGCACTCCGAATGGCTGAATCGCGCCAGGAATGTGTATGGGTTCCTTTGCGCATTGGGATAGCGCGTCCGGAATAACAGCCGAATCAGGCACCATAAAAGACCTAATAGAGAATAGGCGAGACTCGTACGGCAAGCAGGCGGGGATCGGCAAACCATCCCTGGCATCAGCGTCTGCCTGGCCCATTGGGGGCTGGCAAAGCACCCAAAGTACTACACGAAGTCAGCCTGAGTGAATGGCTACGAATTTCCGGTAAATCGGGAAAAGCGCTCTTGCAGCTTATTCACTGAGAATAACGCACTTTGACGCCATCGAGCGGAAGGATTATGACAATTTCCTACGCACGTTGAGTCTGAGTAACGCCAAGCCGTGTACACGCTCATTCGGGTTGTTTGGGGAGGGCCCTGCGAGAGCCATGCGCCTCTGCATAAACGCGGGTAAATTCGGCCCCCAGCAGGAAGACCTGGGCTGCGTAATACACCCAAATTAGCACAACGACCAGCGAGCCCGCCGCCGCATACGACGACGCGACGGACGCCTTGCCCATATACAGACCAATGAGCACTTTACCGATCTCAAAAAGAATCGCCGTCACGAATGCGCCCGTGCGCACATCGCGCCAAGCGACAGGCGCCTGCGGCATGAAGCGGTAAATCATCGCAAACAGCAGGGTGAGTATGCCCAAAGTGAAGACCAGATTCACAACCTGCAGTAGCAGTTCCCAGCCGGGCAAAATACCGCCCGCCCAGGTACCCAGCGCCGCCAGAACCGAACTGATGACCAAGGACACCAACAATAAAAACGCCAGGGTCAACACCAATCCAAATGACAACAGTCGGCTGCGGATCAAGCCCCAAATACCGGACTGCTTCTTGGTATCGACTTTCCAGATCCGGTCCAACGCGCTTTGCAATTCCGAAAAGACGGTAGTGGCGCCCACACCCAACATGATTACACTGATGATGGTGGCGATAATGCCTTGGGATGGCTCCTGCGCTCCCTGGACCACACCCTCCACCGCCTTCGCGCCTTCAACACCGACCATGGAACTGACCTGCGCAAAGAGCTGTCCTTGTACGGCTTCTTCGCCCCAAAAAAAACCGGCAATGCCAATGACGATAATCACCAGAGGCGCGAGCGAAAACACAGTATAGAAGGCAATGGCGGCCCCCATACTGGGCGCGTAATCGTCGAGCCAGCTATTGACGGCCTGCTTGATCAAGCCGAAAAAAGGTTTGACCTGCATCGTGGTCTGGCTCCCGGCGCAAAGTGGTTTTTTTGATGATCTATGGCGTGAGACCTGGGCTTTTTACGAAGCGCGGGGCCCCCAGTAGCGGCGGTGTCAGCCGAACCGTCGCATCACCCGCGCCACCTTGGCAATGCCGCCCGTACCGCTTGCGGCCCGGCCGATCAGGGCGGTACCAACGGCCGTCATCAACCCGCGCCGCAAGGGGGTACGGCTGCGCATGCCCGCGACCATCGCCAAGGCGCCCAGCCCAAAAACGATCAAGTGTTCGCCGGGAAAATCTGGACGATTCTGGTCGAATTCCTTTAGCTGCTGCAAGGTACTCTTGGAACCGCGCTTCAGCGCCGGTGCATCGTATTCGGTGGGCGTTTGCATGATAAGCCTCGACGGAGTTGGATCTCCATGGCCAGCAAGTTACGTGCCGAACGCTCGGGCGTGGCGATTGCGCCTTGCGGCAAGCTTGGCGTACCGGCTGCCGCCATGACACAATCTGCAGCCACCACAGCTCGCGCTGTCCCCTCTGCTCCCCTACACCAACGACGGCATATGACCACCCCCCGTATCGAACCCACCACCATTGGCGGTCTCACGGCCTGGCGCGTCACGACCCGCTTTGGCGGCGCGCTCATTACCCGGCGTGGCGCGCAATTGCTCAGCTACACGCCGACTGGCGGGAGGCCGGTGATCTGGCTTTCCGAACAGGCCCGCTACACCCCGAATACCGCGATTCGGGGTGGCGTACCGGTTTGCTGGCCATGGTTCGGGGTGTACGACCGTAATCCCCAATTCGTGCGCGACTGTGTGGCAGCCCCACCGGGCGCGGCCTCGCATGGATGGGTGCGGCAGGTCGATTGGGATCTGGCGGAGCAGCACACGGATGGAGATTGCGCCACCTTGGCTTTCACGTACGCGGCACCGCCGGGGCATCAGCCTGGCTGGAACCAACATGCGCTGTTGACGCTGCGGCTGAGATTCAGCGATCGGATCGAAGTCGCGTTGAGCGTTCAGAACCTGGGCGCGTCGCCGTTGAGCACGACACTGGCCTTGCATACGTATCTGGCAGTCTCGGATAGCCGGCATGTGAGCGTCCACGGTCTGTCGGGGCTGCATTATCTGGACATGGTGCGCGAGGGTGAGCCGCGCCAGCAACAAGGCGCGATCACCTTCACGGAAGAAACCGACCGGATTTATCTGAACACCAGCGCACCGATTACCCTGCGCGATCCCGGCTGGCAGCGCGACATACGGCTACTGGCGACCAATTCGACATCAACCGTGGTCTGGAATCCCGGCGCGGCCAAGGCAGCACGGCTCAACGACATGGCCGATGATGCGTGGCCGCGCATGGTGTGCATCGAAACCGCGCGCGTGCTGGACGACGCGCTGACCGTGGCGCCGGGCCAAAGCGAGACCGTCGCAGTGGCGATCTCGTGGCAGCCCGCGAATACGGCTGGCGCACGCTCGTAATGACTGCGCGGGCGCGCCTGGGCTAGTTCGCGGGTGCGGCGACAGGTGCCGCCGTGTTAGCTCTTAGCCATTGCAGTGATTTCATGCCCGCGCGACCATCGGGCGTGAGACCTGCCTCGCGCTGCACGGATTGCAAGGCCTGGCGTGTGCGCGTACCAATGACGCCATCGGGCTGACCGATATCCAGCCCGCGCGCATTCAACAGGGTTTGCAGTTCACGTCGTTGCGCGCGCGATAGGCCAGGGTCGTCGGTCGGCCAGGCTGTCGCGAATGGGCCCTTGCCACGCAGCCGATCCGCCAGATGCGCAATGGCGAGTGCATAGCTTTCTGCCGCGTTGTAGGAGTAGAGGGCATCAAAGTTGCGCGTGACGAGAAATGCAGGGCCCGAGGGGCCGGCGGGCAGCAGCAATCCCAGCTGCATCTCCCCACCCGGCAACGCGCTGCCGTCCACCCGCGTCACCCCCTTGGCGGCCCAGGCGGAAACCGGCTGTTTATTGCGACGCCCGGAGCCAGAGGTGTCCATGCCCTTAGGCAAACGAACTTCGAAACCCCAGGGCAAGTCGGATTTCCAGCCGGCGCGTTTCAGGAAGTTGGCGGTAGAGCCGAGCGCATCGGGCACGCTGTCCACCAGATCGCGGCGCCCGTCCCCATCGAAATCCACGGCCAGCCGCAGATACGTCGAAGGCATGAACTGCGTTTGACCGAAGGCGCCCGCCCAGGAGCCGTTCAGGCGTTCGACGCCCACGTGTTCCTGCTGGATGATCTTCAGCGTCGCGAAGAATTCGCCGCGGAAATAGCTTTGGCGGCGCCCCATGCACGATAGGGTTGATAGTGATCGCAGCAAAGGCCGGCCGCCCAGAATGCGGCCGAAATTACTCTCCACCCCCCAGACTGCGGTCACCGTGTAGGGATCCACGCCGAACTCTGTCTCGGCGCGTTTGAGTTCGGCCTGCCAATCTTGCATCGCGCGCTGACCGTCGGCGACTCGCTCGTCATCGACCAGGGAAGCCAGATAGTCCCAGATCGGCGTCTTGAATTCGGGCTGTGCGTCGAGCAGCGGCAAAATCGTCAGATCCGGCTGGAGGTCCTGGGTATAGGTGTCGAACGTCGCGGCGGAGACGCCCTCCTTGATTGCCAACGGCCGCAGGCGGGCCAGGCATTGCGCGAATTCAGCGTTACTGGAGGCCGCGCTACCAGAGGCTGGCGTGGCTGATACGCCGCTCTTGACGGGCGCGCTCGTGGCCGACGGGGAAGTCCCGGAGACCGTGCTGCCCGTAGGGCTAGCCGTTTGAGCCAAAGACGTTGTCGAAACCGCGCTCGCACATAAGGCAAGCGCAACCAGGGTCGAGGTGGAGTGAAGTTTCATGCAGACCATTCTATTCGACACCTGCTCGGGAAGAAATGGTCAGGGATCGAAGTGTGTCCATGGCGAATATGCGTGCGGCGCACCGATCCGGCAGCCGTTTTATTCATCAGGCTGACTGCTGCTGCAACGCCGCCAGCTCGACCTCATCGAAGCCCGCCTGGCGCCGTGCCTCCAAATTAAAGGGGCCTCGCAACCTCGGTGCGTGATAGCGCTCGGCTAATTGTGCATAGCAGGCGACGGGTTCCAGACCCTGCTGCGCGCACAGATAGCGGTACCAGTGATTGCCGATCGCCACGTGGCCGATTTCATCGCGCAGGATGATGTCCAGGATCGCCGCGCCAGCTTTGTCGCCCGCGCTCTTGAGTTTGTCGCGGATCAGCGGCGAGGCATCCAGGCCACGCGCTTCCAGGGTGCGTGGCACCAGCGCCAGACGCGCCAACAAATCCCCACGCGTTTTTTCCGCCATTTCCCACAAGCCATTATGGGCGGGAAAATCGCCGTAGGTGTGACCCAAGGTCGCTAAATGCTCGTTCAGCAATTCGAAGTGATAGGCTTCTTCGCGCGCGACCCGCATCCAGTCGCGATAAAACGCCTCGGGCATACTGGGAAAACGCCACACCGCATCCAAGGCCAGATTGATGGCGTTGAACTCGATATGCGCCAGCGCATGCACCAACACCGCTCGGCCTTGCACGGTTTGTACCGAACGCTGCTTGACCTGCGGAGGGGGCACCAGCTCTGGCGCGGCGGGACGCCCGGGCAAGCCAGCCGGTTCGGCCAGCACCTCATCGACACACAAGCTCGCCCGGTCATCGATCTGGCGCAGCGCGGCGATCTTATCGTGCCAGTCGCGCGCGGCCAAGGCAGCCAGCGCCTGTGTGCGCGCACTCGAGGTTTCAGGGGAAAGCACAGCTTGGGTCATACCACCATCGATCCATGAAAAAACCGCCGGGCAGGGACCGTCCGGCGGCTCACTAATTTATCACTTTGGGAATCAACGTTCTTTGGGATGACGCTGATTGCGGCGCACGAGCTTGACGCGGTACATCGCCTGATCCGCCTGCTCAAGCGCGGTCAGTGCATCCAGCGTATCGGGCAGTACCGCAATCGCGCCGACACTGGCGCCACCGTAATGGATCACCATGCCCGCGCAGTCGAAGCTCCCCACCGTGCAATCAGCCAGCCGCTGAGTGAACGCCTGCAACGCTGTCTGCAAATCCGGTCCCGGCGTCGGGCCGGGTCCGAAGACGACGAGCTCGTCGCCACCATAACGAGCGACGACGTCCTGAGCGCGCATCGTCTGGCGGATGTTATTGGCCATCGCCACCAGAAACCGGTCGCCAACGGTATGGCCGTGCGTGTCGTTAATGCGCTTGAAGCCGTCCAGGTCCAAAAAGCCGACAAACACGGCAGTGCCCTGTCGCTTTCCCACTTCCAGTTCGTGCTGCAGGGTATCGATCAGCGAGCGCCGGTTATGCAACCCCGTCAGTCCGTCCCTGGCGGCAATGCTTGCCAGTAACGCATTGGCCTCTAGCAGCTGGGTCAGCAATTTATTTCGCTGTGCTTCGGCGCCGATCAGGGTCGCAAACAGGCTCAATACGCGCAGGCTGCGACTGTCAGGCACGGAACTGTCCGAGCTAGCCGCGCACAGGGTGCCATACAACACGCCCTCGCCCGCATAGACGGGCACGCTGATATAGCTGTGAATCCCCAACGCCGCGGCGGCCTCGGAATCGGCCCACCGTGTCGCGACATCGGCCGTGGCCATCGTGCCCTCATCGAGCGCCCGTTTGCATAGCGTGTCGCCCCACGGCACGCTGAGCCCTTCTGGGATTTCGATGGTGCTGGTATTGTGTGCGTACACAACCTGCTGTGTGCCCGCTGCCAGATTAATGGCTGTCAGATAGGTGGATTCAAACCCGGTGATCTCCTGCAGCATCTCCAACAGCGGCCGTGTCAATCCTTCCAGAGAACGCGCCTGGGAGATGGACTGCGAGATACGCTCGAGCAAATCATTCATGGCGATACCTGTAGGCACTCCATGAAGTCAGAATCGTCGTCGTACACCGGAGCAAATTGATTGTTTAGAAGCTCCGGGCATCGTTGCGATAAAGACGCCGCAGGCACGCGCACCGTAGACAGAAGGACCGACAGACGAGCACTGCATATCGTCTGCAATGCCCTTGAGCGTCGTCGCGCTCAAAATAGCCCACGCGCATTTTAGCCAAGGTCGTCTATTTTGCCGACCACAACACAATCAGTGTCGGGTGCCTGCCACGGTCCGCGCCGCCTGCCGTGATGTTCTTGGTTACTGCTCTCGCTCAAACGCGCTCAAATCATTTCTCAACGGTAACAACGCCACCCGGGGAAAAATGCGTTTGTCCCGTCGGAAAACACGAAAACACCGATCTGGGCGATTTACATTTCCCTACAGCGTAGGTTTGACACCCAGAATGGGCACTCGTACGTTAGTAGCACGCTCATCACAAACAGGAGTACCACCATGAACAACGACATCGTTGCAGGCAAGTGGAAACAGCTGACGGGTAAGGCCAAAGCTGCATGGGGCGAGCTGACAGACGACGAACTCACGCGCGTCGAGGGTAATGCAGAACGCCTAAGCGGTCTGATTCAGGAGCGCTATGGCAAGAGCAAAGACGAAGCCGAAAAAGAAGTGCGCGCCTTCTTTGATTCCAATCAATAACGTCGCATCCCAAGGAGAATCCCAATGCTTTACTACGCCGTAGTGTTCTTTGTTATCGCGATCGTGGCGGCCGTCCTTGGCTTCGGCGGGATCGCGGCCGGTGCCGCGGGCATCGCAAAAATCCTGTTCTTCGTGTTCTTGATCTTGGCTGTGCTGTCCATCCTCAGTGGGGTACTAAGGAAAAAATAGCCGTGGGTCTGCGGCATAGCCAGCTGTAACGACCGCTTCAGGCCATTTTGTTTGCTAGGAAAGGAGAACCGCAATGAAAACAAAAAAACTGCTTATCGCCGCCGCTATCAGTACGGGCACCTTGCTCGGCTCTTTGGGTACCGCAGCCTATGCGGCCAACGGTGATACCCAAAAACAATCCGCGGGCGAATTCGCATCCGACGCGATGGTCACCACCAAGGTGAAAGGGGCGTTTGTCGCTGACTCCGCGCTGAGCGCATTGGATATCGCGGTCGAAACCAACGACGGTGTTGTCACCCTCACCGGGACCGTTGGCACCGCGGCCGAGGTTGAACAAGCGGGCCGCGTGGCGCGCGACGTCGAGGGTGTGAAGCAGGTCAAGAACGACATCAAGGTTGACGCTTCGAAGGCCGATAAAAAATAACGGCTATTAAAACGTCATTTCGTCGTGGTGAAAAAATCGGGCCGCGGAATCCACCAGATTCCGCGGCCCGATTTACTTTTGAAGTTTACTTGCGTCCGCCGTTGTTCGGATTCCCGCCAAAGGGGAACGTCGAAAACATCGCGCGCGTCTGATCCTGCATCTGATCCTGCATTTGCACGAACAGATTTTTGCTTTGGTCGATGTAGCTGTTCATCATGTTTTGCAGCATGGGTGTCTGCACATTCATGAACTGCGCCCAGGCTTCGGGGCCGAATTGGCTACCGTAAAGCCCCTTGGACTGCTCTGCCATACGCTGCTGGATCTCCATGAAGGCCTGGATGTTCTTCTCCAGATACGAGCCCATGATGCCCTGCATGGCATGGCCATAGAAACGGATGATCTGCGACAGCATATTGGAGGAAAACATCGGCATGCCGCCGCTTTCCTCTTCCAGAATGATTTGCAGCAGAATGCTGCGCGTCAGGTCCTCGCCGCTCTTGGCATCCACCACCTGGAACGTCTCGTTGGCCAACACCAGTTGTTTGACATCGGCCAGCGTAATGTAGGTGCTCGTTTGTGTGTCGTACAAACGGCGGTTGGGGTACTTTTTAATCAGGCGCTGCCCGGCGCCAGTTTGAGCTTGCGTCATGGTTGTCCCCGAGATCGGGAGATCTCTTTAACTTTAAAGTAATGCTAGTGTAAGCCGTAAAAAGGGCCGCATTCGAACGATGGGTCCCGCATCAGCCCATGTGCAGGCCGCCGTTGAGCGAGAAATCCGCGCCGGTAGAGAATCCGGATTCATCAGAGGCCAACCATGCAGTGATCGAAGCGATCTCTTCCGGAGTGCCCAAACGCCGCACAGGAATTGTCGCCACGATTTTTTCCAGCATATCCGGGCGAATCGCGCGCACCATATCCGTGCCGATATAGCCAGGCGACACCGTGTTGACCGTCACGCCGCGACTGGCGACTTCCTGCGCCAGGGCCATGGTGAAGCCATGAATACCGGCCTTGGCGGTCGAATAGTTGGTCTGGCCGAACTGCCCTTTTTGACCGTTGACCGAACTGATGTTGATAATGCGCCCCCACTGGCGTTCCACCATGCCGTCGATCACCTGTTTGGTCACGTTAAACAGGCTGTTCAAGTTCGTGTCGATCACAGCGCGCCAATCGTCGGCGGTCATCTTGCGGAAAAGGCCGTCGCGCGTGATACCGGCGTTATTGACCAGCACATCAACGGGACCGAACTCTTCCTTGACGCGGTTGAAGGCTTCGACGGTGGAATCCCAATCGGACACATTACCGACCGACGCGTGAAAGCTATACCCCTGCGCGGCCTGCTCGTCGATCCACTGCTGATAGTTACGGCTGGGGCCGCAACCGGCCACCACGCGGAACCCGTCTTTTGCCAGGCGACGGCAGATCGCCGTTCCGATACCGCCCATGCCACCGGTGACGTATGCCAATTTCCCGTTCATGATCTTTCTCCTGCGCCCCACGGCGCCTCAATAACGTGCTTTCTGCGACTCACATCGCCCTGACTTTCACATAGCGGCCTGGCGCGGGCTCGATGGGCGCGTAGCGAGCATTGCCCAGCACGCTGCGCGCTTTACGTTTCGCACCGGCATGGCCTGCAAGCCACTGAGCCCAATCGGGCCACCAGCTGCCCGCATGCTGCTCGGTTTGAGCGAGCCACGCCTCGGGGTCGGCAGGCAAAGTTTCCTGCTCGCTCACCCAATAACTGCGCTTGCCCGACGAGGGCGGGTTGATCACGCCCGCGATATGACCCGACGCCCCCAGCACAAACCGCTGCGGTCCACGCAACACCTGCGTAGAAGCATAGGCCGATTGCCACGGCACGATATGGTCTTCGCGCGAACCATAGATGTAAGCAGGCAAAGTCAGACGCGTCAGGTCCAGGGCGCAATCTCCCACATGGGTACCCCCGGGAGTCTTAAGTTTGTTTTCCAGGTAGGCATTGCGGAAATACCAGGTAAAAAACGGCCCCGGCAAATTCGTCCCGTCGCCGTTCCAGAACAACAGATCGAACGCCGGCGGCGTCTGCCCTTTCAGATAATTGCCAACCACATAATTCCACACCAGCTCATTAGGCCGCAAAAAGGAGAACGTCGTCGCCAGATCGCGCCCAGGCATCAGCCCGCGCCGCCCGATTTGCTGCTCGCGCAACGCGACCTGTGCCTCGTCCACGAACACCTGCAATACGCCGGTATCCTCGAAGTCCAACAGCGTGGTCAATAAAGTGAGCGACGCCACGGGGCGCTGCCCGCGCGCCTTGGCCACCGCCAGCGCCGAAGCCAGCATGGTACCGCCCACGCAAAAGCCCAGCGCGTTGACTTGATCCTGCCCGGTGATATCGCTGGCGATCTGCAGCGCCTTGAGCACCGCATCGTCGACATATTGCGCCCAGGTCGCCTCGTCAATGCCATCGTCGTCCGAGGGCAGCGGATTACGCCAGGACACCATGAACACGGTGTGGCCTTGCTGCACGGCATAGCGGACAAACGAGTTCTCGGGTTGCAGGTCCAGGATGTAGAACTTGTTGATATTCGGCGGCACAATCACCAGAGGCCGCTGATACACCTTGTCCGTCTCGGGGCTGTACTGAATGAGCTGAAACAGCGCATTTTCGAACACCACTTGCCCGGCCGTCGTCGCCACATTGACGCCAATTTCGAATTTCTCGTCGTCGTTTTGAGTCAGACGCCCGCGCGCGAGGTCGCGCGCCAGATTCGCCAAGCCATCGGCCAGTGCTCGTCCGCCCGTCTCGATGATGGTTTGTTGCGCATCCGGGTTGAAAGCCAGAAAGTTGGCCGGCGACAGCGCATCCACCCATTGCATGATCGAAAAGCGCAGCCTTTGCCGCAGCGGCTCGCCCACCTGGGCGGCGTCGACCATGCGGCTCAAGGCGCGCGCCGACAACAAATAGGCATGCGCCATCAACAGATGCTGACTGCTCGCCACCCAAGCCGGGCCACGAAAACGTCGGTCAGCCGGCGGCGTGAGCGCACCGCGACATGCCTCCTCGCAGATTCTCAGCCATTCGCGCGAGAAATCGGCCTGGATATCTGCCAACGCGTCCGGCGCGATCGTCACCGGGACGGGCCAGGCAGGGGAATTTGGGGCGTTCACTTCAACACCTTGTTATGGTCAAGAACGGGTACCACCGTCGGAGATCCCGCGCGATTAATCACTGTATATGCGCACCGATGTTGCATCGCACACCGTGGACTGTCAATGCGGGTATACAAGGACCTTTGCCACCATCGGCAAAGCCCAGAGTGAGTCCCGCGAGCCGCCCGCATCCTCCCTGCCCGGCCCGCAGACGACCTGGCCTTTCGTCTGATTTGCAATCAAGCAGATGAGATGGACCCATCCAATCATTCCCGCCACGCCAAGAGCGCCATCCGCCCGGTGATCCCATCGCGACGATACGAAAAGAACCGTTCCGCGTCACTGACGGTACACAGCCCGCAAGCATGCACGTCCTCGACTCCGGCACGCTGCAGGCGCAGCAGTGCCAATGCGGGTAGATCCGCCAACCATTTACCAGGATGAGCGGGACGTGGCTTGAAATGGGGCAATGCCTCTGCGCCTAGCGGGGCGAAGGCATCGCGCACATCGTCGCCCACCTCGAAATGTTCAGGTCCTATGCCCGGTCCGACCCAAGCGCGCCAGCCGCGCGCGCCGGGATGCTTGGCGCGCAGGCGGTCCAGTGTGTTTTCCAACACACCGGCGGCGAGTCCGCGCCAGCCCGCATGGGCCGCGCCGACGACCTTTCCATCCAGATCCGTGATGAACACAGGCAGGCAATCGGCGACCATGATGGCCAGTACTCGTCGACGCGCAGCCGTCACGCTGGCGTCGGCGGCGGGTTCTGGCAGCGGGATGCCAGCCAACACATCGGCATCCACAACGTCCGCGCCGTGCACCTGCCTCAGCCATAGCGGTTCCGACGGCACGGCAGCGCGCACGCGGCGTCGGTTTTCTCGCACCACCTCGGGCCGGTCATCCGCCCGCAGTCCCAGATTCAAGGTATCGTGGGGAGCCTCGCCCACCCCGCCTTGGCGAGTCGTACAAAAATAATGCACACCCGGCCAATGGGGCCCCGTGACGACGGGCAAGCCATGAATCACGTGTTCCATTGAATCGCCTCCTGGGTGTGGCACATATCGGCCGGCGGATGGGCCTGAAGACGGATCTCGCCCCGCCCGCCTGGGTCATCGAAATGGAGCGCGCGCGCGTGCAGCATTTGTCGGGAGGCTTGCGCCACCTCTCGTCCACCATAGATGGTGTCCGCTAATAATGGATGCCCAAGGCTGGCCATATGCACCCGGATCTGGTGCGTCCGCCCCGTTTCCAGACGGCAGACGACTTCCGTGACCGGCCCGCCTTCCGGGGCACTACCACGACGATGGGGGAAATAGTGCGTGACCGCCGGTTTAGGCGCGATGGGTCTTTCGACGCTCATGCGTACGGGCACCCGCGCGTCGCGGCCGATAGGCCGATCCACCTTGCCCGATGCGGCCAGCCAGCCATGCACCAGCGCGATATATTCGCGACCCATGCTGCGCGCCTGCAACTGCCGGACGAGGTGAGTTTGCGCAAGCTCATTACGAGCCACGACCATCAGCCCGGACGTGTCTTTATCCAGGCGATGCACAATGCCTGCACGGGCGACACGCGCGAGCTCCGGGTAGCGGTGCAGCAATCCATTGAGCAAGGTGCCATGCCAGTTCCCCGCGCCGGGATGCGTCACCAGCCCCGCGGGCTTGTTCACCACGATCCAATCGGCGCTTTCGTCCACCACGTCGAAGGCCACCGGCTCGGGGGTGAATGCCAGACTTTCCGGCGCCGGCTGTTCCCAGACGGTCAGCTCGTCTCCCGCGCCCACGATCTGGCGGACCTTGGCGGGCGCGCCGTTGACATGCACCCACCCCGCTTCGATCCATCCCTGCAAGCGGCTGCGGGAATGGCCGTCCAGGAGGGTCGCCAGGATTTTATCCAAGCGATCCGCTCGCGTACCGGGCGGCACGGTAATACACTGAGGTTCGTCATCGGCTGCGAAGCCGGCGCTATCAACGGCTGGGGCGTCTGTATGGGACATGAAGCAAGATCATATAATTCAGCGTGCCATCCTAACACCAAGGAATCGAATCTCGTGATTTTCCGCTCTGCTGCTCTCTCGAACCGCTCGAATCGCGGCTCGCTCCTGCGCGCGGCCATCGCGCTGTCTGTCGCTTTGACTGTCGCCGGCTGCAGCGGCACGGATACCAAATACGATAAAACCGCCGGCTGGAGCGCCGAACAGCTCTACGCCGACGCCAAGATGGAAATGGACTCCGGCGGCTGGAACGAAGCGCGCGATCGCCTGACAGCGATCGAAAGCCGCTATCCGTTCGGCGTGTATGCGCAGCAGGCCCTCATCGACCTCGCCTACGTCAACTGGAAAGACGGCGAAAACGAGCAGGCCCTTGCCGCCATTGATCGTTTTCAGCAGATGTATCCGAACCACCCGGGTACGGACTACATGCTCTACCTGAAGGGGTTGATTAATTTCACCCCGGCCAGCGCTTTCATGAGCAACCTGACTGGCCAGGATCCCGCCGAGCGCGATCCCAAGGGCCTGCGCGCGTCCTACGATGCGTTCAACGAGCTGGTCACGCGCTTTCCGGACAGCAAATATACGCCGGACGCGCAAAAGCGTCTGACATGGCTGGTCAATGCAATCGCCATGAACGAGGTGCATGTCGCACGTTATTACTACGAGCGCGGTGCATACGTCGCGGCGGCTAACCGGGCGCAAACTGTCATTACCGATTTCGAAGGCGCCCCGGCCTCGGAAGAGGCCCTGGTTATCATGGGATTGTCCTACGACAAGCTCGGCCTGACCGAACTGCGCGACGACGCCCGACGCGTGCTCAAAGCCAACTTCCCCGACAGCACGATGGACGAGAAACAGCTGCTCGCCGACAAGAGCTGGTGGAATCCGTTCTCGTGGAAGTAATCGTCTGATCCGCGGCGCGCACACAGTGCGGGTGCGCGCGGTTTACAGACAGCAGGCGCGGGGACGGTCAGACTTCCCCGCGTTCGCGGCGACCATAGAAGGCCAGCACCTCATCGATCTCGCGCGTGCGAGAAAACGGCGGCAGCCCGCGCCACAGACGCTTGCCATAAGGCTTTTCCACCAAGCGGCCGTCGCCCACCATCAGCACTCCCCAGTCGTCCTCGGTACGGATCAAACGACCCGCGCCCTGCTTTAGTGCAATCGCGGCTTCAGGCAACTGATATTCGGCGAAAGGGTTACCCCCACGCTCACGGCACGAACGCAATCGCGCCTCGACCACCGGGTCATCCGGCGGTGCAAACGGCAGTTTGTCGATCGCGACAAGCGTCAGGACATCACCGGGCAAATCAATGCCTTCCCAGAAACTCGCGCTGCCGACCAGCACGGGATGGTCCAGCTTGCAAAAACGTTCCAGCAGGTCTCGCCGCGTCGCTTCACCCTGTTTGAGCAACGGCCATTCATGGCCCAGGTCTTCAAAAGCCTCCGCCAACAACGTCGCCACCCGGTCAACCGCGCGCAGCGTGGTGCAGAGCACCAGCGTGCCGCCCGGGCTGGCTTCCAATAGTGGCAACAATGTGTCGACGAAGCGCTCCAGGAACTGCGGCGACTGCGGCTCCGGCAGGCCGCGCGGCACAAACAGCAGCCCCTGCCGGGTGTAATCGAATGGCGACTCCCAGCGCCCGGTGCGCGCATCGCGCAGACCCAGCTGGCGGGTGAAATGACTGAAATCCGCCTGCACCGCGAGCGTGGCCGAGGTCAATATCCAGGCCTGTCCCGGTTTGCGGAACTTGGAAAACGCCCGCGCCACGGATAGCGGTGCCGAGTGCAGGCGGACATGATGCTGGCCCAGTTCTACCCAGCGTACCGCCGGGCCGGAAAACAGCGAGGCCGAGGCCGCGCCCTGCAACAAAGCCTGCGCCGTCGCCACGCTGTCGTTTGCGCCATCTGGAGCGTCGGTGTCAGAGGCGGCCCGAGCACCCGCATCGGCACCAGCTCTCGCCCCAACGCCCTCTTCGACCGCAGAATCGTCTGATTTCACATCGACGGTCGGCGGCAATTTTGCCGCGACCTCGACGATCGCCTGCATATCCTTACCCCAGCCTTCGACAGCCAGTTCCTCGTCAGTTTGCCCGCCAGCCGCCCCTTCTCGGGCGGGCGTGGCCCAGCGAGCCAGACGCAACGCAATATCGGCGCCACTACGCGCCACCGCAGCCAGATCCGGGTGCTTTTCCGCGACGCCCGCCAGCGCACGCGTGGCCGCCTCGACCGCCTCGCGCAATGCCGCCAGGGCCGCATCGAAGGGCTCGGGGTCGGGAAAGGCCTCGAACGTCGCTTTGCGCCCCGGCATCCGGTCCAGCGGCGCGCAAGTCAAACGCAATTCTCGCGCGGCCGTCTCGACATGCCGGCTGACATCGGCCCACTTGGCCGCCTCGCGCGCATAGGCAAGCCCTGCGGCCTCCATGGCTTTGGCGAAATCCAGCAGTTGGTGTGTCGACACGCTGCTACCCAGGAACCGCGTGGCGGTATCCGGCAACTGATGCGCCTCGTCGAAAATCACCGTGTCGGCCTCGGGTAGCAGATCGGTGACCCCCTCTTCGCGCAACACAAGATCCGCCATGAACAGCGCGTGATTCACGACCACAATGTCGGCTTCCTGCGCCTGGCGCCGGGCTTTGACCACGAAACAGTCGCGGATGCGCGGGCACTCCTGTCCCAGACAGTTTTCCCGGGTGGAGGTCACACGCTGCCAGATATCCGCGTCTTCGGGAATATTGCCCAGGTCGGAACGGTCGCCGGTCTTGGACACGCCGGCAAAGACCTGGATCTGACGCAGTTGCGCAATCTCGGCGCGCGATTTCAACGCGCGCTCATCGCCTTGCAACCGCTCCAGGTGGTAATGGCAGATGTAATTGTTCCGTCCCTTTAGCAACGCGGCGATCACCGGCACCCCCAAGGCGGCCCGCACGCGCGGCAGATCGCGCGAAAACAGCTGATCCTGCAGGGTCCGGGTTCCCGTGGAAATGACGACTTTGCCGCCCGCCACCATCGCCGGGACCAGATACGCCCAGGTTTTACCGATACCCGTGCCCGCCTCGGCCACCAGCGTCGCGCGATCCTGGATGGCTTCGCCAATCGCTTGCGACAGCTCGATCTGGGCCGGCCGTGGCGAATACCCCGGCAGCGCCGTGGCCAACGGACCGTCTTCGGCAAAAAATTGGGAAATTTCCAGATCTAACATCAAAAGCGTCAACGTGAGGGGGGCTCGCTGCCCCGGTCCGCTCACCGTCGGAACGGGACATCGGCGGCAAGTCCTAAAGCGGCTTTGGCCCTGCCCGCAGCACCCGATATCCGTGGGGTGCGATCAAGGCGGGGCGAAGGAATCGCGGGGGGTCGAAATGCGCCAGACACGCCCGCAAAAGAGGCTCAATAATACTCCGAGCCGTCTTCTCCTTCGTGCGCGAAATGATCACGCTCAAAGCGGCCGATGATCACCTTATGGCAAAATCCGGGCCTTGATTTCCCTTTGCAGCCGTATCGAGATGCCTGAAACTTCCGCCACCACGAGCACTGCGCCCAGCGTTGACCAAGCCCGTATCGTCGCCCAGCTTGCCACCGAGCTGGCGTGCCGCCCCTCCCAAGTCGCCGCTGCCGTTGAACTGCTGGACGATGGCGCAACCGTGCCGTTTATCGCGCGCTATCGTAAAGAAGCCACCGGCGGCCTCGACGACACCGTGTTGCGTAACCTCGAGGTCCGCCTCGGTTACCTGCGCGAGCTCGAAGAACGCCGCGGCGCGATTCTGGAATCCATCGCGCAACAGGGCAAATTGACCCCTGAATTGCAACAGGAAATTGCCAGCGCGGATACCAAGCAGCGCTTGGAAGACTTGTACGCACCTTATAAGCCCAAGCGCCGCACGCGCGCTCAGATCGCTCGCGAAGCGGGCCTGGAGCCGCTGGCCGACGCGATCCTGGCTGACGCCAGCTGCGATCCCGCCACCTTGGCTACCCAGTATCTGAACCCGGAAGCGTCCATCAACGACGCCAAGGCCGCCCTGGATGGCGCCCGGGACATTCTGGCCGAGCGCTTCGCCGAGAACGCCGACCTGCTCTCCAATCTGCGCGATCACCTGTGGTCCACAGGACTGCTGTACGCCAAGGTCGCGGAGGGCAAAGAAGCCGAAGGCGCGAATTTCCGCGACTGGTTTGATTTCAACGAGCCGCTGCGCACGCTGCCTTCGCACCGGATTCTGGCCCTGATGCGCGGCCGCCAGCAAGGTGTGCTGGAGCTGCGCCTTGGCCTGGAGGCCGAACTCGAAGCGCAAACGCCGCATCCTTGCGTGGCGCGCATCGCGCAGTTCCTGAAACTC
The DNA here is from genome assembly GCF_009763235.1 of Bordetella sp. 15P40C-2. Lineage (NCBI taxonomy): Bacteria > Pseudomonadati > Pseudomonadota > Betaproteobacteria > Burkholderiales > Alcaligenaceae > Bordetella > Bordetella sp. 15P40C-2. The sequence continues at coordinate 20,397 of NZ_WSJA01000021.1, forward strand.
GGCAACGATCTGTTCGCGCTGGACGCATCGCCGCGCGCACGCTGGCTGGGTGAAGTCTGCCGCTGGACCTGGCGCGTCAAACTGTTGACCGCGTTCGAAAGCGAATTGTTCGGTCGCCTGCGCGAAGAAGGCGAAGCGGAAGCCATCCGCGTTTTTGCCGCCAACCTGAAAGATCTGCTGCTGGCCGCGCCCGCAGGCCCGAAGGTGGTGCTAGGTCTGGACCCCGGCATCCGCACGGGCTGCAAGGTCGCGGTCATCGACCGCACCGGCAAAGTCGTCGATACCGCCACGGTGTACCCCTTTGAGCCACGCCGTGACCGCGAGGGCACCATCGCCACGCTGGCTGCGCTGTCGGCGCGTCATGGCGTCGAACTGATCGCCATCGGCAACGGCACGGCCTCGCGCGAAAGCGAGAAACTGGTGGGCGACATGATGGCCCAATACCCGGATCTGAAGCTCACGCGTGTCGTGGTTTCCGAGGCCGGCGCATCGGTGTATTCCGCATCGGAACTGGCCGCTCAGGAATTCCCCGATCTGGACGTCACGTTGCGTGGTGCAGTATCGATCGCGCGCCGCTTGCAAGACCCCCTGGCCGAACTGGTCAAGATCGATCCCAAAGCCATTGGTGTCGGTCAATATCAGCACGACGTGAACCAGCGCGAGTTGGCCCGCTCGCTCGATGCCGTGGTCGAGGACTGCGTGAACGCAGTCGGCGTGGATGTGAATACTGCCTCTGCCGCGCTGCTCGCGCGCGTATCCGGTCTGAACTCGCTGCTGGCCAAAAACATCGTGTCTTGGCGCGATGCCAACGGCGCTTTCCCCACGCGCGACGATTTGCGTAAAGTGCCGCGTTTTGGCGAGAAAGCGTTCGAGCAGGCAGCCGGCTTTTTGCGTATTCCGAACGGTGACAACCCCTTGGACGCATCCGCTGTCCACCCGGAGGCCTATCCCGTCGTCGAACGCATTCTCGCCAAGATCAAAGCCGATGTGCGCCAGATCATCGGCCAACGCGAGGCCTTGAAAGGCGTCTCGCCCTCGGAATTCACCGACGAGCGCTTCGGCTTGCCCACGGTGCGCGATATTTTCAGCGAACTCGAAAAGCCGGGCCGCGACCCGCGCCCGGAGTTCAAGACGGCGCAGTTCAAAGAAGGCGTGGAAACGCTCAACGACTTGTATCCCGGCATGGTGCTCGAGGGCGTGGTCACCAACGTTGCCAACTTCGGCGCGTTCGTGGACATCGGCGTGCACCAGGACGGCTTGGTGCATATCTCGGCGCTGGCGGAGAAATTCGTCAAGGACCCGCGCGATGTCGTGCGAGTGGGCCAGACCGTGACGGTCAAAGTGCTGGAAGTCGATGTGGCGCGTAAACGCGTGGCGCTGACCATGCGCTTGAACGACACGGCGCAGCCCGCGCGTCGCAGCGCCTCGGATGCGCCGGCGCGTGGCACCGGTGCGGCGCGTGGCGCGGGCGGCAGCCGTCGGCCGCAAAACGACGCGGGCCGCAATGATCTGCGCAACAACGCGATGGCCGAAGCCTTTGCCAAGCTCAAGCGCTAGGGTGGCCCCTTCGGTTCAGCTGCGGCACGGCGGGACGCGTTAAACTGGACGATTGTTCATCAACGCATTATCCCGCCTACTCATGAGTATCCGCGTCCTCACCGGCATCACGACCTCCGGCACCCCCCATCTCGGCAACTGGGCCGGGGCCATCCGCCCCGCCATCAATGCCAGCACCCAGCCGGGCACCGACGCGTTCTACTTCATGGCGGACTATCACGCGCTGATAAAGTGCGATGATCCGGCGCGCGTCGCGCGTTCGCGTCTGGAGATCGCGGCCACCTGGTTGGCGGGCGGCCTCGACCCCGAACGCGTCACGTTTTACCGGCAATCGGATATCCCCGAGATTCCAGAGTTGTGCTGGATTTTGACTTGCGTCACGGCCAAGGGATTGATGAACCGCGCGCACGCTTATAAAGCGTCGGTTGATCAGAACACCGCCAAGGGTGTCGAGCCGGACGATGGCATCACCATGGGGCTCTTTTCCTACCCGATACTGATGGCGGCGGACATCCTGATGTTCAACGCCAACAAAGTCCCGGTAGGACGCGACCAGATCCAACATCTGGAGATGGCGCGCGACATCGCGCAGCGATTCAATCATCTGTATGGCCGCGAGTTCTTCGTGCTACCCGAGGTAGCGATCGAGGAATCGGTGGCGACGCTGCCCGGCCTGGACGGCCGCAAGATGTCCAAGAGCTACAACAACACGATTCCGCTCTTCGAGGGTGACGCCAAATCGCTGCGCGCGGCCATCATGCGCATCGTGACCGATTCGCGCCAGCCGGGCGAACCCAAAGATCCGGACAACTCGCACTTGTTCACGATCTACCGCGCCTTTTCGACCGAGGACGAGGCGGCTTCATTCCGGGCAGAGCTCGAATCCGGCATGGGCTGGGGAGACGCGAAAGAGGCCCTGTACCAGCGTCTGGAGCGCGATATTGCTCCCATGCGCGAACGCTATCAGGCGCTGATGGCCCATCCTGAACGGATCGAAGACATCCTGCAGGCAGGCGGAGAAAAAGCGCGCAAATTGGCCACGCCCTTCATGGCAGAGTTGCGTGACGCGGTGGGCCTGCGGCGCCATACTGCCGCGCCCGCGCCCAGCAAATCGAGCAACAAAAAATCGGGGAAAACCGCCCGGTTTGTGAGCTTTCGCGACGAGGACGGGCAATTCCGATTCCGCTTGGTAGGCGCGGACGGCCAAGAGCTCTTGCGTTCGCGCGGCTTTGCCGATCCTAAAGCGGCGGGCGCTTTCGTTCAACGCTTGCAGTCGGGTAGCGATGGCGACTGCCTGCAGGCAGACGGCTTGCAGATCAAAGCCGTACTGGATGGCGAGACCATTGCCGAGGGTCCAGTCGCTCGCGACGAAGCAGAGCGCGATGCATTGCTGCAGCAGACGCGTGTAGCTTTGGGTCTGCCAAACGGGGGTTAGTCAAGGGCCGGGGTTGGGGGCGTCCGGCGATCTGCCTGGCCCCAACCCGCCTATTGAGGTTACCGCACCTCAACCTGCACGACTGGCCGAATTGAGCGAGTCTGCACATCTGCCACGTATTGCCTTGGCGAAACCCTTGCTCCAGGGGCTCAATGCGGGCCGTTACCCGGTTGCGGACACATCGGGATCACCGGAACGCTTGCGCAGGGTATTCATGAGCGTCGCATCACTGCCCAAGGTCAACATGAACACATTCAGCAGTTGCTGCGCGCGTTCCGCATTAGCCGTGTCGCCGCGTTCCTCATATCTCTGAATATTTTCAGTCAAATATGCCATCGCTGGAGCAAGATTAGGACCCAAGCGCATGAAGCGCGAGGTATCGGCTATGGCCTGATCGTCTCTTTTAAGCCGCCTCTCGCATAGCCGCACCACCGCAGCGGTGGCCGGAACGTCGGCATTCACCAGCAGTTTCACCGTTGCCCAGTGTTCTTTATCGAGTGCATCGCGCATCAGTTGACTGGCGGCGTCATGCACTTCGGGTAGGGCCGTTAAGTTCTTTATTTGGCCGACCTTATCGGCGTATGAAAGATCCGATCGAGAGAGTAAGTGCTCCAGTACCGTATAGGTGACGACCTTGGCTGAAGCCAGCAAAATCGGATTCCCCGTATCGCGAAAAGCTTCTACATTGCGGGGTATCGACTCAACACACTCTGCATCTCGTTCAATGAGCTGGCGCAACAAACGGCCCGCCGGCGAGCGCACAGCATTTTGAATCCTGTGCTGCGGGTCGTTGTCCACCGCCCGGGCGACGGCTCTGGCCAAAGGTCTCAAGCCATTCGTCGAATCCACTGGATAACCCGCGCGAAGGAAAAGCGCCACATTGTCTACATCTTGCTCACTGCAGATGCTGATCTGATGTGCGATCGCCTCTGGGTGACCTACCGGCAGCAACGCGTTCAGTCCGGCCACCTTTTCTTCATTAGAGAATTGCTTGCTATGTATCCAGCCTTGCACGGCGTCCGCCGTCAGGCGAAACTGATCCTCTGGCCGAAGCTGCGGTAGCGCTTGGGTGACGTCAACGCCTAACCGAAGCAACACTTTGGAAGCGAGATCATCGTGGTAGAGACCATACGTAGAATCGGATTGCGACACGATCTTCTTGATGGCTGGAGCGCCCGCCGCGACTAATACCCGGACCAACGACAGATTCCAGTTCAACCAGATTCCGCCGTCATCAAGACCAGCTTCAGAACTGATCGAGTACTTCAAATCGTCTTCAATCCACTTCTCTATCGCGCCGGCTAACAATGACTCCCCATCCGCACCGGCGCCCATTACTAATGTGGCGCAAAACAGAAGGAGATTTTCGTCAACGTGCCGCTTTTTTAATGTCAGCAACACCTGCATCGCTAAAGGCGTATCTTTCAGTGCGGCTAGCGTTTTTTCGTAGCCGGGCGCGCGGCTCCTGAGCATTAATTCGACCAGGCCATAGCCGGTGCCGTCGAGATCATTGTCTAGCATCCACTTCAATGACTCGGCATCGTGTGCAATATCGCTGATCGGATTAGCTCCGCCTCTTGCGAAAAAACGGGCGACTTCAGCGAGTCTGTGGTGGACCGCTAGGATGGCCGCTTGCGATATATCACCTCGACTTTCAGACAGCGCCCATGCAGCAGCAATGGGGAAAGAGCTCTCCGCTTCCCATTCATCAAATCGCCCCTCTCGCAGTGCCTGAATGGAATCGATAAAGGAAGAGGTCTTCATTCCCTCCGCAGGCGGCGAATACGGCCTACCCACCGTTCCTCCCGCCTCGACAATCGCTTCCATCCATGCAAGTTTGCGTTCGTGCGCCGCATAAACCAATAGCGTGTCTCCATGCCGATCTCTAGCATTGAGCAAAGTCGGATCACCCCCGAGGCGGGCGACCAAGGGTTTTGCCAACGCAGTCGTGCCGTTCTCGATCGCATAGTGTAGAAACGTCCTACCTTGGGCATCGACGGCGGAAATATCGAAGCCTGACGCATCTATCATCGCCAGCAAGGTGGATGCACTGGCTTTCTTAACGGCTGCGTAGATGTCTTGCTCAGAAAATTCAGCGGTTGCCCGCTCCTCAAGCGGATGTAATTGAACACCCCCGCCAGTCTGCACACCAGAAGTCGAGCCCATGATTAGTCCTAGGGAAAATACGTTAGTAACGATTGCACTGCAATTGTTCCTACCAGGAACCATATGGTGAGATCGGCTTTGTCACCGAACTATGCAGTACAACGTCTGATGTAATTTCCGAGCCGCGATAGTCAGCTAGGAGTTGGAGCGGAGTCATGTCCTAGCGACGGAGTCGACATCTCCCCCGTGTGCTTTATATATAGCTAGCATGCGACTGAAGGTCGCATCATCGAGTCCTTCCGAGCCATTGCTGAGAGGGAAAGGCCAGGGGTTTACCTCATTGGGATGCGCCTGCCGCATTCGCGCGCCCGCGACTGCCAACGTTTCAAACAGTTCTACATCTCCGCTGCTTGCCGCTTCGATATATGCGCGGTACATGTCTCGCTGATACTCCGGAGGAACGTCAAAACCGGCACGGTTAGCGAGCCGTGCCGCGATTTCCATCCTTCCTTCCTGCAACACAACTTCAAACGGCGTCTTTTTTCTTTCTGGACCAGAGCCGCCGCCCCGTGCCGGGGGCCATTGAGTCCGATGCCTGCATCGATGAGGATTTTTGCAACCTCGAAGTCCCGGATCTTTATAGCGCTCAACAGACTCTTCGAGTCTGCACGGTCCGGTGCGCCGAAATCGGCGCCACTCTCCAACAGCATACTCAGGGTTTGACGGTACCTTGGGAGACCAGCTGCCTCGTCATCCCGGAAGCGCGCAAATATTAACACCGAGCTGCCATCGAGATCCGGCCCCGCTTGCGCAATTATCGACGACAGGAGGTCCATCTTTCCCTGCTCAGCAGCCTGCTCAGCCGCGCTCTGCAGCTCCGATCCATGTAGCCCGACGTTAGCGCCGGCCTCAAGCAGCACCTCAGCACACTCCCAGTGCTGGTTTTGGATGGCGAGGGCTAGGGCAGTGCGAGAATTGCCGTCGCAGCAACTCAGCATTGACCTTATCACCTCTGGCTGGGCGGCTTTGGGAGCAGGATGCGCGATTTCCGAGCTTCTTTCGTATCCCAGAAGCACCTTGATTGCGTCAATGGCATTCCGGGACACGGCCCAGAAGAGCGCACTCCACCCCTGCCGGTCTTGCGCCTCCGGACGGGCCTCGGCCTCCAGCAACACGCGCACCGTGTCGGCATTACCGTTTGCTGCGGCGATCATCAACGGCGTTGTTTGCGTATCCCAAAGATCCTGCGCATTCACCAGGTCTGGCAGGTGCTGAAGTACGACAGCGACGAACTCCGGATCCTTTTGCTTGGCGGCCTCGTGCAAGACCGTAAATCCCTCTCTTAACGTGTCCAACTCTGCCAGCGAAGGGCTTCCTTCAAAAAAAGAACGGAAATTTTCGATATCACCCGCCTTTATCCAATGCGACAGGGCCTCTTTATTGCTCATCGTGTGATCGCCGTCTTGCGACGTGTACGTGAGGTGAACGTCTGAAGAAACGGGAGGATTAAAGTGGATACTCATACGGTTCTCTCATGAAAATTCCAGGGCGGAGCTCCCTGTGGCGCTTTTAAGCAGGAAGCACAACTGCTGAGTAACCGCGATTTTTTATGTAGTTCCAAATTACACATGTACATGAGCGCGTCGTTGGCGCCGACCGGGTTGTGGCGGATCCCTATGTCAGGGTCGGAATCAGGATCAACGGCGCGGCCACCGCGCATACGGCCCCCGCAACGAGCGCTGCCACGGGCCGATAGCTGACCCACCAGATCAACATCAGTCCAGCAAAGCTCAAGATGCCTATCCATTCCACCGCGCCATAGGACCAGCCCCACACGCGTGTCGAAAGCCAAAGGGATAGGGCAAGCGCGCTCGCGCCGACCAGTCGCAACATCACGCGATGCCGGGACGGCAATGCGCGATCAAAGACGGCCTCATAGTGGCGGTCCATGCCCAGACACAGCGCCGAGAATCCAGCATAAGCGCAAAAGAAAGCAGCGATACTCATCACGACGTCACCTCATTGCTTGTACAGCTCGCCTCGGTGACAACAACAGGCGATCGAACGGTGCTTGTGCCTTCATGCCGCTCATGCACGCGCGTCGCGGTGGTGCTGGAGGGAGCTGCGCGCGTCCGGCTCGCTTTCGGCATACCCGCATAGGCCCGGTGCGCCTTGTACGCGATCCACCCCATCAACGCGGCCGCGGCCCACGCGGTGAGGTCGAATCCCGCCATCGCCCAATCACCGTCCGCTAATGACGCCGCCAGGTGTCGCGAGGTTGTCATCGCGTTCAAGGCGGGCAATGCCAATGCGCCGACTGCCGCCAGGGCCCAAAGGTCACGCCACTGGCGTCTTGGAAAGACGAAGGCATAGAGATAGCTGAGGCCCCAGACCATGAAAAACGCGCGCGTTTCCCATAGCGCGCGCCCAGGCAGGTCCACCGGCAATAACCGGTTGGCGCAGAAGTACACGACGATGGCGAGACAAAACCCGGCGATGCTGCCAGCGTTCAAGCCATCGACCAGGCGCAACGACAGCTGCTGACTTTTGGCCGCACCCGACTTCTGGCGACGTTTGACGACCCAAAGCACGAGGCCGGTACCGACCATGGCGGTGCCAGCCAGGCTGACGATGAAATAAAGCCATCGCAACACAGGCTGCGCAAAAAATCCCAAGTGCAGCCCGATCACCGTATCAGCCGCGGTGACGGCCGGACCATTGTCCTCATGATGCTTGAGCAACTTCCCCGTCACGCCATCGAATTGCACGCTGGGCGGATTACGCGCGTACGAGACCTTTTCTTCCGAACTGCGCTGCACGGAGACGATCGCATTCGGTTTACCCGGGTTGGCCACAATGACCGCACCCGCGATGCCACCCTGCCATAGCGATTGTGCCGCGGTCACAAATTTGCCTAGCGGCAATAGCGGCGCCTCGCCTGGAGCCGCCTTCTGGGGCGCGAGGCCAGGGAATCGCTCCTCGGAATACTGTCGCGGATAGTCATAGGCCGCGTTGATGCCAGCGGGCAGCAACATCGCGACGAAGATCAACAAGCCGCTGAACGTGATCATCAGATGGAACGGCAAACCCAGCACCGATAACGCGTTATGCCCATCCATCCAGGCGCGTTGGCCGCCCTTGGCCGGGCGAAAGGTGAAGAAGTCCTTGAAGATTTTCTTATGCGTCACGATCCCGCTGAGTATCGCGATCAACATAAACATGCCCGCGATACTCGCGAGCCACCGACCCCATGGCGGACCGATTTCCAGTTCGAAGTGAAAGCGATAAAGAAAGTCGCCGCCTCGTGTTTCCCGGGAGGTGACCTCCTGCCCTGTTTGCGGATCTAGCGTCACACGCTTAAAGCCCCGCGTACCCGGCGCAGGTTTGGGTACTTGGTACAGCACGCTTAGATAGGGTGCGCGCGCGGACGGCAAATCAATGTACCAGCGTGTCGCATCGGGCGCATGTTGCGCGAGATAGCGCTGGGCCATGTCCGCCGCATGATCCGCCGCGACCACGCGATGCTGGGCGGGCAGCTCCGGCCGCATCCATGTCGTCATCTCGGGCCGAAAAAATGCAAGCGTGCCCGTTAGAAACATCGCGAACAGGATCCAACCCATGATCAGCCCTGCCCACGTATGCAGCCAAGCCATGGCTTGTCGGAAGCCTTCCCCATGCGGGGCGCTGTCTTTACGCACGGTCATACGCCCACTCCCGAGCGTGCGATGGCATAGAGCCCCGCGCAGATCGCGGTCCAAATAAGCACCCCCGCCCACGCGCGCCCGGCGTTACGCGCGGCAAACACGCCCATGACGGCGATGGCATAAATGACAAAAGCCAGAATGGCCGAGGTGGTAACCGCCTCAACGCGCGCCAAAGGCAGCCATACAGCGAGCGCCGCCGCTGCGGACGCGGTCAACGCATAGCCGCCGAATACGGCGGCAAGCACGCGCGACAGCACGGCGCATCGATAACGCGCGAGCCCGGTGCCGGGGATGGGTTTCATTGTTTCTCGTCTACCAGGTAATCCCACAGGACTGTCTGCGACGCGCGTGGCTGCCTCGCCGCAGTCCTTAGACACGCGGGCGTGGCCAGTCATGGCTTATGCGCAGCAAACAGCGTCAACGCGGAAAGCGTCAACAGGACTCGTGCAGGTAAACGGGGCGATACGTTAGTGAGGTCACGGAATTGCAGGTATAGACGACAAACCGCAATCTTAATTGATAACCAATATCAATCGCAATTAACCGTGACATTCCGGGCTATAAGCCCACGGTCAAACGTCGCTCGGACTCCAAATACTCGCGCGACTGCATTTCCAGAATGCGCGACACCGTGCGATGGAATTCGTTTGCCAACGCGCCTTCGGTATAAAGCTCCTCGGGCTCGCACTCGGCGGACATGATGAGTTTGATCTTGTGGTCGTAGAACACGTCGATCAGCCACGTAAAACGGCGGGCCTCCGATGCCTGGCGCGGGCCCATGCGCGGCACCTCGGACAAGATGACTGCATGAAAACGGCTCGCCAGTTCCAGATAATCATTCTGCGAGCGCGGACCGCCACACAGCGTCGCGAAGTCGAACCACACCACGGATCCTGCCAACGCCTGCGCACGGATCTCGCGGTGTTCGATATGCAGCACAGGATCTTGCGGCGGCGTATCGGCCAGGCGGTTAAATGCTTCCTGCAGCGCGGCCTTGGCTTGCTCGTTAAGCGGCGAGTGATAGCACTGCACTTGTTCGAGCGAACGGCGGCGGTAATCGATACCCGCGTCCACATTCATCACGTCCATTCGTTGCTGAATCAACTCGATGGCCGGCAAGATACGATCGCGATGCAAGCCATCCGGATACAACGTAGACGGCTCGTAGTTCGACGTCATGACAAACGACGTGCCGTATTCAAACAGCTTTAACAGCAGTCGATAAAGAATCATCGCATCGGCCACGTCCGACACGTGAAATTCGTCAAAGCAGATCAGACGATATCGTTTCGCCACCCGGCGCGCGACTTCGTCTAACGGATCCTGCATCCCTTTCACGGTCTCAAGCTCGCGATGCACGCCACGGATGAACTCATGAAAATGAATACGCGTCTTGCGGGTCACCGGCACCGTGGCATAGAACGCGTCCATCAAGAAACTCTTGCCACGACCCACACCGCCCCACAGGTAAACGCCACGTGGCACCTCCGGGCGATGCAACAAACGCTTCAAGGCATTGGAGCGCATGCCCTTGAATCGCACCCAATCATCGTAATAGACCTGCAGCCGATCGATCGCCCGCTTCTGCGCCTCGTCGGGCTGATAGCCCCGTTCGGCCAGAGAATTTTCATAATATTCGCGGACGTTCATAAAAGCTCCGGACCCGATAAAAGTAGCGAAGGCCGCATTCTACTAAGTCGCCCGCACGCCCGGGTCCAGAGCGTGCACAAGCGCTATGAAGCGGCTATTGAATGACATAAAAAAAAGCGGGCGCCAGGCATTGCTACCTTAGCGCCCGCCGGCATGCCGAGCGGAATTAGAAGTTCAGCGCGCGCTTGTCCACGGCCAGGGCCGCTTCCTTCACGGCTTCCGACAACGTCGGGTGCGCGTGGCAAATACGTGCGATGTCTTCCGCAGCGCCACGGAATTCCATGATGGTCACGGCTTCCGCGATCAGCTCCGATGCCATCGGGCCGACGATGTGCACACCCAGGACTTCGTCAGTCTTGGCATCAGCGATCACCTTGGCAAAGCCCGTCGTGTCGCCCAATGCGCGTGCACGGCCGTTGGCCAGGAACGGGAAGCTGCCTGCCTTGTACTCGCGGCCTTCGGCCTTGAGCTGCTGTTCGGTCTTGCCGACCCAGGCGATTTCCGGCGAGGTGTAGATCACCCAAGGCACAGTGGCGAAGTTCACATGGCCATGCTGCCCCGCGATACGCTCGGCCACGGCCACGCCCTCTTCCTCGGCCTTGTGCGCCAGCATCGGGCCGCGCACCACATCACCCACCGCCCACACGTTCGGCAGATTGGTCTTGCAGTCGCCATCGACCTCGATAAAGCCACGCTGATCCAGCTTCAGGCCCACGCCGTCGGCATTCAGACCACCGGTGTAGGGCACGCGGCCGATCGACACGATCAGCTTGTCCACCACCAATTCCTGCTCGGCGCCCTTGGCGTCCACATAAGGAATCGTCACCGACTTCGCCGTCGCCTTGATCTCGCCGATCTTCACACCCATCTGGATGTTCAGACCTTGCTTCGTGAAGGCCTTCAGCGCCTCTTTCGCGACCTGCTGGTCAGCAGCGGCCAGGAATTCCGGCGCGGCTTCCAAGATCGTGACTTCGGCACCCAGGCGGCGCCACACGCTGCCCATTTCCAGACCAATCACGCCGGCGCCAATCACGCCCAGCTTCTTCGGCACGGCGCCGATATTCAGCGCGCCGTCGTTAGACAGCACAACCTTTTCGTCGAACGGCAGACCCGGCAGTTCACGCGCGGCCGAACCAGTAGCCACGACCACATGCTTGGCCACCAATTCTTCTTCCTTGGCGCCCGACACCTTGATGGTGTAGCCGCCCTCGGCCTTGGCCGCAAACGAGCCCGTGCCGTGGAAGAACGTGACCTTGTTCTTCTTGAACAGGTACAGAATGCCGTCGTTGTTTTGCTTGACCACCGTGTTCTTACGGCCGATCAGCGTATCGAGCTTCAGGCTCACGCCCTTGACCTCGATGCCGTGCTCGGCAAAGTGGTGGTTAGCCTGTTCAAAGTGTTCCGACGATTGCAGCAAAGCCTTCGAAGGAATGCAGCCCACGTTAGTGCAAGTACCGCCAGGCGCCGGCTTGCCGTCGGCAGTCTGCCAGGCGTCGATGCAAGCCACCGACATACCCAGCTGGGCAGCGCGGATCGCCGCGATATAGCCGCCAGGACCTGCACCGATGACGACGACGTCAAATTGTTTGGACATAATGATCTCGATATTCGGAAATTAAAGAAGCGCCACCCGGCCCCCAGGCCCGTCCGTCACCACCGCACCGCTCTTAAACCTACGCAGCTCCCGCGACAACCGGCCACGAGCGCCAGCGATGTGCCGGGGCCGCAGCCCTGCGGCCCCGGCACATCGCGACAGAAGAACCCTTCCGCCCCCGCACCAACAGCCCGCACCACCGCGACAAGCAGACACCCCCACCGAGCAAAGACCCGAAGATCCCGCAAACATCCGGCAGAGGCATCCCAGCAGCCCGTCAACCTAATCCCACCTAAGAATTACAGATCCAGCAACAAACGCTGCGGATCTTCCAGCGCATCCTTCATCGCAACCAGACCCAACACCGCCTCACGACCGTCGATGATCCGATGGTCATACGACAGCGCCAGATAGTTCATCGGACGAATCACGATCTGACCCTTTTCAACCACCGCACGCTCCTTGGTCGCATGCACGCCCAAGATTGCCGATTGCGGCGGGTTGATGATCGGGGTCGACAGCATCGAGCCGAACACACCACCGTTGGAGATCGAGAACGTACCGCCCGTCATTTCCTCGATACCCAGCTTGCCGTCAGCAGCACGCTTGCCGAAGTCAGCGATTTGCTTTTCGATCTCGGCGATCGACAGCTGATCCGCGTTACGCAGGATCGGCACGACCAGACCACGGGGGCTGCCCACCGCGATACCGATGTCGAAGTAACCGTGATAGATGATGTCCTTGCCGTCGATCGACGCGTTGATCAGCGGGAACTTCTTCAGTGCGGCAACAGCGGCCTTCACGAAGAACGACATAAAGCCCAGCTTGATGCCGTGCTCTTTCTCGAACTTCTCTTTGTACTTGTTGCGCAGATCGATCACGGCCTGCATGTTGACCTCGTTGAACGTGGTCAGAATCGCGTTTTCTTGCTGCGATTGCAGCAGACGCTCGGCGATACGAGCGCGCAGGCGGCTCATCGGCACGCGCTGTTCCGGACGGCCATCCAGCGACAGCGTCGTCGGAGCCGGAGCGGCGGCGGCCTTGGCCGGCGCGGCGCTGGCGGCCTGAGCGTCAGCCTTGGTCACGCGACCATCACGGCCGGTGCCCGACACGCTGGCGGCGTCCACACCCTTTTCCGAGAGAATCTTCGAAGCAGCCGGCGAAGCCACACCAGCGGCGCTCTTCGAGGCAGGGGCTTCTGCGGCGGCAGCCGGGGCAGCGGCCGGAGCGGCTTCAGCCTTCGGCGCGGCGGCCGGGGCAGCAGCAGCCTGAGCAGCCGTATCGATCTTGGCGATCAGTTGACCCGAGGTCACCGTGGCGCCGTCGGCTTCGACGATCTCGGCCAGCACGCCCGAGGCGGGAGCCGGCACTTCCAGCACGACCTTGTCGGTTTCGATTTCGATCAGGATCTCGTCGGCTTCAACCGCAGCGCCAGCCTGCTTCTTCCAGGTCAGCAGCGTCGCTTCGGAAACCGATTCGGACAATTGGGGGACAACAACGTCAGTAATAGCCATGGTAATTAAATTCCGTTCAATAAATGTTCGTATCGACAGCTGCGCTTACTTGGTCAGCATGAAGCCTTTGTACTTGGCGGCAAATGCCTGCTCGATCAGCGCCTTTTGCTGCTCGATGTGCTTGGCCAGATAGCCAACGGCAGGCGATGCCGAAGCCGGACGGCCGGCATAACCCAGTTTCTGACCGTCGGCCATGTTCTCGTACAGGTGGTGCTGAACGTAGAACCAAGGACCTTGGTTCTGCGGCTCGTCTTGCACCCAGATCACTTCAGTCGCGTTGCTGTACTTGCTCAGTTCGGCTTCGAAAGCCTTGTGTGCGAACGGATACAGTTGTTCAACCCGAACAATCGCCACGTGGCTGGCTTCGCGCTCACGACGCGCATTCACCAGGTCGTAGTAGACCTTGCCCGAGCAAGCCAGCACGCGCTTGACCTTGCTGGCGTCGATGTTGTCGTCCAGCTCACCGATCACCGGACGGAAGCTGCCGCCGGCCAATTCGGTCAGGGGCGAACCTGCATCCTTGTTACGCAGCAGCGACTTCGGCGTGAAGATCACCAAAGGCTTGCGGAACGGACGGATCATCTGGCGACGCAGCAGGTGGAAAATCTGCGCGGCCGTCGTCGGCTGCACCACCTGGATGTTGTTGTCGGCGCACAGCTGCAGGAAGCGCTCGATACGACCCGACGAGTGCTCGGGGCCTTGACCCTCGTAGCCGTGCGGCAGCATCAGCGTCAGACCGGATTGACGGCCCCACTTGGCCTCACCCGAGGTGATGAACTGGTCGATCACGACCTGTGCACCGTTGACGAAGTCACCGAACTGCGCTTCCCAGATGGTCAGCGTGTTGGGCTCCGCGCTCGAGTAACCGTATTCGAAGCCCAGCACGGCTTCTTCGGACAGTACCGAGTCGATCACCGTGAACGGGGCCTGGCCTTCGGAGACGTTTTGCAGCGGCACATAGGTGCCATCGTTCCAGCGCTCACGATTTTGATCGTGCAGCACGGCGTGGCGGTGCGTAAACGTACCGCGACCCGAATCCTGACCCGTGATACGGATGGCATAACCGGAGGACACCAGCGTCGCGAACGCCAGGTGCTCGCCCATACCCCAGTCCAGATTTTGCTCGCCTTGAGCCATCTTGCGACGCTCGGCCAACAGCTTGTTCACCAGCGGGTGCGGGGTGAAGTTTTCCGGCACGGTGGTGATGCGTTCACCGATGCGCTTCAGTTCAGCCAGCGGCACGGCGGTGTCGGCGTGGTCGGTCCACTTGGCGCCCAGGAACGGGGACCAGTCGATTGCGTACTTGCTCTTGTAGTCGGTCAGCACGGGCTCGATCGTGCGCTGGCCGTCTTCCATCAGCTGACGGTAATCCTTGACCATCTGCTCGGCATCGCCTTCGGCCAGGACGCCTTGGGCGACCAGCTTGTCGGCGTACAGCTTGCGCGTGCCGGGGTGATGGCCAATGCGCTTGTACATCAGCGGCTGCGTCAGCGACGGGGTGTCTTGCTCGTTGTGGCCGAGTTTACGGAAGCAAACGATGTCCAGCACGACGTCGTGATGGAACTCCATGCGGTAGTCCAGCGCCAGCTTGGTCGCGAACACCACGGCTTCGGGGTCGTCGCCGTTGACGTGGAACACCGGGGCTTCGATCATCTTGACCACGTCGGTGCAATACAGCGTCGAACGCGTATCGCGCGGATCAGAGGTGGTGAAACCGATTTGGTTGTTGATGACGATGTGCAGCGTGCCGCCCGTGCCGTAACCGCGCGTTTGAGCGAGGTTCAGCGTTTCCATCACGACACCCTGGCCCGCGAAAGCGGCGTCGCCGTGCACCAGCACCGGCAGAACTTGTTTGCCTTCGGCGTCGCCACGACGTTCCTGGCGAGCGCGGGCGCTACCTTCGACCACGGGGTTGACGATTTCCAGGTGGGACGGGTTGAACGCGAGCGACAGGTGTACCGGACCGCCACGGGTGGACAGGTCGCTGGAGAAACCGTTGTGGTACTTCACGTCACCATCGGTCAGGCCCTCGGCGTGCTTGCCTTCGAATTCGGCAAACAGATCGCCGGGCATCTTGCCCATGATGTTGACCAGCAGGTTCAGGCGACCACGGTGAGCCATGCCCACCACGATTTCCTGCACGCCGCATTCGCCCGCGTGGTTGACCACTTCGTCCATCGAGGCGATGAAGCTTTCGCCGCCTTCGAGCGAGAAGCGCTTCTGGCCCACATACTTGGTGTGCAGGAAGCGCTCGAGGCCTTCGGCTTCGGTCAGCTGCTGCAGAATGTGGCGTTTTTGCTCGGGCGAGTAGGATGCCGCGCCAAAAGTCTTTTCCAGACGCTCTTGAATCCAACGCTTGGCGGCGGGGTCGGAAATATGGGTGTATTCGGCACCGATGCTGCGGCAGTAGGTGTCGCGCAGCGCCTTCAGGATGTCGCGCAGCGTCATCGTGCTGGCGGTCGTGAAGTAGGTATTGGTGGCCGAGTAGACCTGATCGAGGTCGGCTTCGGTCAGGCCGTAGAAAGCGGGGTCCAGTTCCGGGATTTGCGGACGTTCTTGGCGCTTGAGGGGGTCCAGATCGGCCCAACGCGAACCCAGCGAACGGTAAGCGCCAATCAGCGACTGTACCGACACCTGCTTGCTGGCCATGGCCAGATCAGGCTGCGAGGATTGCTGCTGCACAAAGCCGTTGGTGCGCGCACGCTGCGCGAACGACTCAACAATCGGGGCGTGGGCGCGGTCGCGCGTCGTTTCCTGACCGTCGGTGGCGGGCGTGTGTTGCAGCTGGTCGAAGTACTCGCGCCAGTTGTCCGGCACGGAGCCGGGATTATCTAGGTACGCCTCGTACAACTCTTCGACGTAGGGCGCATTACCCCCGAAGAGATAGGAGGTGGATAGAGATTCTGATTCGGAAGACATATATTGCTTCACCTTGCGAGTGCTTCACTCGATACGATGCAGGAAAACCTTCCGCGACACGGGCTTCCCGTTTAGCGGATAGCAGGGGCAGAAGGCACGTACAAGCCCTGAAAGCCTATGGCGCAAAAGTATACCCCCCAGGGCTACGCCTGTCTTGCCGCAGCGCGGCAACCCGGACCGAAGCCAGGGCATGGCAATCGGCCGGGAATATCGGGGCAACCCCCGTCAACGTCCGTCATGATGTTGACTACGTGCCTGCAGGATCCAACATTTCAGGACTGAAAGAGCAAAACGGCGCTGTCTCTAGAAAACCACGACACGCCGGTAAAACCACACTGCGACCGCCGCGAATACCGCGAGGCCCAACCACTCGGCCACCGACGCAAAATCGGCGCCCAGCAAAGCCAGCGGCGCTTCGTTGCCGGTTGCCCCTATGATGGCAGCCATTAGCACCCCGATCAAGCTCTCGCCCACGATCATCCCCGAGGCCATCAACGTGCCGCGCCGGATGTGCGGCTCGGCGAAGGCATCATAAGACTGACCCGTGCGTTCAGCACGCCGACGCAGCGCTCGCTCGATCAACCAGGCCAATACCGCGCCCACGACCAGAGACGTGCTGACGGTCGGGGGCAGGTAAATGCCAATCCCGACGGCCAGCACCGGCATCCGCGCGACACGGCAGGTGCGCTTCAAAATCGCATCAAGAACGATCAGACCGATACCCACCGCCATCCCGATGACGATCATCAGCCAGTTCAATTGGTGGGTGAAAATTCCTTGCGCGATCGCCAACATCAGCGTGGCCTGCGGCGCGGACAGCGCCTGCGCGGGGTCCATTTCCGGGCGCGGCAAAGCGCCGGCGAAACCGTACGCGTTGTAGAGCAGCTCCAGAATTGGCGAAATGACGATCGCCCCCACCACGCAGCCGATCAACAGCGCCACCTGCTGACGCCAGGGCGTGGCGCCCACCAACCAGCCCGTTTTCAGATCCTGGAGGTTGTCATTCGCAATCGAGGCCACCGCGACCACCGCCGAGGTGGTGAAGATCGCCAACGCGATGGCCATCTGCACGCCTGCTTGCGAGCCGAGCAAGCCGGTGGCGCTTTCCAACGCCAGCATCAGCAGCGACACCAGCACGATGGCCACGATCCCCACGCCGGAAATCGGACTCGTCGACGAACCCACCAGGCCGGCCATGTAACCGCAAGCCGCAGCCACCAAGAAGCCAAACACAAACGCAAAGGCAACGGCATAGGTGACCAGCATGCCAATGCTACCTTGCGCGGCTGGCTCCCCCTTGAGGAACGACACAAACGTCGCCACCAGGATAGCCACCAGCACCACCGTCACCAGGGCAATCCATTTGCCCGACATATCCCGCTCCGTGCGCGCGGCCGCGCCGGCCTGGGCACGTCCTTCCCGGCTGAGCGCGAAGAACGAAGTCTTGATGCCGCGCATCATGGGCATAAAGAGCGTCGCCAGCGTCCAGACGGCTCCCACGCCGATCACGCCCGCGCCAATGAAACGCACCTGCGAACTCCACAGGCCGGTTGCGTAATCCACGATGGACATATCGGCTGCCCGGTCGCCCATGGCGGTCAACACCGGCACGGCGATACCCCAGGCGATCACCAGGCCGGTCAGCATCGCCAACCCCGCGACAATACCGATCAGGTAGCCTGCGCCCAGCAGCGCGAGCGAGAATCCCATAGGCAGACGGAACACGGCAGCGCCGATCGATTGCCACAGGCTGATCGAATCGCCCAGCACCCGCAGGCCGCTGGCCGCAAAGCTCACCACCGCGGCAATGCCTGCACCCTTGATGATGTCGCCCATGCCGGTGGCTTTCGGCTGGGAGCCTTCGCGTTGCGCAGTCGCCGCCGTACCCACTGGTGCCCCCTCGCCTTCGCCTATCGGAGGACTGCCCACGCGCAGAATTTCGGCGGCTGCGACGCCTTCCGGATAAGGCAGGTCACTTTTCACCACCATGATGTGCCGCAGCGGTATCGTGAACATCACGCCCAGCATGCCGCCGGCCGCGCATAGACCCAACGTCTGCCAGAACGGAAACCCTTGCCAATGCCCCATCATGACCAAGGCAGGCAGGATAAAAATAATGGACGACAATGTGCCGGCCGCCGAAGCCTGCGTCTGCACCATGTTGTTTTCGAGGATGTTCGATGTCCGGAACAGCTTCAGCACCGACATCGAAATCACGGCCGCGGGAATCGCCGAGGAAAACGTCAGGCCGACCTTCAGGCCCAGGTACACGTTTGACGCGGTAAAAACGACGGTAATCAAAGCACCGATGATCACGCCACGGAGAGTCAGTTCCGGTAGCGTCATCGAATCGGGAATGCGCGCAGGCTCAGCCATGAGTCAACCTGTCCTTGCAGTGTGAGGGGGTAAGTATTCAGAGAGGTGCCGAATTCTACCTCTCGTCAAAAAACGCCCACCTTACTCCAACGGTAAAGCCGTCTGATATTTCACCTGTTTCAGCGCGAAACCCGATCGTATGTTCTTAACGCCCGGGATCCGCGACAGGCGATTGACAACGAATCGCTCCAGCCCTTGGATGTCTGGGACCACCACTCGCAGCAGGTAATCGGAGTCGCCGGTCATCAAATAGCACTCCATGACTTCCGGACATTCCGCCATGGCGTTCTGAAAGCGCTCCAGTTCTGGCTCGACCTGCTTTTCCAAGCTGACCTGGATAAACACGTTCAGACTCAGGCCCAGTTGCAGCGGATCGGCCAACGCCACATAACCACGTATCACGCCCGCGGCTTCCAGCGCCTTGACTCTCGCCAGGCACGGCGAAGGCGACAGATGGACCCGGCGCGCCAGTTCCACATTCGTGATGCTGGAATCGGTTTGCAAAATGCTAAGAATCCGGCGGTCAATGGCGTCTAGGGCAGTCGTCGGCATATTTTTTCGTCTCAGATATGTTCTGCAAAACATTATGCCGGGAAGTCGCCGTTTCCAGCGCATTTTCGAACACTCATGCCAGAACGGACGCGCTAGGATTGTGGTTCATAACGGAGACACCTTCATCATGCTTGACGCCGTGGCCACCCCCTCCCCCTACGACATCGATCCCCTCGAAACCGGCGAATGGCGCGAGGCGCTATGCGCGCTCGTACAAGCCGCGGGCATCGAGCGCGCCGCGTTTGTGCTCGACGCCCTGCTCGCGCAAGCCGCCTCGCTAGGCGTGCGCGCGGCCGGCCAGACGCGCAGCGCCTATCTAAATACGATCTCCGCGCGCCAAGAGCCGCCCTTCCCCGGCGACCTCGCGATGGAGGAACGCATCGCGTCGATCAACCGTTGGAATGCGCTGGCCATGGTGGTGCGCGCCAATCAGGCCCACGGTGAGTTGGGGGGCCATATCGCCAGCTATGCCTCGGCCGCGGACTTGTTCGAGGTGGGGTTCAACCATTTCTTTCGCGCGCCGTGCGAGGGATTTGCCGGGGATCTGGTTTATCTGCAGCCGCATTCCGCGCCGGGTGTCTATGCGCGAGCCTTCCTGGAAGGCTTTCTCAACGAAGCCGACCTCGCCCATTTCCGCCAGGAGATTACCGCCAAAGAACGCGGATTGCGCGGGCTGTCTTCCTATCCGCATCCCTGGCTGATGCCGGATTTCTGGCAGTTTCCCACCGGCTCCATGGGTATCGGCCCGATCAATGCGATCTATCAAGCGCGCTTTATGCGCTATCTGGAAAATCGCTCGCTGGCGCAACCGTCAGGGCGCAAAGTCTGGGGGCTGTTCGGCGACGGCGAAATGGACGAACCCGAGTCGATCGCCGCCCTGACACTGGCCGCGCGCGAAAAGCTCGACAATCTCGTTTTTGTAGTGAATTGCAACCTGCAGCGCCTGGACGGGCCAGTGCGCGGCAACGGCCGCATCATTGATGAACTCGAAACGCTCTATGCCGGCGCCGGCTGGAACGTCATCAAACTGGTGTGGGGCGGGGATTGGGATCCCCTGCTCGCCCGAGATACCGAAGGCGCTTTGGCTCGGGCGTTTTCTCAGACCGTGGATGGTCAGTTCCAGACGTTTGCGGCAAACGACGGAGCTTATAACCGCGCGCATTTCTTTAATCAGAATCCCGAGCTGGCCGCGCTCGTGGCCGATTGGTCGGACGAGGCCATCGACCGACTGCGTCGCGGCGGGCACGATATCGTCAAAATCCACGCCGCCTATCATCGCGCGGTGCGCCATCGCGGCCAGCCCACGGTCATCCTGGCGCAAACCAAGAAAGGCTTTGGCATGGGCGCGGCGGGCCAAGGGAAAATGACCACGCACCAGCAGAAAAAGCTGGACGATCAGGCGTTGCTGGCATTCCGGGACCGATTCGCGCTACCGATTTCCGACGCGGATTGCGTGGCGCTGAAGTTCTACCGTCCGACCGTCGACAGCGCGGAAGTGCGCTATCTGCAAGCGCGCCGCAAGGTCTTGGGCGGGCATTTGCCGCGACGCCGCACGGAGTCGCCGCGCTTGCCCGTGCCCACGGTTGAGCAATGGGCGCGATTTGCCCTGCAAGCCGATGGCAAGGAGATGTCGTCGACCATGGCCATCGTGCGCATGCTGAGCGCGCTGTTGAAAGACTCGACCCTGGGCGAACGCATCGTGCCCATCGTCGCTGACGAAGCGCGCACCTTCGGCATGGCCAACCTGTTTCGCCAGATCGGCATTTATTCCGCGCAAGGCCAGCTGTACGAGCCCGAGGACATCGGCTCGGTGCTTTATTACCGCGAAGCGCTGGACGGTCAGATTCTCGAAGAAGGCATCACTGAAGCCGGCGCGATCTCGTCCTGGACGGCGGCGGGCACCAGCTATTCGGTCAACGGCCTGCCCATGCTGCCGTTCTATATTTATTACTCGATGTTCGGCTTTCAGCGGATTGGCGATCTGATCTGGGCCGCCGCCGATCAGCGCGCACGCGGCTTTCTGATAGGCGCGACCTCGGGGCGGACCACGCTCGGCGGCGAAGGCCTGCAGCACCAGGATGGTTCCAGCCATCTCATCGCCTCGACCGTACCAAATTGCCGAGCCTACGATCCTGCCTACGCGTATGAGGTCGCCGTGATTCTGGAACACGGCATGCAGCGCATGCTGGAAGAACAGCATGACGAGTTCTACTACATCACCGTCACAAACGAGAACCTGCCGCAACCCAGCATGCCCGACGCGAACGTGCGTGAAGGCATTTTGCGCGGCATGTATCGGGTTGCCGCCGCGAGCAACGCCAATGGCTCAATCGAAGATACGCCACAAGTGCGCCTGCTCGCGGCCGGCCCAATGCTCAATGAAGCCTTGCGCGCGGCAAAGCGCCTGAAGGATGAATTTGGCGTCCATGCCGAAGTCTGGAGCGTGACCAGCTACTCCGAGCTGGCTCGCGATGGGCGTGCCTGCGAGCGCGCGCGCGCGCTGGGTTTGGCCGACGCGCCGACGCAAAGCTGGATCGAACAGTGCCTGCCCGGCTCCGTGCCGGTCGTGGCGGTCAGCGACTACGTGCGCGCCGTGCCAGAACAAATACGAGGTTGGATCAAGGGGCCCATGCGCGTGCTCGGCACAGACGGATTTGGCCGCAGCGACACGCGGGCACGGCTACGTGACTTTTTCGAAGTCAGCGCGGATTGGATCGCGCTGCATGCGCTCGATTTAGCGGCGGGCGAGGAACCGCGCTTGGCAGATGCGTTGCAGCGCTTACGCGGCGAAATGCACACCGCGCAGCGCACCGATAACCCGTGGCAGTTGTGAGGAACGCCCCCGCGCTGGCTCACTGCGCGGGTTTGAAAAGCGGCACCGGTGTCATCAACTGATTGCGTTGCGACACCAGATAACCCGCCTCGGCACTGCGCGCCAGATAATCCACCCATGCCGGGTCGGCCTGCAACGCCGCACGCTTGCGCGCACGGTCGGCGGCATCCTCGTACACCCAGATGTGCACATAGCTATTCACGTCGCCCGTTTCGGTTTGCATATAGGCCAGGGGCTCACCCAGATGACGACGTTGCACGTCAAAACCATACTCGGCGTATAGCGCCAGGTGTTTTTTGATTTTGCCGGGTTGGCAGGTATAGGTTCTGACATCGTAGAGCATCACATTTCTCCATATAAAGGGGATGCTGGCCGCCGATATGGCGGCCGCGCGCACCAATCACTCCACCGAGGCGCCCGAGGCGACCACCAGATCGCGCCAGCGCTCGACTTCCTGTTTCACGTACGGATCAAACGCCGCGGTGCCGTCGCCCACCGGGTCGGCGCCCAGGTCCTTGAGCTTGCTTTGCACGGCCGGCGATGCAACGCTGGCCGTGATCGCGTCTGACAGTTGCGTCACCACGTCGGGCGGCGTTCCCGCGCGCACAAATAGCCCGAACCAAGAGCGCGCGTTCATCTCCGGAAATTTTGTTTCCGAAAACGCCGGCACATCGGGCAACGCCGAGTGGCGCTGTTTACCGGTCACCGCGATCGGCTTGAGCCGGCCGGCTTGCACCTGAGACAGCACCTCCGGCAGATTGGCGAACATAAACTGCACCTGGCCGCCGATCAGGTCGTTCAGCGCCGGCGCGCCCCCTTTGTAG
The DNA here is from genome assembly GCF_009763235.1 of Bordetella sp. 15P40C-2. NCBI lineage: Bacteria > Pseudomonadati > Pseudomonadota > Betaproteobacteria > Burkholderiales > Alcaligenaceae > Bordetella > Bordetella sp. 15P40C-2. Next base: position 43,461 of record NZ_WSJA01000021.1, read on the forward strand.
GGCACGTGGGTGGCATTGCCTTTGGACACTGAATTGAACTGCGCTCCCGCCAGATGCGCGGCCGTACCGGTGCCGCCCGAGGCGTACGACACGCGATCGCCATTGGCGCGCACATAGTCGGACATTTCAGAGGCATTGCTGGCCGATACCTGTGGGTTGACCACCAACAGCAGCGGCACGGATGCCAGATTCGACAGACCCGTGAAGTCCTTGGTCAGGCTGTAGTCGAGGTTCTTATATAGGGTGGCGTTAATCGCATGGCTGGAAGTCGCCATCAACAGCGTGTAGCCGTCCGCCTCGGCACGCGCTGCCGCGCCCGCACCAATATTGCCGTTAGCACCGGCCCGATTTTCCACGATGACGGGCTGCCCCAGCTTCGTCGACATTTCCTGCGCCACCGTGCGCGCGATCACATCCGTCGCGCCGCCGGCGGCAAACGGCACGATGATACGAACCGGGCGGTCGGGAAAGGCGGCCGAGGCGACCGCGCAGGTCAAGGCCAGGGTGCCGGCAAGAATCGGGCGCAGCAGACGCGCGAGAGTCGGGTTCATAGTTGTCTCCTCTGGCGGCTCGCGAGCGAGCCGTGTCGTTCGTATAGTCAGACGCCATATCCCTGTCGATGCAGGGCTTCGACATAGGACGCACTTTACGCAGGAAACGTGGGAACTTGGTAGGACGGATCAGTGCTTGAATTGCACTTTTCTGCGCTCAACCGCGCAGACTCAGCATGCTGGCGCGAAATTGCCCCGGCGTCATCGCAGTGTGCTTTTTGAAAAAGCGCGCGAAATAGGCCGGGTCGTCAAAGTGAAGCTGGAAAGCAATTTCCGCGACGCCCCCATCGGTATTGGCGAGCAGGCGCTTGGCTTGCAGAACGTACCGTTCCTGCACCAGCCGGCTGGCCGTACGCCCGACGGTGCGTTTGACGGCGTCGTTGAGCTGCCGCTCGCTCACGCACAAGGCATCGGCGTACTCGCGAATACTACGAAAGTTCAGGTATTTTTCTTCGACCAACAACGTAAACCGCTTGGCGAGGGAATAGCTGCGCCCCGCCGAAAGGGCCTGCGCATCGACGGGATACAGACGGCGCAGCCGGGTCAGCAGAATCAGCAGATAAGAACGCACCACGTCGTAGCGGCCGAGCTGGCGCGCCTGCATCTCCTGCTCCATCACTTGCAGCAGGGGCAGCAGCTCATCATGCTGCGCCGGCGTCAGATACAGCACGGGCTGACCGCTAGTCGGATGAAAGAACGGGAACTTTCCGATATCGTCCGCGCGGGGAAACATATGCGTGAAAAACGCCGTGCTCAGATTCATCACATAGCCTTCCGGCGGCACGGACGACTGCCACGCATGCAACTGCCCCGGCGCAAGGAAAAACACCGAGTGATCCCGTACCTCCAGCGGATGAAAGTCCACCATGTGCGTACCTCGCGCCCGTGACATCCACAGGATGTGGTAGTAGGCATGGCGATGCGGAAAATTACGCGGGATCTCGGGCCTGCCTTGCAGGCGGACCAAGTCAAAATAGAAAGAGCCCTCGCCCGAAAAATCCGTCGACTCGAAAGTCGGAAAGTCGGCAGCGGCGGTGCGGGAGTCCTGATCGGTGAGCGGCCCGGTCATATGTTTATCGATTTACGAACGCGCTGTCGGGGCGAAAACTTTACCATCATTCGAGCGCAGCGCCCTGACCGAACGAAACCCATTGGTTACCTGCCCCGTCCTTGCTACGATGCGGCTACCGCTCACCTGGCCTGCCCGCCCTCGCGCCATGGAACTACGCCAACTGCGCTACTTTGTCGAGACCGCCCATCGTCGCAGTATCACGAAGGCGGCCTCAGCGCTGCATATCGTGCAGCCCGCGCTGACCGCCCAGATAAAAGCGCTGGAAGAGGAACTCGGCACGCGGCTGCTGGAACGCTCGGCCAGGGGCGTCAGCCTGACAGAAAGCGGTGAGGCCGTCCTGCGCGACGCCACGGCCATCTTACGCGCGGTCGATCAGCTCAAGCGCCGGCATGCGACGACGCCCAGCTCGGGCCGCGCCGTCAAGATTGGCATCCCCAACGGTATGACACGCACCTTCGCGGGCCAGCTTCTCGAACGTGCCCGGCAGGAAGGTCGATTCGAAGTCGAACTCATTGAAGGCATGTCGGGCCATCTGCTGGAATGGCTGAAATCGGGCCGTCTCGACATCAGCGTGCTATTTGCCAGCCAGCCTTTGCGCCAGCTGCACGTGTCGAAACTGACCACCGACGTCATTGATCTGGTCGGCCCATCTGGCGCACTGCATGACACGCAACCGGTGCAGTTCAAGGATCTGGGCCGCTATCCCCTGATCTTGCCCACAGCCAAACACGGTTTGACGCGCCTGATCCACGCGCAGGCGCGCTTGGCTGGCGTCGAGTTGCAGCAACATGCCACACTGGATTCAATCGCCGAGATTAAGCACCTGGTGTCTCAAGGGGTGGGGTATACGTTGCTCGCACCCATGGTTTATCAGCCCGAAAAAGATCAAGGCCTGCTGTCGGCAGCGCCCCTATGCGACCCAACCTTGACGCGCGACCTCGTGACTGCCACGCGTCGCGCGCACGAGGACGACGATATCGCACAGGCCCGCGCCCTGGTGCATGACATCTGCGGGTGCCGGCAGGGCATAGCGGGCATACGGTCCTGAGGACATCCGAGGCACGATCATGTCTGTACTTGCCGGCTGACGGCAGCACGAAGGTCTAATCGACCGTCACGCCCGCGCGACGCACCGTCGACTGCCATAGCTGCGCTTCCGCTACCAAGCGTTGTTGGAACGCTTGCCGCCCTTGAGGCTGCACCATCAGGCCCATCGCTTCGAGTCGCCCGGCGATGGCGGGATCTTTCGCCGCACGGAGCACGGCTTGCTCCAGCACCTCGATACGCGATGGATCCGTGCCGCTGTGGGCCACCACACCGATCCAGCCCATACCCGCCAGCTGACTTAATCCCAACTCGGTCATGCTGGGCACATCCGGCAGCAACGGCGAGCGCTGGTCTCCCAATGTGGCCAAGGCCCGCACTTTTCCGCTGCGTATGGACGCCACCTCGGCAAATAAATTGTTCATTGCGGCATCGACACGCCCGCTCACCAGATCGGGCATCAGCGCGGCACTGCCTTTGTAGGGAACGGGTACCACCCGAACATTCAGCTCCTGCCCGATCAGCAGACTCACCAAATGGGGAACCGTTCCAATCCCAGGCGAGCCGATCGTCAGCGTATCCGGCCTGGCCTGTGCCGCCTCGAATAGCTGTTGTGGCGTCTTATAGGGCGAGCTGGCAGGTACAACCAGCACGTTCGGATTCAGGGCCACCAGACCCACGGCCTGCATATCGCGTAGAGGCTGGTAACTCAACTGCGGGTAAAGCGCCGGATTGACCACAAGCGGAGGCACTGCCAGCAGCAGCGTGTACCCATCAGCGGGCGCCTTGATCGCGGCTTCCGTACCGATGTTGGTCGCCCCGCCCGGACGATTGAGGATGACGACAGGCTGGCCCAGTTGTTCGCCCATTGAGGCCGCCACGGCCCGTGCCACCGAGTCCGTCGCTCCGCCCGGCGGATAAGGCACGATCCACTGCAACTGACGGTCGGGGAACCGCGCCGCCTTCGCAGACCCGTTCAGGCCCAGCCACGCGCCAGCCAGCGCGCTCGTCAACAGCGTGCGTCGCTTCATGGAGTCCTCCTATTTGATTGCTCGGCTTGTGGTGGGTGCGCGCGGACGCTGTGGGGCCACCGGTTCCACCGGGGGATAACGTAGCTTGCCTTTGACAACTGACGGACTGGACTGCGCACCGGCACGTACGTATTGGCGGCTGGCATCCGTAAAGGGTTGAAAGTCCCAGGCGGGAAAATCGCCTGTCAGCCGGGTTTGTTGAATCAATCGACGACGCGCCTGACTCTGCAAGATTGCTTGATGTAGGCCCGTCGCGTCCCACTTTTGTCCGGCCAGCGCCACCAGTTGCCGCTCCACCTCACGCACTTCGGGCTTACCCGCCAGGTTGCACTGTTCGTGCGGATCGTTCTGCAAATCGAAGAGCTGTGGCGCATCGCTGTCGGCCACAATGAGCTTCCACCATGCTTTCCTCAGCATCAAACACGGCGCATGCGCGCCCTCTCCGTTCATCTCGCCGTACACCACGCCGGTCGTTTCATTCTGCTGGACGCCCAGGCCATCCGCGAGCGAGCGCCCGTCCAGCGCAGGCAACGCGTCATCTGGCACATGCACTCCGGCCAAATCTAATACAGTGGGAAAGATATCCACGAGCGACACCAGTTCATGGCGCACGGCGGCGCGCCTACGTCCGGGCACTGAGATAAGGAGCGGAATACGCACCGCGGGTTCGAAGTGCACCCATTTGTACCAGAGGCCGCGCTCGCCCAACATGTCTCCATGGTCGGCCGTAAACACGACGACCGTGGACTCGTCCAAGTCCATGGCCCTGAGCGCATCAAGCAGCCGTCCGACTTGCGCATCCACATAGCTCACCATTGCATAGTAAGCATGACGCGCGGTGCGAACATGCGCATCGTCGAGGTCGTATTCGTCCTGGCGGAACATGTACCAGAGGCGCTGACTATGCGCGTCCTGCTGGTCGAAAGGAATGGGTCCGACGCGAGGCATGTCGATTTCTTCGGTCCGATACAACTCGAGAAAATCACGCGTGGACACATACGGATTATGCGGATGCGTCATCGACACAGCCAGAAAAAATGGGCGATCGCGATGCAGCCGGCCGAGGTCGTACAGTTTTTGAACCCCACGAAACACCACTTCGTCGTCGTAGTCGATCTGCATGCTGCGCCGACATTCGCCTGCCTCGATGACGCTACGCATATTCATTCCGGTCGGCGCGATTGGGATTTCCTCGCGCCAGTCAGGCGTCCATCCAAAGTCCGACGGGTAGATATCGGTTGTCAGTCGCTCCTGGAAACCATGATGCTGCTCCGGGCCCACGAAGTGCATCTTTCCCGACAAAATGGTGTTGTAGCCTGCCAAGGTCAGGTGGTGCAGAAACGTAGGCACCTCGGCCGAGAACTCCGAGGCGTTGTCGTAAACGCCTACTGCACTGGGCAAACGCCCGGACAACATCGCCACACGAGACGGCGCACAGAGCGGAAAGTTGCAATACATATTCGCGTAGCGCGTCGATCGCGCCGCAAGCCGGTCCAGATTGGGCGTGCGGCACACGCCATTGCCGTACATGCGTAAGGCGAACGCCGTTAATTGATCCGCCATCAAAAAAAGAAAATTGGGTTTTTGGCCTGGAGACATCGCGCTCTCAACTCTGTGGGGATAATTTCATCTGGCTCATCAGCGCGGACCATTGCGCGGATTCGTCTTTGATGCGCTTGCGCACCGCCGTCGCGTCGGCATAAAACGGGTCGATACCTGCCGCCTGCAGCCGTTCGATGACGCGGGGGTCGCGCAGCACCGCAGACAATCCCGAGGAAAGGCGTTGCTCGACGTCCGAGGGCAAACCGCGCGGCGCCATCAGCGCCAGCCACGACGCCCCCGCAAAACCGGTGAGCCCCTGCTCGGACAAAGGCTGCACACCCGTCAGCATGACTTGTGGGCGAGCGGCGGTCAGTCCCAATGGGCGCAGCGAGCCTGCGCGTATATGCGGCAACACACCGGGGATCAGCGCCACGATGCAGTCGATGTTGCCAGCCAGTAAATCCTGCACGGCGGGACTCAACCCTTTATAGGGAACGTGAGTCAGCTGTACCCCGAAATCGCGCTTTAACTGCTCGGCGTACAAGTGGCCGGCCGTCGCATTTCCCCCCGAACCCGCGGTCATGGTGTTGCGTCGTCCATAGGCGAGAAAATCGGCCGCATTCTGTATCGGCGACTTAGCATTGACGACGAGCACGCTGGACAACTCGCCGACCAGCCCGATGTGCGCCAAGGCAGGGACGGCCTGCTCGCCTCCCTTGGCATAAAAATAAGGGTTCACCGTCAAGATAGAGTCCAATGCCAGCAACAGTGTGGATCCATCCGGCGCTGACCTGGCTACCTCTTCCGCACCGATGTTTCCGCCGGCGCCACCTTTATTGACGACCACTACCGTTTGCCCCAATTCCTGACCTAGGTATTCGGCCAGCACACGGCCGGCCAGATCGACGGGGCCACCGGGGACAAAGGGAACGACGAGATTCAGCGGTCGAGCTGAGCGCGCCTGGCCTTGCGCCGCAACGCTCAGGGGTAATGCCGCAATCAGCCCCGCCGTACCCGCGAGCCATTGACGGCGGGTCAGTCGTGTCGCGTTGGTTCTGCGAGATGACGCATCCTCATCAGGCGGCTTGTGCATGGGCGTCTCCTTTTATTGTGTCTGCCGTGTAATCCGGCAAAGCCATCGTACCCGTGACGATACGGCCGCAGGTAATAGGAAACGTTGAGGCCAGCGATCACAAAAAATGATGGGTTACCGGCACGCATCGCACGCGCGGACGCGGGAGCAAAACGCCCTCGCTGCACTGCAACAACCCAAACCCCTCGCTTTCTGTTGAAATATGCCCTTTCGCGAATCCCGAACGGGCCCCTTGCGGGCCCGTTTTTTCTTCATTTCCGGTAATGCAGCAAGGGCATTGATCAGCATGGATGAACAACTAACCAAACTGGCGCTCGACTACCACGCCTATCCCACTCCGGGCAAGATCTCGGTGACTCCCACCAAGACGCTGGCCAATCAGGATGACCTTTCGCTGGCCTATTCGCCAGGCGTGGCCGCCGCGTGCATGGCGATTTACGACCAGGGCGACGATGCCGCGTCCATGTATACCTCGCGCGCCAATCTGGTGGGCGTGATCACCAACGGCACCGCCGTGCTGGGTCTGGGCAATATTGGTCCGCTGGCCGCCAAGCCCGTGATGGAAGGCAAGGGCTGCCTCTTTAAGAAGTTCGCTGGCATTGATGTGTTTGACATCGAACTGGCCGAGACCGATCCGGATAAATTGGTCGATATCATCGCCGCGCTCGAGCCTACGCTGGGCGGCGTAAACCTCGAAGACATCAAGGCGCCCGAATGCTTCTACATCGAGAAGAAGCTGCGCGAGCGCATGAAAATCCCCGTCTTTCACGACGATCAGCACGGCACCGCCATCATCTCGGCCGCTGCCATCCTGAACGGCTTGAAGGTCGTGGGCAAGGACATCAGCAAGGTCAAACTGGCGGTTTCCGGCGCCGGTGCGGCTGCGATCGCCTGCCTGGATCTGCTCGTCAGCCTGGGCATCAAGCTCGAGAACATCTACGTGGTGGATTCGCGTGGCGTGATCTGGGAAGGCCGTGAAGAAAACATGGAGCCCAACAAAAAGCGCTACGCCCAAAAGACCGACGCGCGTACGCTGGCTGACGTGGTCCGCGACGCCGACATCTTCCTGGGCTGCTCGGCAGCAGGCGTATTGACCGCCGACATGGTCAAGACCATGGCCGACAAGCCGCTCATCCTGGCGCTGGCCAATCCCGAGCCCGAAATCCGCCCGGAAATCGCGCTGGCCGCCCGCCCGGACTGCATCATCGCCACCGGCCGTTCGGACTATCCGAACCAGGTGAATAACGTGCTGTGCTTCCCGTTTATCTTCCGGGGCGCCATGGACGTGGGTGCGTCGCGCATCACCGAAGAGATGAAGCTCGCCTGCGTCAAGGCCATCGCCGAGCTGGCCGAAGCCGAGCAAAACGATGAAGTTGCCCTCGCCTATGCCGGCCAGAACCTGTCCTTCGGCCCGGAATACATCATTCCGAAGCCCTTTGATCCGCGCCTGATCGTCAAGATCGCCCCGGCCGTGGCGCAAGCGGCGGCCGATTCGGGTGTGGCGGCGCGTCCGATCCAGGACATGGAAGCGTATCGTCAGAAGCTCATGAGCTTCGTCTATCACTCGGGCCAATTGATGCGCCCGTTGTTTGCCCAGGCCAAATCGGCGCCCAAGCGCGTCATCTATGCTGACGGCGAAGACGAACGCGTGCTGCGCGCCGTGCAAACCGTGGTCGATGAAAAGCTGGCCTTCCCGATCTTGGTCGGCCGTCCCTCTGTCATCGAAATGCGCGTCCAGAAAGCCGGCCTGCGTCTGATCAACGGTCAGAACATCGAGATCGTCGATCCCGAGGACGACAGCCGTTTCAACGAAACCTGGAACGCCTACTACCAGCTCAAGGGCCGTGAGGGTGTGACCCCCGACATCGCCAAGGCCATGATTCGCAAGCACAACACGCTGATCGGCGCGATGCTGCTGCGTCGTGGCGACGCCGATGCGCTGCTGTGCGGCGTGGCGAGCAAGTACGACAACCAGCTGAAGTACGTCGAAGAAGTCATCGGCAAAAAGCCCGGTGAAACCTTCGCCGCGCTGAACGTGTTGATGCTGCCGGGCCAAACGCTTTTCGTCACCGACACCCATGTGAACGAAAACCCGAGCGCCGAAGAAGTCGCCAACATCACGATCCAGGCCGCCAACGAAATGCAACGCTTCGGCGTCGTGCCCAAGATCGCGCTGCTGTCACACTCTAATTTTGGCAGCCGCGTGACCGAATCGTCGCGCAAAATGGCCGAAGCCCGCCGCCTGGTCGAACAACGCGCTCCCGAGCTGGAAGTCGACGGCGAAATGCATGCGGACGCCGCCCTGTCGCAAAAGATCCGCGACAAGGCCTACCCCGACAGCAAGCTCAAGGGTCTGGCCAACTTGCTGGTGATGCCCAACCTGGATACGGGCAACATCACCTACAACATGCTGAAGATGACGGGCAGCAACGGCATCGCGATGGGTCCGATTCTGCTGGGTGCCGCGCGCCCCGTGCACATCCTGACCACCAGCGCGACGGTGCGCCGCATCGTCAACATGACGGCGCTGGCCGTCGTAGACGCGCAACAAGAAGCGGCTCAAGCGCGTGCGTAACACAGCCACGATTGCCCCTGGGCTCAGGGGCGATCGCGCAGTTGCAAGGCGGTTAAACACCCCGTCTCGGTAACGCTGTGATGCAAGAAAAAATGGCGGATCGGATTAAACTGATTCGCCATTTCCTTTCCGGAGCTTGATCATGTTGCAAGACGCACTGCTCGCCTGGATCCATTATTTGGCGATCTTTCTGCTGGTTGTCGCAATGACCGCGCAAACGGTTTTGCTGCGGCCCACGCTCGATGCCAACACGATACGGCGCCTCGCCATATACGATCGCCTTTACCTGGCCGCCGCCATTGCGGTGATTATCACGGGCTTGTTGCGACTGACGCTGGGACCCAAGGCTATTGCCTTTTACATGAGCAATCCCTGGTTTCACGCCAAGATGGCCTTTTTTATCCTGATCGCGCTGTATTCGATTCCCCCGACGCTGGCGTTTATCCGATGGAACAAACAGCTGCGCATCCATCCCGATTACGTTCCCGATGACACGCAAGTCCGCCGCGCCCGGCGTTGGGTGATGGTCGAAGTACATCTGTTGATTCTGCTCCCTTTGTTCGCGGCACTGATGGCGAACGGGGTGGGATTTGATTAGATGTCGGACAGAACCAACTCGGCCAATGTGGCTGTCAACGTATCAAACCACAGCCTGGGAAATCGGCCGTCTGCCAACCAGACCGCGCCGGCCATGAAGGGCCGGCAATGACGCCTCGGGGCATTCCTTATCACTCATTCGGGTGCGCCCCCCTAAAACAAAAGCCACGCATCCGAAGACGCGTGGCTTTTCTTTGTCACGGTTCTGACGCCACTCCAAAGAGTAGCGTCAGACAGGGCGACGATTAACGCTGATCCATCGACGGCACGTCGCGGGTGGGAGCACCCGTGAACAGCTGACGCGGACGGCCGATCTTGTATTCCGGATCGGACAGCATTTCGTTCCACTGAGCAATCCAGCCCACCGTACGAGCCAGCGCGAAGATCGCGGTGAACAGCGAAGTCGGGATGCCGATCGCGCGCTGAACGATACCCGAGTAGAAGTCCACGTTCGGGTACAGTTTGCGCTTGACGAAGTAATCGTCTTCCAGCGCGATACGCTCGAGCTCCATCGCGAGCTTGAACAGCGGATCGTTTTCCAGACCCAGCGACTGCAGGACTTCCTTGCAGGTTTCCTGCATCAGCTTGGCGCGCGGGTCGTAGTTCTTGTAGACGCGGTGGCCAAAGCCCATCAGGCGCACGCCCGAGTTCTTGTCCTTGACCTTCTCCATGAATTCGCCGACTTTCGCCACGCCACCGTTGGCTTGCAGCTCTTCCAACATCTGCAGGCACGCTTCGTTGGCGCCGCCGTGAGCCGGGCCCCACAAGCAAGCCACGCCCGCCGAGATCGCGGCGAACGGGTTCGTGCCGGACGAACCGCACAGACGCACGGTCGAGGTCGAGGCGTTTTGCTCGTGATCAGCGTGCAGGATGAAGATACGATCCAGCGCGCGCTCGACCACTTCGTTGACCTTGTACTCTTCGCAAGGCGTCGCGAACATCATGCGCAGGAAATTGCCGGTGTACGACAGATTGTTCTGCGGATAGATGAACGGCTGACCCACCGAATACTTGTACGCCATCGCAACCAGCGTCGGCATCTTGGCGATCAGACGGATAGCCGAGATGTGGCGATGCTCAGGATTCGTGATGTCGGTCGAATCGTGGTAGAACGCCGACAGCGCGCCCACCAGACCCGTCAACACGGCCATCGGATGCGCATCGCGACGGAAGCCACGCAGGAAGAAATGCAGCTGTTCGTTGACCAGCGTGTGATTCGTCACTTGCGAGTCGAAATCGGTCTTCTGATCGCGGTTGGGCAATTCGCCGTTCAGGATCAGGTAGCAGATATCGAGGAAATCGCAGTTAACAGCCAACTGCTCGATCGGGTAACCGCGATACAGCAGTTCGCCCTTGTCGCCATCAATGTAGGTGATCGCCGACTCGCACGACGCCGTCGACATAAAGCCGGGGTCGAACGTGAACATGCCCGTCTGGCCGTACAGCTTGCGGATGTCGATGACGTCCGGGCCAACCGTACCCTTGTATACGGGAAACTCGATCGGTGCGGTACCGTCCGAGAACGATAGGGTGGCTTTTTTGTCTGACAGATTCATCGTTTAATTCCTCACAATTGATTAAAGCTCACGCATCTGGGCGATGATGCTGCGCAAGCGGGGCGTGTCCAACGCCCCCTCGAGCTCCTTGCGCGCCAGCAGCAGATCGAGCAAATCGTTGTCTCCTAGCTCGAACAGCTGCGTCAAAGCCACCACGTCTTCGTCAGTGAGCTGCGTTTCGTACGCGTCCAGGTAACGGGTAATGATCAGATCATTCTCGAGCAACCCGCGACGCGCCCGCCAGCGCAGGCGAGCCCGTTGAAGTTCAGTCAGGTTGCCACTCATATCGTTCTCTTTACCGAAATTACTAGACCGTGCGACGGACCATCAGTTCCTTGATCTTGCCGATCGCCTTGGTGGGGTTAAGCCCCTTGGGACAGACATCGACACAGTTCATGATGGTGTGGCAACGGAACAGGCGGTACGGGTCTTCCAGGTTGTCCAGACGCGCGCCGGTCGCTTCGTCGCGGCTATCGGCGATGAAGCGGTAGGCTTGCAACAGACCTGCGGGACCCACGAATTTGTCCGGGTTCCACCAGAACGACGGGCAGGAGGTCGAGCAGCAAGCGCACAGAATGCACTCGTACAGACCGTCGAGCTCTTCGCGCGCCTCGGGCGACTGCAGGCGCTCGCGCTCGGGAGGCGGCGTATCGTTGATCAGATACGGACGCACCGAGTGGTACTGGTTGAAGAAGTGCGTCATGTCCACGACCAGGTCGCGGATCACGGGCAGACCGGGCAGCGGCTTCAGAACGATGGGTTCTTTCAGCTCGCGCAGGTTGGTCGTGCAGGCCAGGCCGTTCTTGCCATTGATGTTCATGGCGTCGGAACCGCACACGCCTTCACGGCACGAACGACGCAGCGACAGGCTGTCGTCCACATCGTTCTTGATGCGCACGAGCGCGTCCAGCAGCATCTTGTCGGTCGGCTGGAGTTCGACTTCCAGCTTCTGCATGTACGGGCGCTCGTCCTTGTCCGGATCGTAGCGGTAAATCTCGAATTTGACGATTCTCTTGGTGCTCATCACGGCATCCTGCTTAGAAAGTACGCGCCTTGGGCGGGAAGGACTCGACCGTCAGCGGCTGCATCTGGACCGGTTTGTATTCCAGACGGCTGCCCTCGGAGTACCAGAGGGTGTGCTTCAGCCAGTTTTCGTCGTCGCGAGTCGGGTGATCGTTCAGCGCGTGGGCGCCACGGCTCTCGGTACGGTTCGCGGCCGACTTGATGGTGGCGCGAGCGACCTCGGTCATGTTGGCGACTTCGAGCGCCTCGATGCGAGCCATGTTGAAGACCTTGGACTTGTCCTTGTAGTAGATGTGCTCGGCTTGCTTGGCCAGATCTTCGATCTGACCCACGCCTTCGTTGAGCAACTCCAACGTACGGAACACGCCGCAGTGACGCTGCATGGACACGCGGATGGCGTTGGCCACGTCTTGCGTTTTTTCGCCCGAGGTGCGGCCTTCCAGCTTGGCCAGGCGGCTCATCGAGAAGTCGACGGCTTCCTTGGGCACCGGCTGGTGGGAATGCTGACGCTCGGGGTGCGAGTTGACGATGTGGTTACCGGTGGCGCGACCGAACACGATCAGGTCGAGCAGCGAGTTGGTACCCAGGCGGTTGGCGCCGTGCACCGACACGGCCGCGCATTCGCCCACGGCGTAGAGGCCGTTGACGACACGGTTTTCGCCGTTGACGCGCTCGAGCACCTGGCCGTGATAGTTGGCCGGAATACCGCCCATCTGGTAGTGGATGGTCGGCACAACCGGGATCGGTTCCTTGATCGGATCGACGTTACCGAACTTGATCGCGATTTCGCGGATCGAGGGCAGACGCTTGTTGATGACGTCAGCGCCCAGGTGATCGAGCTTGAGCACCACGTAGCTGCCGTCCGGACCGCAACCGCGACCTTCCTTGATTTCCTGGTCCATCGAACGCGACACAAAGTCACGCGGGGCCAAGTCTTTCAGCGTGGGCGCATAGCGCTCCATGAAGCGTTCGCCATCCTTGTTCAACAGGATGCCGCCTTCGCCGCGCACGCCTTCGGTGATCAGCACGCCCGCGCCGGCCACGCCAGTCGGGTGGAATTGCCAGAATTCCATGTCTTGCAGCGGAATGCCGGCACGAGCCGCCATGCCCAGACCGTCGCCGGTATTGATGAAGGCGTTGGTCGATGCGGCCCAGATACGGCCCGCGCCGCCCGTGGCCAGCACGGTGGTCTTGGCTTCGAGGATGTAGACGTCGCCGGTTTCCATTTCCAGCGCGGTCACACCGACCACGTCGCCGGCTTCGTTGCGCAGCAGATCCAGTGCCATCCATTCGACGAAGAAGTGCGTGCGCGCAGCGACGTTACGCTGATAGAGCGTGTGCAGCAGCGCGTGACCGGTACGGTCGGCAGCGGCACAGGCGCGCTGCACGGGCTTTTCACCGAAGTTGGCGGTGTGTCCACCGAACGGACGCTGATAGATGGTGCCATCGGCGTTACGGTCGAACGGCATGCCGAAGTGTTCGAGCTCGTACACAGCGTTCGGTGCCTCGCGGCACATGAACTCGATGGCATCCTGGTCACCCAGCCAGTCCGAACCCTTGACGGTGTCGTACATGTGCCAGTACCAGTGGTCTTCGCTCATGTTGCCCAGCGAAGCACTCACGCCGCCCTGCGCCGCAACGGTGTGCGAACGGGTCGGGAAAACTTTCGACAGCACGGCCACGGACAGACCGGCTTGAGCCAATTGCAACGAGCAACGCATGCCGGCTCCGCCGGCGCCAACGACCACCACATCAAACTGGCGGCGTGGCAAGGAATTCATGACAGAGACCACGGCTTAGATACTCCAGAGGATTTGCGCGAAATAGACAACCGAGGCGACCAGCCAGAGGATCGTCAGCACTTGCAGCAACAGGCGAACGCCCGTGGGCTTGACGTAGTCCATCCAGATGTCGCGCACGCCAATCCAGGCGTGCCAGGCCAACGCAAAGAAGAACAGGGTGGCCAGCATCTGGCCAAGAGGAATCGGGCCCGCATGGAAGGTGAAGAGCGCCTTCCAGCTTTCATAGGAGAACGAGGGCATCATCATGATGCCGACGATCAGCACCAGCGTGTAGATGGCCATGATCACGGCCGTGATGCGCTGCGCGATAAAGTCGATGACGCCGTAGTGCGCCCCTACCACCAAACGCTTGGGGCCATAGTTTTTGGATTGAGCCATTACAGAACTCCAAACAATTTGAGGGCAAAGACGACGGTCAGTGCCAGGCTCACGCCAAACGCGACGCCTGCGCTTTTCTGGGCCGAGACCTTATCCAGACCGATATGCAGGTCCAGGATCAGGTAACGAATGCCGGCACAGAAGTGATGGAGGTAACCCCACACCAGCACCAGGAACACCAGTTTCACGATGGGATTGCCGGCATATTCGGCGATCTGCGCGTAGCTTTCAGGCGAGGCCACGCTGGCCGCGAACAGCGGCAGAATGACCAAGGGCAAACAGAGAAACAGCAGCGCGCCGCTTATGCGGTGCAGGATGGAGAGCTTGCCCGCCAGGGGCAGGCGATAGGTCGCAATTTGTGCAATACCAATATTGCGAAACTGCGGACGTGGCTTGGCAGCGGTGTCGGACATGACGGCCTCGGTGTTACGGTGCTAGGGATTCGTGACAACGAAATAAGCGTTGCCGGTGCAGGCAAACACGCTATTTTCGCCCAGAGTACGGTTCGTATCAAATCGTTGTGAAAAAGCTCATCAATTCAAACTATTGCGGTAGTGGTAATGATCGGTAAGGTATAAACCGCGGCGAATTTCCATGGGTCTGTCTCCATAGGTGTAGGACACGCGATCGACTTGCAAAAGCGGCGCGCCTGGCGCCACGCCCAGCAATCCCGCCACCTCAGCGGGCGCGCCCACCGCGCGGAGTTTTTCGTCGGCGCGCACCATACTGACCCCGAACTCGGTTTCGAACAGACCATACAAGGGCGCCTTGTTTGCCGTCAGCAGCTCCAGCGTCAGACCCTTGAACACAGACCCGGGCAGCCAGATGTCGTCGATGACGGTCGGACGTTGATTCATGGAAAGCTGGCGACGAATCATCACCACGGTTTCACCGGCGCGCAGTTCCAGTGCGCGAGCGACCTCGGCAGGCGCGCGCAGGCGGCGGCATTCCAGGATGAAACTCTCGGCGCGGCCATTCTCGCCTTCTTCGTCGGCGGCCAGCCGCAGGAAACGATATCGCACCCGCGCCTCGTGATGAGTCGCGACAAACGTGCCCTTGCCCTGGCGGCGGATCAGTAAATGTTCGGCGGCCAGTTCATCGACGGCCTTGCGTACGGTACCCTGACTGACCTGAAAGCGCGCGGCCAGATCAATCTCGCTGGGAATCAATTCGCCGGGTTTCCATTCGCCGCGATCAAGACTTTGCACCAGCAAATCCTTGATCTGACGATACAGCGGACTGAACGCGGCCCCCTCGCCGGCCGGTCGGGCGGCGCGATGTCGTAGCGGAGGTTCGGGCCTGGGGTCTGCCATGGTCGATTTATCAGCGGGTTTTCTCGGTCTCGTAGACCCTGGAAAAAAGCAGGATCATCCTGCCGGGCAAACGCGGCATTGTGGCACAAGCGGCCCGGCACTGTCCAACGTCTTATGTCTTATATAAGATATAAGACAATTGACGCATACGTAAATTCCATCTAGGATTTACAAGTTTCCTCGACACCCCGTGCGACGCATGAGCGGCGTCCAGCGATTAAACTGACAAAGAGAATTTCATCTCACACGAACTCATCACGGAGAACGTTCATGTCTAAGCCTGCCTTGCGTGTCGCCGTTACCGGCGCCGCCGGCCAAATCGGTTACGCCCTGCTGTTCCGCATCGCCTCGGGCGAAATGCTGGGTAAAGATCAGCCGGTCATTCTGCAACTGCTGGAAATCCCCGACGAGAAAGCGCAAAAAGCCCTCAAGGGCGTCATCATGGAACTGGATGACTGCGCCTTCCCGCTGCTGCAAGAAGTCACCGCTCACAGCGATCCGCGCACCGCGTTCAAGGATGCGGACGTGGCCTTGTTGGTCGGCGCCCGTCCCCGCGGCCCCGGCATGGAGCGCAAGGATCTGCTGAGCGTCAACGCCCAGATCTTCACGGCTCAAGGCCGCGCGCTGAACGAAGTCGCCAGCCGCGACGTCAAGGTGCTGGTCGTGGGCAACCCCGCCAACACCAACGCCTACATCGCGATGAAGTCGGCCCCGGATCTGCCGGCCAAGAACTTCACCGCCATGCTGCGCCTGGACCACAACCGCGCCCTGTCGCAACTGGCTGCCAAGTCGGGCAAGGCTGTTGCCGATATCGAAAACCTGATCGTCTGGGGCAACCATTCGCCCACGATGTATCCGGACATCCGCTTCGCCACCGTCGGCGGCGAAAGCCTGGCCAAGATCATCAACGATGATCAATGGAACCGCGAAGTCTTCATCCCCACCGTGGGCAAGCGCGGCGCCGCCATCATCGAGGCCCGTGGCCTGTCGTCGGCTGCTTCGGCCGCCAACGCCGCCATCGACCACGTGCGTGACTGGGTCCTGGGCAGCAACGGCAAGTGGGTCACCATGGGTGTGCCCTCGGATGGTTCCTACGGCATCCCCGAAGGCATCATCTACGGCGTGCCGGTGATCACCGAGAACGGCGAGTACAAGCGTGTCGAAGGCCTGGAAATCGACGCCTTCTCGCGCGAGCGCCTGGACTTCACGCTGAAAGAACTGCTCGAAGAGCGCGACGGCGTGAAAGACTTGCTGAAGTAATGTTCGCAAGCAGCCAGGCGTAAGCCTGGCGGGCGGCGCGGCCTGGCGATATGTCCCGGCCGCGCCGTAATAAATCTGTCGCTTCGCCATCCGCGGGCCAGGACACAGATTTATTGCGCAGCCCACCCGCACTTCCTCCGTGCAGCGGCCTATTTTCGACCTTGTCGAATGACCGCGGACTGCTTTTCCTGCACCATCACCATCAGGCCCGGGCGCCAGAGTGAGCGTCCGGCACACCACGGAGATCCGCTCATGACCCGCCCCACCTCCCCCGGCGCGCTGTTTCGCCAGGCGCTGACCGAAGAAAGCCCCCTGCAAATCGTTGGCGCCATCAATGCGAACCATGCTTTGCTGGCCAAGCGCGCGGGCTATCGCGCCATTTATCTCTCGGGCGGCGGCGTGGCCGCTGGCTCACTCGGCCTGCCCGATCTGGGCATCAATACGTTGGACGACGTGCTGACCGATGTGCGCCGCATCACCGATGTCTGCGATCTGCCGCTGCTGGTCGATATCGACACGGGGTTTGGGCCTTCGGCCTTCAACATCGCCCGTACCGTTAAAAGCCTGATCAAATTCGGCGCGGCCGCCTGCCACATCGAAGACCAAGTGGGCGCCAAGCGTTGCGGCCACCGTCCGGGCAAGGAAATCGTCAGCACCCAGGAAATGGCTGACCGCGTGAAAGCAGCCGCCGATGCGCGCACGGATTCCGATTTCTACCTGATCGCCCGTACCGACGCGATTGCCTCGCATGGCGTGGACGCCGCGATCGAACGCGCGCTGGCCTGCGTGGAAGCCGGCGCCGACGCGATTTTCGCCGAGGCCGCTTATGACCTGCCGACCTACGATCGCTTTGTGAAAGCCGTCAACGTGCCGGTGCTGGCCAACATCACCGAGTTCGGCAAGACGCCGCTATTCACCGTGGACGAGCTGCGCAGCGTGAACGTAGCGATGGTGCTCTATCCGCTGTCGGCATTCCGCGCGATGAACAAGGCCGCGGAAAACGTCTATCAAGCCATTCGCCGCGATGGCCATCAAAAAAATGTCCTCGACACGATGCAAACCCGCGATGAGTTGTACGATCGCATCGGCTACCATGCATTTGAGTCGCAACTGGACGCGCTGTTCCA
The DNA here is from genome assembly GCF_009763235.1 of Bordetella sp. 15P40C-2. Classification (NCBI taxonomy): domain Bacteria; kingdom Pseudomonadati; phylum Pseudomonadota; class Betaproteobacteria; order Burkholderiales; family Alcaligenaceae; genus Bordetella; species Bordetella sp. 15P40C-2. The sequence goes on from NZ_WSJA01000021.1 coordinate 61,425, forward strand.
GCAAGGCAAAGGCAAGTAATTTCCGTCGGCGGCCGGTGTAAGTGATGTCACTGGCCGCGACGGCGCAGTTTACGTTCGCCCCATTTGACGCCAACCAAGGAAAGGAGTCAGAGACATGAGCACTTCCAAGAAGCAAAGCGCAGCCGTGACAGAGGCCCAGACGAGCGCCCCCACGGAAGACAAACCCGGGTTCAAGCCCAAGAAATCCGTCGCGCTGTCCGGCGTGGTGGCCGGCAACACGGCACTGTGTACCGTGGGCCGTACGGGCAATGACCTGCACTATCGTGGCTACGACATTCTCGACTTCGCGGGCGAAGCGGAGTTCGAAGAAATCGCGCACTTGCTCGTGCATGGCAAGCTGCCGAACAAGGCGGAACTGAAGGCCTATAAGGACAAGCTGCGCTCGATGCGCGGTCTGCCGGCGCAACTGCAAACGGCTTTGGAAGCCCTGCCCGCCTCCAGCCACCCGATGGATGTGATGCGTACGGCGGTGTCGGTGCTGGGCTGCGTGCTGCCCGAGAAGGATGACCACAACATCCCGGGCGCGCGCGATATTGCTGACCGCTTGATGGCAAATCTGGGTTCGGCGCTGCTGTACTGGTATCACTACAGCCACAACGGCCACGTGATCGATGTGCAGACGGATGATGACAGCATTGGCGGTCATTTCCTGCATCTGCTGCACGGTGTGAAGCCTTCGGATGAGTGGGTGCGTGCGATGCACACCTCGCTGATCCTGTACGCGGAGCATGAGTTCAATGCGTCCACGTTTACGTGCCGCGTGATCGCGGGTACGGGATCGGACATGTACTCGGCTATCGCCGGGGGGATCGGCGCGCTGCGTGGGCCGAAGCATGGTGGCGCCAACGAAGTGGCGTTCGAGGTGCAAAAGCGTTACGACAGCCCGGACGAAGCAGAGGCCGATATCCGTCGCCGCGTGGAAGCCAAGGAAGTCATCATCGGCTTTGGTCACCCGGTCTACACGGTTTCGGATCCGCGCAACAAGGTCATCAAGGAAGTGGCTCGCAAGCTTTCGAAAAAAGCCGGTACGACCAAGATGTACGACATCGCCGAGCGGTTGGAGACGGTGATGTGGGAAGTCAAAAAGATGTTCCCGAACTTGGACTGGTTCTCGGCGGTGAGCTATCACATGATGGGCGTGCCGACGGCAATGTTCACGCCGCTGTTTGTGCTGGCGCGTACGGCGGGATGGTCGGCGCACATTATCGAGCAGCGGGTCGATAACAAGATCATTCGTCCTACGGCTAATTATGTGGGGCCGGAGGATCAGGAATACGTGCCGCTTTCTAAGCGGAAGTAAGGTTTTTCTGGCGCCGGGGACGGCGCTTTTTTGGGTTTGGTTTGGGGATTCATTGCTGTTGGCGGTGAATCCTTTTTGTTTTTGGGGGCGGTGGGGTATTTGGGGCGGCTGACGGGTTCTTTAGACGCCGGAGCGCGCCGCCCAAGCCACACCGGCCCTGTCGCACGGGCTCGCCCCATGAGCAGGGGGCTCGGCCCCCTTCGGGGGCTTCCCCGCGCTCAACGGGCCGGTGTGGCTTGGGCGGCACGCTCCGGCTTGCGTCGGGGATGCTCGTGGGCTTTACGCTAGCTCGAGGATAGGCTTGGGCCTTATGCGGCATCCGAGATGAGCGAGAGCCTGGCGCCAGTTCGGGGATATGCGTGGCTCTGGCGCTATGGAGCTGCGCGGGATTATTGGAGGCGGATGCCGAGGTCCTTGATTAGGGGGGCCATTTCGTTGCGGTCGGACTGGATGGTTTCGGCCAGCGTTTCGGGCGAGCTACCAATGGGGATCATGCCCAGGCCTTGCATTTGCGCTTGCATCGCCGGATCTTTCAGGACGGTGGCAACGGATTGCTGAATGAACGCGACACGGTCGGCAGGCGTGCCTGCGGGCGCCATGAGGCCAATCCAAGGTTGCGGGGCATAGCCGGGCATGCCTGACTCTTCTAATGTGGGCGTGTCGGGCAAACCGCTGAACCGTGTGGGGCTCGTGATCGCCAGGCCGCGCAGGCGGCCACTTTCCAAGAGGCCTTTGGAACTCGAGGGAGCGTCGAGCGCGACGTCGAGTTCGCCACCAATCAGATTGTTAAGCGTGGTGCCGGACGATGATGAAGGGGCATACAGGGCCTTGATGCCGGCTTTGCGGGCGGTTTGTTCCCATACCAGGTGGAAAGCGGTGCCAATGGAGAATGAGCCGACGTTGAGGTCACGCTTGCGGCTTTCCTGGACGAAGTCCTCCCACGTTTTTAGCGGGCTGTCTGCACGCACGACAAAGACGAAGGGCGTGCGGGCGACCAACGAAATCGGCTGCAAGTCCTTGACCGGATCGAAGCTGTCTACCGCGAACGGCACGATGGTGATGGTGGACGCAACCACCATGCCGAGGGTGTAGCCGTCTGCCGGGGCCTTTAGCAGTGTGCTGGTGCTGATCATGCCCGAAGCGCCGGGGCGATTTTCCACGATGACGGGCTGCTTCCACATCTCTGACAGGCGGGTGGCCAGTACGCGCAGCATGACATCAACGGGGCCGCCAGGCGGATTGGACACGATGATACGCACCGGGCGGTCCGGAAAGGCGGCATGGGCGGGGCTGCTGACAAGACCGAGCCACATCAAGGCGGCGGCCCAGATAACGAATAGGCGTTTGAACATGAGTATCTCTTTATAAAGTCGTTGGCTGGATGCAGTCGCTGGGATGGCGCACCATAAAGGCGTCACTGCACGTCGAAAATTTGCTGATGGGGAGCCATGGGCCATCCGGGCGACTCGCCATGGACAAAAGCGATCCAGGCCTTGCGGGTACGTTGCGACAGGGATTCCGCGCTGACGGCCTTCAGTCCGTGCAACATGGGTGCATCAGGAAACGCATCGAGCGTTCCGAAGACGAAGGGCAGTTCAATGCAATGGCAGGCCCCGAACCGCTGGGTGGGTGCGACATCGAACCGTGCAAGCCAGGCTTGACGACCGGCTTTGATTGCATCGGCGGCCCATTGCCGGGCAGGCTGGTCAAAGATCGCATTGCCCAGCGCGGCGCTTTGGGGATTGACCCCTTGACCCGGAAAAGCCGCCATTTCGTCGCGGGTATAACTCACCAGAACATCTGCGCGTCCCACCGCAGCAGCCAGCGCGTTCTGCATGTCGGTCGTCAAAATGTCGCCGTCCAGGACGGGCGCAAATAACGATCGGCCGCTGCCTTCTGCCTGCAACGCTTTAAGCACGTCAGGGTGCTGTTGCGCAGCCAGCAGAGTTTCCACGGGCAACGCGGCAGCCTCTTGCGTCGTATTGACACCGCACGCGCCTAGATAGGCATGCGCCAGGCGGGCGCCCTGCTCCGCGCTACGCCAGCCCCGCCCCAAAGATCCGCTTTGCAAAATAGCGCGAGAGAACCGGGGTTGACGGGTCAGCATGGCGCAGATCGACGTCGCGCCTGCGGATTGGCCCATGACGGTGATGGCCTCGGGGTCGCCGCCGAACGCAGCGATGTGCTCGATCACCCAGCCAATGGCCAATTCTTGATCCAACAAGCCGGCATTCGGTGTGGCATCGGGCAGTGGCAGCCAGCCCAGGGCGGCGAGACGATAACTCACGGCGACCACGACCATGTCGCCTTCGGCTGCCAGTCTTGCGCCGTCATACCAGGGCAGGATGCCACCACTCTGCCAGGCGCCACCGTGCAGCCAGATCAGGACGGGGCGACGATGTGGCTTTGCCGGCGAACCGGCCACGTCCGACGGGGCCGCGACTGGGCTGCCTCCTCGTCGCACCTGGCTTTGCTGGATAGCGCCGTCGGCAGGCACCCAAATGGACAAACGCAGGCAGTCTTCATCCTGACGCGCGTCAAAATCGCCCATGGCATCGCGCAGCCTCGATGGCAATTGTGGCGCGACGGGCGCTGCCCGGGTGGCATCGCACTCGCCAGACCAACGGGCTGGTCGGGGTGCAGCGAACCGCAGCGGGCCTACGGGGGCTTCGCCGTACGGCACGCCATGGAAACTAAGGACGCGCGATTCGCGTATCCCGCGCACGGTCCCCTGCGGTAGCGCTATGGTGATAGTCTCTGACATCTCCCCTCCTTATGGCACTCAGTCTCCTATGGTAGGGGCAAGCATTCACGCCAGGCATGCGACTTTTGAGCAAAGGTATGCGCGTTGCGCATGCCTTACAGCACGGCGTATCCGTGAGACTGAAGCAAGGCCTTGTCGGCACGTATCGCCTGAGCGAGCGCGACCGAAAACGCACGTACAGGCCGCGAACTTGGCCGGTCGCGCCGCCAGATTGCGGACATCGGCGATCGCTGCAACGGCGGCAACTCGGGCAGCATGGTGATGCTCCCGCGCGCCTGCAGCACGGCCGCCACGCTCCCCGGCATTAACCCCAAGTAAGCGCCGCGCTGCACCAACTCCATATTGAACTCCGGCGAGAGCGCGCCCACCATATCGGGCAAGGGATATCCCTGATTGAGCAAGCGCCGCTCAAGTTCGCCGCGTATCCGGCTGCCCGGCAGCGCAGTGATCCACGGATAGCGCAAATAGTCGTCCAGTGTGCTCTGAGGTCGGCTCGCCAGGGGATGCGCGTTCGCGCAAACCAACACCACCTCATCGTGCAACAAGGTCATTGACCGATAGACCTGGGGATTGACGCTGGCCCCGTATCGACTGACCAGCACGTCCAACGTACCCGCATCCAGCATATCAACAAGCTGCTCGTGAGTGCCGACTTCGACGGTGAGCATGACGCGGGGATATCGAGATTGAAACGCTTGCACGGCGGGCGCCATCGGCCAGCCCGCGAACAGGGAAAAGCACCCAACCGTCAAACTGCCTTCGTCGCCACGCGTGACAGCAGCGAGCTCAACCTCGGCCCGGCGGAAGTCCGCCAACAACTGCCGCGCATGACGGCACATGGCCTCGCCCGCCGGGGTGCAACCTGTGCCTTTGGCAGTACGTTCGAAGAGACGTGTACCCACCAGCTCTTCTATCTCGACGATGGCACGCGACAGGCCCGACTGCGTCGTGTGCAGCTGCGTGGCCGCTCTGGACAAATTGCCTAATTCCGCGACGGTCAGCACAATCTCCAGATGCCGCACACGGAGTCTGCCTTTGAAAGGTGTCATACGAGCCTCGATGTTCGCGAGGCCCGATTATTCCCTCTATTCCGTATCCGCGACAAGACATCGTCAAACCGCTAGCGCGCGAGCGCACCGCCGGTTTATGGTGAATTTTTTTGCTGGCGACAGCTTCAGCCAGGACGCGATCGCATCATTCTTCGTCAATTATCATGCGAAACGTGGGAGAGAGCTCTCGCTGCGCGCCCCATTCCTCTTCATGCGCACGTTGCCGCTTGAGGCCCTGGCGTAACGCTTCTTGTATGACGGGATTCTCGATATGAGCGAGCGCCCGTTCAATGTCAGTGCCTCGTACCACGAAGGCCAGCAACGTGGAGAAGGCATTCTGGATAAGGCATGGAGCCAGCGCCGCTGCCTCATCAACACCCAAATCGCACATCTCCGCCGCCATCTTGCCTTCGTCATGCAATAGTGCTTGTGAAAGCGCGCCGGTAGCGTCCATGCCTGCCGCGATCAACTTCCTGGCAGTCTCTGCCCCTCCTTTGGGATCCGCGATGATCAAATCGTGAGGATGGAAAGTATTCTGCAGAGGAACAAGTTTGCGCAGCCGGTCCACGTCGCCCATTTTCGCCAGCGATGCAAATGCGTCCAGTAAATCGATAGAGGTGCCCTGAACCATTCGTTGGGCAAACTGCGCCAGGTCCATGTCGACCAATAACTCACACAATTCAATTGGATTGTAACCCGCGTGCACCAACGCCCCCACGTTGCGAATGGCTTCCCATTCGTTGAGTCGATATTGATCGAGAATACTATCAGCGACGTTCATCAGATCTGTGCCCGCTTGCACTAATAACCGCGTGTATGGCGCAGACAAGGTTAGCGGCGTGCGAAGCACCATCAGCATCAATACATTGCCAGCTGTTTCCTGCGATCTGCCCACCTGCTCATAAATGGCAGGCCAGTCCACTCGCAATACAGCCTCCAGCAGATTGGATTCAGCGATCTTGTTCATCGCGCGAAGCTGCTCGGCCACGGAGTTAATCGGCGCCGCCAGGCCCCTGTCTCTAATCCCTTGCGCAATCAGAATGTCTTCGACGAGGGTAATACCGCCCGGATTGTACGTTCGCTGCACTTGCCTGATAACTCCGGCCACGTCATGGGAAAGTGCATTGAGAACTTGGGAGGCCTCTGATCGTCTATCGGCGGGCACCGAACGCAGTGCGTTTTCTATCCGTGCACCTGCGGCAATCAGTATTCTGGCGAGAAACCGGTTTTGCGGCTGACTGGCTAGGTTCCACAGATATTTCGAGGGGTCGAATCCAGCGGCGAACAGCTCACTCAGGTTATTCACGTCGACTCGCTTACCGCTGTTCAAGGGTCCAAACACCTTGACAAAGAGAGTATCGCTTTGGGCGGCGGCGACGATATTCTGCAACGCCACCAGGTTTCCGCTCCTGACCAACCGATCAACAACGGGCCGTAGTTCTACTACGTCCTCCGCCAACAATCCCGAAATGGCATCGAGATGGCCCTCGTTCGCCAAGGGAATGAGTACGCGGCAATCGAGGAAATCTTTGTCGTTCGGGGGCACCGCGCCTGCCACATCAACGGCGCCTTCATGATCTCCCTCCATGGCCAGCTTGCGTATGCGGTGGGCGGGATCAAAGCCGATATCGAAATCTTTCGGTTCATACGGTATGCCACGTTGCTCCAGGATGTTCATGGCTTTCTCTGGCGATGCGCCCAGCAGTACCAATGCGCTCATACCGTGGACACCCAGCCCGCTCAGGTCACCAAATGCCAGGGCGGCGTTGAGATCCGCGCCAAGTGCCATCAGATTCTTGATAACGGTCGCTCTTTTCTCCAATATCACCGGACCGTCGCGGAACGACATCGTTTTTGCAAGCAAATAGGAAGGGTCGGCGCCATTAGCAAGTGCGTCGCGGGCATCTTCAAGCCTGCCCGACGCGCACGCGCCCTGCAGGTCGGCATACCAACCGGAGAACATCTTTAAGAAGACCTCATCGCGCTGCGCCAGCGCGACCATTTGCGCCGTGGCAGTGTCTCCGCCGGAGGCGATGAGCCGTATCGCGTTATCGCGTGTCTCCCGAAACAGACTTGGGCTGTCGTAAGAGATAGGAGGCTCTCGACCATGTTCCTCCGTGGCACCATGGGCCCGAATCAACTCAAGCGCCAGCTTGACCTCTCCTTGCAACACAGCGTGCATCAACGGCGTATAACCATCTTTGTCCGGATCATGCAGTGCGGCCGGATCAAGCTTGCTGGCCTTATCAATCAGCAGCTGGATTACCGCGTCGGAGCTGCCATAGATCGCCCTGTGGATAGGGTTTAGGCCGTCCGCGTTGAGGGCACGGTAATCCACACGCATATGTTCAAGGATGTCTCGCACGTCCCGGACATTGGAGCTGATAATAGCCAGATCCAAGCACTCATTGGGCGTTTTGCCCCCCAAGGAGGGAATGGAAAGATCCTGGTCGGTTATTTGATGTGGGATTGGACCAAGATTTGAGAATGGGAACATTGCTGGCTCTCCTTCTTAAGCTGATCGAAGCGACGCTCGCGGGGTTCAGAACGCAACAAGGTCCCGAACTGTTATTTAAAATTACTCACTGAGTGACCGCGAGGTCCTGCTAGTTCCCTAATTTGTGAGAAGAGCACGCAGTTTCTTCGTCCTCGTTTGCCGGTAGCTGTGGCGATGGCCGGTGGAGGCGGACGTAAGCACTCCATGAAAAAGCCCACGCTCGCGACGTCGGGACGTGTTGGCGTGGGCTCGGGGAAGACGGCGCGTTTGGCGTAGGGCGGCCTTGGGTTTAGCGGAGGGACTCAGGCTTCCAAGGAACGTGTCGCCAACAGGTCACCACTGATTGCATCTCTCAGCCCATTGCGGTTGTTGAATCGTCGCCTTGAATAATCATGGCGACCGCCACGTCGACTTATGCTTGAGCTTTTCTTGATTTTGGGCGACTGGCGCCGGCCGGCCCGGCAACGATTAACAACGCTCAACGTGGCATCCAAGGCACGCGCACCCATCCTTCCATCAAGACACGCGCGCTGCGCGACATGATCGCTTTCGTGACCGTCCACTCGCCATCGACGAGTTTGGCTTCGGCGCCGACTTGCAATGTTCCGGAGGGATGACCGAAGCGCACACCCGTCCGTTCACCGCCGCCTGCGGCGAGATTCACCAAGGTTCCCGGAACGGCCGCAGCCGTTGCTATGGCAACCGATGCAGTACCCATCATGGCATGGTGCAGCTTGCCCATGGAAAGCGCGCGCACCAGCAGATCCACGTCCTTCTCGCCGATGGCTTTACCGCTGGACGCGGTATAGGCGCGTGGTTTGGACACGAATGCGATCTTGGGCGTATGTTGACGGGCAGCCGCCTGCTCGGGCGAGGCGATCAGACCCATACGCACGGCGCCATACGCACGGATTTTCTCGAAGCGCGCGAGCGCGGTGGGATCACTGTTGATGGCGTCTTGTAATTCGGTGCCGGTATAGCCCAGGGCTTCCGCATCCAGAAAGATGGTCGGAATTCCCGAGTTAATGAAGGTCGCGCGAAATGTGCCTTCGCCCGGTACCTCGAAGTCGTCCACGACGTTACCCGTAGGAAACATCGAGCCGCCCTCGCCTTCGCCTTCGTCAGCCGGATCGAGAAACTCAACCTTGATCTCGGCAGCCGGAAAGGTCACGCCATCCAGTTCAAAATCCCCGGTCTCTTGCACCTGACCGTTGGTGATGGGGACATGATTCACGATGGTCTTGCCGATATTGGCTTGCCAAATGCGCACAGTCGCAATGCCGTTCTCGGGGATACGATCAGCATCGACCAGACCATTCGCAATGGCGAACGGACCCACCGCGGCCGACAGGTTGCCGCAGTTGCCACTCCAATCCACGAAAGCCTGATCGATAGACACCTGACCGAACAGATAATCGACATCGTGATCGGGACGGCTGCTCTTGGACAAGATCACCGTCTTGCTGGTGCTGGAAGTCGCACCGCCCATACCGTCGATTTGTTTGCCATAGGGATCGGGACTGCCGATGACTCGCATGAGGAGCGAATCGCGATCCGGCCCGGCTACCTGCGCGGCCGGAGGTAAGTCGGTGAGCTTGAAGAAAACGCCTTTACTCGTACCACCGCGCATATAAGTCGCGGGAATTTTGATTTGTGGTGCGTGCGTCATGAAGGATCCTGATCTGTCTGTTATCGATTGATTGCTCAGCCCGCCTGACTGGCTGCGCTGGCGGACGAGGATTCGAGAAAGTCTTGCGCGAAGCGCTGCAACACGCCGCCTGCTTCGTAGATGGAGACTTCTTCGGCGGTATCGAGGCGACACGTCACCGGCACTTCGATCGCGCTTCCATCGCGGCGATGCACGATCAGTGTCAGATCGGCGCGCGGCTTACGCTCGCCCACCACGTCATAGGTTTCCGTACCATCGAGCGCCAGCGTTTTACGGTTGGTTCCCGGCTTGAATTCCAGCGGCAGTACGCCCATGCCGATCAGGTTGGTGCGGTGAATGCGCTCGAAGCCTTCGGCCACAATGGCTTCGACACCGGCCAGACGCACGCCCTTAGCCGCCCAGTCACGCGAGGAGCCCTGTCCATAGTCCGCCCCCGCCACGATGATAAGGGGCTGCTTGCGTTGCATATAGGTTTCGATGGCCTCCCACATCCGCATGGTCTTGCCTTCTGGCTCGACACGCGCGAGTGAGCCTTGTTTGACGCTGCCGTCTTCGTTGCGGACCATCTCGTTATAGAGTTTGGGATTCGCGAACGTCGCGCGCTGCGCGGTCAGATGGTCGCCGCGATGGGTGGCGTAGGAGTTGAAGTCTTCCTCGGGCAAGCCCATTTTGGCGAGGTATTCGCCTGCGGCGCTATCGAGCAAGATCGCATTCGAGGGCGAGAGATGGTCCGTGGTGATGTTGTCGCCCAGGACGGCAAGCGGACGCATGCCTTTCAACGTGCGCTCGCCAGCCAGCGCGCCTTCCCAGTAAGGAGGACGACGGATATAAGTGCTTTGAGGGCGCCATTCGTACAAGGGACTCACGGACTCGCGTCGTGCATCGCGGATGCCGAACATCGGTGCGTAGACCTTGCGGAATTGCTCGGGCTTGACGGCCGCGGCCACGACGGCGTCGATCTCTTCCTCGCTGGGCCAGATATCCTTCAGACGAATATCGTTGCCTCTCGCATCCTTGCCCAGCACATCACGTTCGATATCGAAACGAATGGTGCCTGCGATGGCGTAAGCCACTACCAATGGCGGCGAAGCAAGGAACGCTTGTTTGGCATAGGGGTGAATCCGCCCATCGAAGTTGCGGTTACCCGATAGCACTGCCGTCGCATACAAATCACGGTCGATGATTTCTTGTTGGATCTTGGGGTCCAACGCACCGGACATGCCGTTGCATGTGGTACAGGCGAACGCAACGATACCGAAGCCAAGCTTCTCGAGCTCGCTGGTTAGTTGCGCTTCGTCGAGATAAAGCTCGACGGCCTTGGATCCAGGCGCGAGCGAAGTCTTCACCCACGGTTTGCGCGTCAAGCCCACTCGGTTGGCGTTGCGCGCCAGCAAGCCCGCGGTGATGACGTTGCGCGGATTGCTGGTGTTGGTGCAGCTTGTGATCGCGGCAATGATGACCGCGCCATCGGGCATCAAACCGGGCTCATTTTCCACCACGCCCGCGATACCGCGCTCGGCCAGATCCGACACCGGCAAGCGGCGATGGGGGTTCGACGGACCCGCGAGCGTGCGCACCACGCTGGAAAGATCGAAACGCAGCACGCGTTCGTATTCCGCGTTCTTCAAGCTGTCCGCCCACAAGCCGGCCTGCTGCGCATACGTCTGCACGAGCTGTACCTGCGCGTCTTCGCGGCCGGTGAGCTTCAGGTAATCGATCGTCTGTTGATCGATGAAGAACATCGCCGCCGTTGCGCCGTATTCGGGGGCCATATTCGATATCGTTGCGCGGTCGCCCAAGGTGAGGCTGGATGCGCCCTCGCCATAGAACTCCAGGTACGCACCCACCACGCGCTCTTTGCGCAGGAACTCGGTGAGCGTCAACACGATATCGGTCGCGGTGATACCCGGCTGCGGCTTGCCCGTCAGCTCAACGCCCACGATATCGGGCAAGCGCATCCACGAGGCGCGGCCCAGCATCACGTTCTCGGCTTCCAGACCGCCCACGCCGACCGCGATCACGCCCAAGGCATCGACGTGCGGTGTGTGACTGTCGGTGCCGACCAAGGTATCGGGAAACGCCACGCCATTTTGTGCATGGATAACCGGCGACATGCGTTCCAGATTGATCTGGTGCATGATGCCGTTACCCGGCGGCACGACCTCGACGTTATGAAACGCCTCGCGCGTCCAATCGATAAAGTGAAACCGGTCGTCGTTGCGGCGATCTTCGATGGCGCGGTTCTTCGCAAAGGCATCGGGTTCATAGCCCGCGTGTTCCACGGCCAGCGAGTGATCCACAATCAGTTGCACCGGCACAACGGGATTCACCTTGGCCGGGTCGCCGCCCATATCCGCGATGGCATCACGCAGGCCCGCCAGATCGACCAGCGCGGTTTGGCCCAGAATGTCGTGGCACACCACGCGCGCCGGAAACCACGGGAAGTCCAGATCGCGGCGGCGCTCAATCAGCTGACGCAGCGCATCGTTCAATAAGGCCGGATCACAGCGGCGCACCAGATTTTCCGCGAGCACACGCGAGGTATAAGGCAAGCGGTCATACGCGCCCGGCGCGATCGCATCGACCGCGGCGCGCGCATCGAAGTAGTCCAGCTCGGTGCCGGGTAAGGGCTTGCGAAATTGTGAATTCATGATGCCTCCGTGCGCTGCAAGGTGTTGTGCGCGATCTGATGTTCAATGTTGAGACGGGATGCGCGGATATGTCTGCGCATTAAAAGTTCTGCGAGCTCGCCGTCGCCGTCGGCGATCGCATCGAGAATACGGTGATGCTCGGCAAACGCCTGCCGGGGTCGATGCGGCGTATCCGAGTATTGAATGCGGTACATGCGTGCCAGCTGATAGAGCTCATCGCACAGCATGCGAATCAGCATCTGATTGCCGCTGGCCTGGACGATCTTGTAGTGAAAGTCGTAATCGCCCTCTTGCTGGTAGTAACCGCGCCCGGCCTGAAAAGCCTCGTCCCGCTCGTGGGCCTGCAATACGCGCCGCAGCTCGTCGACCTCCGCCGCCGTCATGCGCGCGGCCGCCAAGCGGCAGGCCATGCCTTCGAGCGACTCACGGATTTGATAGAGCTCGCACAGCTCTTGCTGACTCAGCGAGACGACGCGTGCGCCCACATGCGGCACGCGCACCACCAGGCGTTGACCCTCGAGACGGTGAATCGCCTCGCGCAGCGGCCCGCGGCTGATGCCATAGGTACGGGCAAGCTCAGGCTCGGAAATCTTGCTGCCCGGCGCGATGTCGCCCTTGATAATGGCGGACTGGATGTCGCGGAAAACCTGCTCGGAAAGCGTTTCCGTTTCACCGGTCGAGGGTTCGACCAGGGCAAGGACTTTTTCTGTCATGTCGACAATCGCGAGGAAAATGTGCGCTAAATTATATCCATACCGCGTTTGGATCGCCATATTGTCAACAATCTGGCGTGTGTAGCTGGCACGCCCATTTGGGAGACCGCCGTATGTCTACTCACCTACCCTCCTCGCGTCCCGAGCCGGACCAGGTGCTGACCGATATCGTCGACTATGTGCTGGACTATCAGATCGACAGTCAGCTGGCCTACGACACGGCACGTTATTGCCTGATCGATACGTTGGGCTGCGGTCTGGAGGCGCTGCAATACCCGGCCTGCCGCAAGCTGCTCGGACCCATCGTCCCCGGCACCATAGTGCCCAACGGCGCGAAGGTACCCGGCACGCCCTATCAGCTTGATCCCGTTCAAGCCGCATTCAACATTGGCGCGATGATCCGTTGGCTGGATTTCAACGACACCTGGCTCGCGGCGGAATGGGGACATCCTTCGGATAATCTCGGCGGCATTCTGGCTACCGCCGACTGGCTGTCGCGCACCGCCGTTGCCGCCGGCAAATCGCCGCTGACCATGCGCGATGTGCTGACGGCGATGATCAAGGCGCACGAAATCCAGGGCTGTATCGCGCTGGAGAATTCCTTTAACCAGGTCGGCTTGGATCATGTGGTGCTGGTGAAAGTCGCCTCGACCGCGGTCATCGCGCAGATGCTGGGCCTGACGCGCGAGGAAATCATCAATGCCGTATCGCTGGCATGGGTCGATGGTCAGAGTCTGCGCACATATCGCCACGCCCCCAACACCGGCAGCCGAAAAAGCTGGGCAGCTGGCGACGCGACCAGCCGCGCCGTGCGGCTCGCGCTGATCGCCAAAACGGGCGAGATGGGTTACCCATCGGTGCTGACGGCCAAGACCTGGGGCTTTTACGATGTGTCCTTCAAGGGGCAACCCTTCAAGTTCCAACGGCCCTATGGCAGCTATGTGATGGAAAACGTGCTGTTCAAGATCTCGTATCCGGCCGAATTTCATGCCCAGACCGCGGTCGAGTGCGCAATGACGCTGTACCAGCGCCTGACTACCTTGGGCAAAACCGCCGAAGACATCGAACAGATCACTATCCGCACCCATGCGGCCTGCCTGCGCATCATCGACAAGAAAGGCCCGCTGAATAATCCCGCCGACCGCGATCATTGCATTCAGTACATGGTGGCCGTGCCCCTGCTATTCGGACGCCTGACCGCCGCCGACTATGAAGACGACATCGCGCAAGACCCGCGCATCGACACCTTGCGCGCCAAAATCGTCTGCGTCGAGGACCCCGCCTACACGCTCGACTATCATGATCCCGACAAGCGATCGATCGCGAATGCCCTGACCGTGACCTTGCAAGACGGAACGCAGCTGGACGAAGTCGTCTGCGAATATCCCATTGGCCACAAACGTCGCCGCAGCGAAGGCATGCCATTATTGGAGTCGAAATTCCGCACGAATCTGGCACGTGTGTTCGCCGCCAAGCAACAGCGGCGAATTCTTGAAGCCTCGCTGGACCAACCTACGTTGGAGGCCATGCCCGTGCACGAGTATGTCGATCTCTACGTAACCTAGCGTGCCCGGCAGCTTTACCCCGGGCCGACTACAATCCAGCTATTCACCACCTGCCATTCCCCTGCTATGTCTTACCTCTGGGTCAAAGCCTTTCACATCGTGTTCGTCACGGCCTGGTTCGCCGGCCTGTTTTATCTGCCGCGAATCTACGTGAATCTGGCGCAGGCGACCGATGCCGCCGTGAAGACCTGTCTGATCGGCATGGCGCGCCGGCTGTTCCGGTTCACCACGATACTGGCGGTCATCGCCGTGTTGCTGGGGCTGTGGCTGTATATCGGTTTTGGCGTCGGCATGGGCCCGGGCAATGGCTGGATGCACGCCAAGCTGTTCTTTGTCGTGCTTATCATCGGCTACCATCACGCCTGCGGGGTGATGTTGCGCAAATTCGAACAGGGCCGCAACACCCGTACGCATAAGTTCTACCGCTGGTTTAACGAAATTCCCGTCTTATTGCTGGTGGCGGTGGTGCTGCTGGTGGTGCTTAAACCTTTCTGACCACATTGCCCGGCTTAAGCCAGGATCCGTATGTCTTCTGATGATCAAGGCCGTCGTAAAACACTGACGGTCAAAAAAACGGCGCGTGACGCCCACGCGGCTGCGAGCGAAACCCCGCGCAAGCGTAGCGGCGCCCGCGCGCGCACGGCCGCGCTGATTGAACGCTCGAAAGAGCAGGTGCAACGTTTGCGCCAGGACGAGGCCCCGGCTGCGCCCGCACGTAAATCACCGTCTAAATACCGTAGTGATGCTCCCCGGGAAGACACCTCGTTCTCCCGTCGGGGCGCGCCGCGCGACGGC
Organism: Bordetella sp. 15P40C-2; assembly: GCF_009763235.1. Lineage (NCBI taxonomy): Bacteria > Pseudomonadati > Pseudomonadota > Betaproteobacteria > Burkholderiales > Alcaligenaceae > Bordetella > Bordetella sp. 15P40C-2. The sequence continues at coordinate 76,449 of NZ_WSJA01000021.1, forward strand.
GATCGTTTTGCAGATAAGCGTGAGCGCGCGGCCGAGCCCGATCTGGGCCAAGGCCTCGGCGATCAAGATGACTTCCCCGCCGAGGTGGAATGGGCCGCCGAACCCGAAATCCGCAAGCGCGCGCCGCGCTGGCTGCGCGATGCGGAGGTTTTCCCCGTGTTTGCGCCCTGCCCCCAGGGACTGGAAGAGGCCTTGACCGCAGAGATGCAGGCGCTGGGCTTCGAGGACGCGCGTGTGGGCCGTGCGGGCTGTCATTTCAGCGCGGACTGGTCCGGCATTCAACGCGCGAACCTTTACTCGCGGCTGGCCACGCGCATTCTGGTGCAGGTCGCCCACGAAACGATCTCGCACGAAGACGACATCCTGGACGTCGCATACAACGTGCCTTGGGAACGCTGGTTCGGCGCCGAGCACACCTTGCGAGTCGATACCTCCGCCGTGAAAAGTCCGGTGCAAAGCCTGCAATATTGCAATCTGCGCGCCAAGGACGGGATCTGCGACCGTCTGCGCGACCGCGAAGGCGCGCGCCCCAGTATCGATACCGTCCGACCCGACGCCCGCGTGCACCTGTTTCTGACGGGCAACACCGCCACGCTCTATCTGGACACGTCGGGTGAGTCGCTCTTCAAACGCGGCTGGCGTCTGGACAAGGGCGAAGCGCCCTTGCGAGAAAACCTCGCGGCCGGCATGCTGGCGCTGGCGGGTTGGGACCCGGCGGCGCCCTTGCTCGACCCGTTCTGCGGCAGCGGAACCATCCTGATCGAAGCGGCCTGGATCGCGCTGGGCGTGCCCGCCGGCATTTCGCGTCCGCTCGGTTTTGAACGCCTGCGCGACCACGACGCGCGGCGCTGGCGCGATCTGAAAGACGACGCCCGTGCCCGCATCTTGCCCAAGCTCGACGCACCGCTGGTGGGCTATGACCTGGACCCGCAAGCCGTCGAATTTGCGCGCAATAACGCCGAGCGCGCGTGGCTGACCGCCGACACGATCCGATTCGAGGTTGGTGACGCCCGCGAGGTGCCGCCGCCCGCCGAACAAGGCTGGATCGTGACGAACCCGCCTTACGGCGAACGGCTGCCTACCGACGACACGGAGCTCTGGCGCGCCTGGTCCGCGAACCTGAAGCGCTCCTACGCGGGCTGGCAGCTGCACGTCATCACCAGCGATCGGGACCTGCCACAACGCCTGCGCCTCAAGCCGTTGCGCCGCATTCCGCTGCATAACGGATCGCTCGATTGCCGTTTGTTCGGATTCGAACTGGTGGCAGCGAGCTACCGCGACCCGGCTTGAGGGTTGTTGTAAATACACCGCAGTTTCCTCCCGAGCTGTGACGGTTCAAAATATGAATTGATTGCAACGTTCGGGCGGAAACAGGCATGATGATCAGAGAACTTGCACTCTTTCAGGGTTAACCCTAGAATAGGGCCTAGCATGATTGCGAAGTAGCCGGCATAGAACTTGCGCTGGCTATGCAAGCCCGGATTCAAGATGCTGAGTATCGGCATTCAACAGGGCCACGGTTTAACCCCGCCAGACCAGGACGCGACAGTTGCGCGGTCGGCGGTGAATGTGGCCCTACGACGATTTCCCCTTGGGGGCTGCTATAGCCCCTTTTAAGGCCCACCGACCAATCGGTGGGCTTTTTTTTGCCTGCCGTGGCGATGGTCGGGATAATAGCGCTCCATGACTGCTGCCCAATACCCGACCGCCAGCCGGCTACGCCGGTTCGCCTGCATGATGTACGAAGCCGTGCTGTTGTTTGGCGTGGTGTTTCTCGCGGGCTATCTATTCGACACGTTGACGCAGAGCAAGCACGCCCTGACCCTGCGGCATGCGCGCCAGGCTTGGCTATTCGTCGTGATCGGCATCTATTTCATCCTGTGCTGGCGGCGCAACGGTCAGACGCTGCCAATGAAGACCTGGAATATCCGGCTGATAGACCGTCATGGCCAGCCGCCTTCGGTGGGCAAGCTGATCATGCGTTACCTGCTGATCTGGCCGCTCGTCCTGTGTGCCGCAGCCATTGTCTCTGCCGCCTCGGTGGCCACCGGGTGGCGGTCGGTCGATATGTTCATTGTGGTCGCGCCGTTCGCGATTTTCATTTGGTCCTGGTTTGATCGGGATGGGCAGTTCCTGCATGACCGTTTGCTAGGGACCCGGCTGTGCGACGTACCCGCCGCGCCCAAAAGACGCCAAAACGCGCATGCGTAATAACCCTTATATGTCCCCGCTATCGACACGCGCATATTGCAGATCGCGGCCCTCTAGGTCATGCTTGCACTTGTAGGGGGCATTCCGGCCCCCGGGCGGGCATCCCTCGGGATGATCGCCAGCGCGCTTAAAACATAGGGCCATGGACGACCAATATCAGTCGCTCTACCAATCATTCCGCTGGCTAGTTCCGACCCAATTCAACATTGCGGAGGTCTGCTGCCACCGTTGGGCCGAAAGCACCGCGGATGCCCGACGTATTGCCATTTACCACGAAGACGAGGCCGGTAACCGGGAGGTCTGGACCTACGCCCGCCTGGGCGAAGCCGTCAATCAGCTCGCCAATGGGTTGATCAAGATGGGCGTGGAACGCGGCGATCGCGTGGGTGTGGTTTTAGGACAACGACCGGAAACCGTGGTCGCGCACATGGCGATCTACAGCGTGGGCGCGGTCGTCGTGCCGTTATCGCCGCTGTTCGGGCCCGAGGCGCTGGAGTCGCGCCTGCGAGACTCGGACGCGCGCATTGCTATCGTCGATCCGGCCTCCCGTATCAATGTGCTGGCTGTCAGCGACGACTGCCCGAATCTGAACCAGATCATCGGCATCGGCTTTGTGGACGAACGGGTGCTGCCCTGGCGCAGCCTGCTAGCCCGTCAGCCGTCGCAATTCAAACAGGTCGCCACCCTCTCCTCGGACCCGGCGATACTGATGTACACGTCGGGCACGACGGGCGCGCCCAAAGGAGCGCTACTGCCTCATAGCGTGCTGATTGGCAACCTGCCGGGCTTTGTCGCCTCGCAAAACTGGTTTCCCAAGCCGAACGATGTCTTCTGGTCGCCGGCGGACTGGGCATGGACGGGCGGCTTGATGGACGCGCTGCTGCCCACTTTGTATTTCGGACATGCCATCGTGGGCACGCGCGGGAGATTCTCGCCCGAGCGGGCGTTTGAATTGATGGAGCGCTACCAGGTCACGAACGTGTTCCTCTTCCCCACTGCGCTGAAGATGATGATGAAGTCGGTGCCCGAGCCGATGACGCGCTATCGCCTGGCGCTGCGCGCCATCATGAGCGCCGGGGAAAGCGTGGGAGAAACGGTATTTCGCTGGTGTCAGACCGCGCTGGGCATTACGCCCAACGAAATGTTTGGCCAGACCGAGATGAACTATATCGTCGGCAACAGTTGTCACCGCTGGCCGGCGAAGCCGGGCAGCATGGGGCGCCCCTACCCCGGACATCGGGTCGCGGTGATCGATGAGGCGGGCCAGCCCGTGCCAGTTGGCGAAGTCGGTGAGATCGCACTCAATCGGCTCGATATTGCCGGATTTCCCGATCCAATCCTGTTTCTTGGTTATTGGCGCAACGAGGCGGCCACGCAGGCAAAATTCACGGGCGACTGGTGCCGCACGGGCGATCTGGCGCGCGTCGACGAAGACGGCTACCTCTGGTATGCGGGACGCGCGGACGATGTATTTAAATCCGCCGGCTATCGTATCGGCCCGGCGGAAATCGAGAGTTGCCTGATCGGTCACGAGGCCGTGGCGAATGCCGCGATCGTGCCCAAACCCGATCCCGAGCGAGGCGCGGTGGTCAAGGCCTATGTCGTGCTGACCCCCGAGTACGCCAGCCACGATCCTGCCGAGGTGACGCTCCAGTTACAGAACTATGTACGCGAACGGCTCGCGCCGTACGAGTATCCCAAAGAGATTGAGTTCATCGACGAACTCCCTATGACAACAACCGGCAAAATCCAGCGCCGTGTCCTGCGCCTGCGCGAGCAGACCCGGGCGGCGATACCCGCCGGACACCCTGAGTGAGACTGTTGTAGTATGCCTATTTATCAGCTTGATGATCAAACCCCTCAAATCGACCCCAGCGTCTATGTGGCAGACAGTGCGGACATCATTGGCAATGTGACCCTGCGCGAGGGAGTCAGCATATGGTCACATGTTGCAATCCGTGGCGATAATGCGCCGATCATCATCGAACGCGGCACGAACATCCAGGAAGGCTCCGTCCTGCATGTGGATGAAGGATGCCCCATGACCATCGGGCCAAACGTCACGGTGGGCCATCAAGCCATGTTGCATGGCTGCACGATCCAGGAAGGCGCCCTGATAGGCATGCAAGCCATCATTTTGAACCGTGCGGTTATCGGGCGAAACTGCCTGATCGGCGCGGGCGCCATCATCGCCGAAGGCAAAGTGATTCCCGATAATTCGCTGGTGATCGGTGTGGGCAAAGTGGTACGCGAATTGTCCCCGGAAGAAATCGCCAATATGCACGGGAATACCCACCATTATCAGGAGCGCGCGCAACACTACAAGCGCGCGCTTAAACGCATCGGTTAATTCGGCGGGTGGCGATGGCACCTTGCGCGTCATCGGCTAACATTCACGTATGACTGATCAACTCAAGAAATTCCTTTTCGAAGATCGCTCGGTGCGCGTGCAGGCCGTCCGGCTGCACGAGACCTGGCTGCACGCACAAGAGCATCATGATTACCCGCCCGCCATTCAGCGCCTGCTAGGCGAACTCATGGCGGCCGCCGCGCTACTGGCGGCGAACATTAAGTTCGAAGGCTCGCTGGTTCTGCAAATCCAAGGCACGGGCCCTGTCGCGCTATTGGTCGTCGAATGCCAGTCCGACCTGGGCATGCGCGCCACGGTCAAGGTCCGCGAGGGTCAGGAAGTGCCGCCGGATGGCACGATGCAAAGCCTTTTGAACACCAATAACGAGGGCCGTTTCATCGTCGTGCTGGATCCGCGCCGCAAGGTTCCCGGCCAGCAAGCCTATCAAGGCATTGTGCCGTTGGAAGGCGATACGGTGGCCGAGGCTTTGCAGCACTATATGAAGGCATCCGAACAGCTCGACACCCGTCTCTGGCTGCAAGCTGACGGGCAGCATGCCGCCGGGCTCTTGATCCAGCGCCTGCCGGACCACGGCGGCACGGCCGCGAGCGAAAGCGGGGCCAACACCCTCGAACACGCTATCGTCATGGCCGAAACGATCAAGCCCGACGAGCTGCTAAATAGCGATATCGATACGATCATCCATCGTCTGTATTGGGAAGACACGATGATCGGTTTCGAGCCGTCCCAGGTCCGCTGGCATTGCCCCTGCACGCGCGAGCGCGTCGGGAATATGCTGCGCACGCTGGGCGAGCAGGAAGTCAATGAGATTCTGGCCGAGCAAGGCTCCGTACAGATCACCTGCGATTTCTGCGGCAAGCCTTATGCGTTCGACCCAGTGGATTGTTCGGGTTTGTTTACGGACAGCCGACCCATGCCGGAACAGGATCCGCCGACGGTGCATTAAGTCTCTGCGCGTGCGGGCTTAGCTATTTGTCCGCTTGCGCGGGATGCCTCCTACCGTGAACCGACTGCGTCCAAAGTATCATCCTCGGCCCCATAGGATTCGTCGCAATTTTGGGGCAGACTATCGTTAGCTTCTGAAGATCGGCATATCTCAAGCACAGTCTTGGATATGCCGATTTTTTCTTTTTACGCTGGGGAAGCGATGGTGAGCACCGGCGATCGCTTACGTCAACGGGGCGCAACGCTGGTCGAATTCGCGCTCGTCGCGATTTCGCTGCTGTTGTTCGGTACGCTGATCGTCGAAGCCGCGCACTGGCAGATGTTGCGGCAAGTGGCCTATGTCGCGCTATTGGACAGCGCACGGGTCGGCGCCACGCATCCTGATCGCGCCGAGGCCATGCAGCGTGGATTCGTTGCCGCATTCCTGCCGCCGTTGGTCGCCGGCAAACATGCCGCGCAGAACAGACAGGCGGAAATCTGGGCCGCCATCCAAAATAAAACAGGCATGCCTGCGTGGCGGATAGAAATTCTGCAGCCGCAAGACGTGCAGATCCTGCATACGCGGCTGACTTATCTTCATGAACCACTATCCCCGATGACACGCGCCCTGCTCCGGGCGTTTGGGCAAGAGCAGGGAGATTGCATGCGCAAAGCATGGGCCCACGGCATGCTGCCCATACGGTTAACGCTGGATATCGAAACGCATGCCCGGGCTTCACCGAAAGCAACGCCGACGGCGAACGTAGTCTATGGCGATTGGGACTGCACCAAGGCGGCGACTTAGCGCCGGCTTAACGACGTTGCGTGGCGGGTGGCGCGGTGCGTGCGGGTGCTTGATTAGACGGACGGGAATGAACGGCGCCCGGCACCGAGTTCGTTGGCAAGGGACTGTCGGCCGGCAGGATATGCACGAAGACTTCGCCTTCGCGCATCATGCCGAGCTCGCTGCGGGCGCGTTCTTCGATCGCGCCCGAACCGGTTTCCAGGTCTCGCACCTCGGCTTCCAGCGCGGCATTGCGCGCGCGCAGGCCTTCATTGACCTCGTGCTGCGCCGCGATCTGTTTCTGCAGGTCCCAAACGGTGAACCAGCCGCCCTTACCTAACCAAAGCGGATACTGGATCAGCGCCACCAACGCCAGCAGCACCAAGAACAGCAGGCGCATATACGAGAGCCCTTCAGGGATAGCCTATAAATGGCGACCGACCTCATGCCGGGCGCATGGAGCGCCCGGCATGCAGTCCAATCAACGCAGGTTGTAGAACGCGTCGCGGCCCGGGTAGGACGCCACTTCGGCGAGTTCTTCTTCGATGCGCAGCAGCTGGTTGTACTTGGCCATACGATCGGAACGCGAGAGCGAACCGGTCTTGATCTGCATGGCATTGGTTGCCACGGCGATATCGGCGATGGTCGAGTCTTCGGTTTCGCCCGAACGGTGCGACACGACGGCGGTGTAGCCGGCGCGCTTGGCCATTTCGATAGCGGCAAAGGTCTCAGTCAGGGTGCCGATCTGGTTGATCTTGATCAGGATCGAGTTGGCGATGTTCTTCTGGATGCCTTCGCGCAGGATGCGGGTGTTGGTGACGAACAGATCGTCGCCGACCAGCTGGACTTTCTTGCCCAGTTGCTCAGTCAACAAGGCCCAGCCGTCCCAGTCGTTTTCGGCCATGCCGTCTTCGATGCTGATGATCGGGTACTTGTCGCACCAGGTGGCCAGCAAGTTGGCGAACTCTTGCGAGGACAGCGACAGGCCGCCTTCGCCTTCCAGCGTGTACTTGCCGTCACGGTAGAACTCGGAGCTGGCGCAATCCAGACCCAGGGCGATCTGCGTGCCCGGCTCGTAGCCGGCTTCGGTGATGGCCTTGAGGATCAGCTGAATGGCAGCCTCGTGGTTCTGGACGTTGGGGGCAAAGCCGCCTTCGTCGCCCACGGCGGTGGACATGCCTTGGGCATTGATGATCTTTTTCAGGCTGTGGAAGACCTCGGCACCCCAGCGCAGGGCTTCGCGGAAGCTCGTTGCGCCCACGGGCAGAATCATCAGCTCTTGCAGATCGAGCGTGTTGTTGGCGTGCGCGCCGCCGTTGATGACGTTCATCATCGGCACGGGCATGCTCATCGGGCCGCTGCCGCCGAAATAGCGGTACAGCGACAAGCCCGACTCGTCGGCCGCAGCGCGGGCGACAGCCATACTAGCCGCCAGGATGGCGTTAGCGCCCAGGCGCTCTTTGCTGTCGGTGCCGTCCAATTCGATCAGGGTGCGATCGACAAAGGTCTGCTCCTGAGCATCCAGACCCATCAGGGCCTCGGAGATCTCGGTGTTGAGGTTCTCGACGGCGCGCAGCACGCCCTTGCCCAGGTAGCGGGACTTGTCGCCGTCGCGCAGCTCGATGGCTTCACGCTGGCCGGTGGACGCGCCCGAAGGAACCGCGGCGCGGCCCATGGCGCCCGATTCCAACAACACATCACATTCGACGGTGGGGTTGCCACGCGAATCGAGGATCTCGCGGCCGATAATGTCGACGATTGCACTCATGATTGATTGATTCCCTGAACGATAAACAAATTCATGACGGCGTCACCGGGCCAGTTCAGACGAACTGATTTTCGATGAAACCGTTGCGTTTGGTGACGCGATCGAGCTCGACCAGCGACTCGAGCAGCGCGGGCATCAGGTCCAGCGGCACGGCGTTCGGGCCATCGGACAAGGCGCAAGCCGGATTGGGGTGGGTCTCCATGAAGAGACCGGATACGCCCACGGCCACCGCTGCACGCGCCAGCACTGGCACGAACTCGCGCTGCCCGCCCGAAGACGTGCCCTGCCCGCCCGGCAACTGCACCGAGTGAGTAGCATCGTAAACGACAGGACAGCCCGTTTCCCGCATGATAGCGAGCGAACGCATGTCGGACACCAAGTTGTTGTATCCGAAAGAAGCACCGCGTTCGCAGACCAGGATGTTGCTGCCGTCGCCACCGGCCTCGATGGCGGCGTCGCGCGCTTTCTGCGCGACCTGCACCATATCGTGCGGGGCGAGGAACTGGCCTTTCTTGATATTGACGGGCTTGAGCGAGGCCGCGCAGGCGCGGATGAAATCGGTTTGCCGGCACAGGAAGGCCGGCGTCTGCAGCATATCCACCACCGCCGCCACGGGCTCGACCTGCTCGGTTTCGTGCACGTCGGTGAGCACGGGCACGCCGAGCTGATCGCGCACGTCAGCGAGGATCTTCAGCCCCTCGTCCATTCCCAGGCCACGAAACGACTTGCCAGAACTGCGATTGGCTTTGTCGAACGAGCTCTTGTAAATGAACGGGATGCCCAGCGCGGCGGTGATTTCCTTTAGCCGGCCGGCGGTATCGAAGGCCAGTTCGCGCGACTCGATGACGCACGGGCCCGCAATGAGGAAAAACGGGTGTTCCAGACCAATATCGAAACCGCAAGCTTTCATTAGCTATCCTTACGCGTGTCGTGATGAGCGATGGCTGCCTTGATAAAGCTCGAGAACAGCGGATGCCCGTCACGCGGCGTGGAGGTGAATTCCGGGTGGAACTGCACGCCGACGAACCAGGGATGGTTCGGCAGCTCCATGATTTCCGGCAGATTTTCGGTAGGCGTGCGCGCGCTGATGACCATGCCTGCCTCTTCGAGGCGCGGGACGTAGACGTTGTTCACCTCGTAGCGGTGACGGTGACGTTCGTTCACGGTGTCGCCATAGATCGACTGTGCGCGTGTACCGGGCTTGATCGGGCAGACCTGCGCGCCCTTGCGCATGGTGCCGCCGAGGTCGGAGGTCTGGTCGCGACGTTCGAGCTTGCCTTCGCGGTCCATCCATTCGGTGATCAGTGCCACGACGGGATGCGGCGCGGACGGATCGAATTCCGTACTGTTGGCGCCACCCAGACCGGCGACATGACGCGCGAATTCGATCACGGCCAGCTGCATGCCCAAGCAGATGCCCAGGTAGGGCACGCCGTTTTCACGCGCGTAGCGGATCGCGGCGATCTTGCCTTCCGTGCCGCGCTTGCCGAATCCACCGGGCACCAGAATGGCGTCCAGATGCTTGAGCTGCTCGGTGCCGCGCGTTTCGATGTCTTCGGAATCGATGTACTCGATATTGATCTTCGAACGCGTGTGGATACCGGCGTGAACCAGCGCCTCGGACAAGGACTTGTACGACTCAGTCAGATCGACATATTTGCCGACCATACCGACGGTGATTTCGTGCTGGGGGTGTTCCAGTGCATCGACCAGCCTGTCCCACATGGACAGGTCGGCCGGCGGCGGGTTCAGGCCCAGCGCTTCGCAGACGATGTTGTCCACGCCTTGCTTGTGCAGCATGGCGGGGATTTTGTAGATCGAGTCGGCGTCCCACACCGAGATCACGGCGTCCAGCGGGACGTTGGAGAACATCGAGATCTTGGCGCGCTCGTCATCGGGAATCGGGCGATCGGCGCGGCACAGCAAGGCGTTCGGATAGATACCGATTTCGCGCAATTTCTGCACGGAATGCTGCGTCGGCTTGGTCTTGAGTTCGCCAGCCGAGGCGATGAACGGCACCAGCGTGAGATGCACGAAAGCGGCGTTGTTGCGGCCCAGGCGCAGGCTCATCTGGCGCGCGGCTTCCAGGAACGGCAGCGATTCGATATCACCCACGGTTCCGCCGATCTCGACGATGGCCACGTCGGTGGCGCCATTCCAGGCGGCGTCGGCGCCACGGGCGACGAAGTCCTGGATCTCGTTGGTGATGTGCGGGATCACCTGCACGGTCTTGCCCAGATAGTCGCCGCGGCGCTCTTTGCGCAGCACCGATTCATAGATCTGGCCGGTGGTGAAGTTGTTCACCTTGCGCATCTTGGCCGAGATGAAACGCTCGTAGTGGCCCAGGTCCAGGTCGGTTTCGGCGCCGTCTTCGGTGACGAACACCTCGCCGTGCTGGAACGGGCTCATCGTGCCGGGGTCGACGTTGATGTAGGGATCAAGCTTGAGCAGAGTGACTTGCAGGCCGCGCGATTCGAGGATCGCGGCGAGGGACGCGGCGGCGATCCCTTTGCCCAGGGATGACACCACACCGCCGGTGACAAATACGTATTTGGTCATCGTAATAGGCGCCCGTGTAGGGAGCGCATGCGGGAAATTTGGATTATAGCCGGCCGCGAGCCAAGTCAGGGGTTTTCCCTGACTGTTGTGAGGTAACAACCCGAAAACAGGGGCTGGAGACCGCCCCCGCTACGGCATCACGATACCAGCAATGGCTCGGTATGGGCATGCAGCCAGGCCAGCGCCTCGCCTTCGACGCGCGGCGAAAGGCGATCGCGCACCATGCGATGGTAGTCGTTAAGCCAGGCGATTTCGTCTTCGCGCAACAACGTCACGTCGATGCACCGGACGTCGATCGGGCATAAAGTCAGTGTTTCAAAACACAGGAATTCGCCGAATTCACCATCGAGCCAGGGACGGTTGGCCACCAGGTTTTCGATGCGCACGCCCCAGCGGCCGGCGCGGTAAATGCCGGGTTCGTTGGAGGTGATCATGCCGGGCTCCATGGCTGTGTGCAGGCCGGGCGCAGCACGATAGGAGATGACTTGGGGTCCTTCGTGCACATTGAGGAAGTAGCCCACGCCGTGGCCCGTGCCATGGCCGTACTCCACCCCACCCTGCCAGATCGGCGCACGCGCGATCGCGTCCAGCATGGGTGATGGCGTGCCGCGCGGGAACGACGCGCGCGACAGCGCAATCATCCCTTTGAGCACCAGCGTGAAGTCGACTTTCTGATCGGCGCTCGGGGTGCCGACGGCCACTACGCGGGTGATGTCGGTCGTGCCGCTCAGATATTGCGCGCCGGAATCGATCAATAGCAAGCCGTCGCCCTCGATGACCGCGTGCGACTCGGGCGTGGCGCGGTAGTGAGGCATGGCGCCATTGGCGTTAAAGCCGGCGATGGTGGCGAAGCTGGGCGACACATAGTCGGCTTGTCGGGCCCGGGCGGCCGTGATTTGTTCGTCGATCGTCAGTTCGGTGACGGGCTCGTCCCGTTCGCCACCGTTGACAGCACGCTCATACCAGGCGAAGAACTCGCACAGCGCCGCGCCGTCCTGCTCCATCGCGATGCGTACCTGCGCCAGCTCGGCGTCGGTCTTGCGCGACTTCAATAGCGTGGACGGATTGATATCCTCGATGCGGGGTACCTCGGGGTTCATCGCATGGAACACGCCGCAGGTCACGCGCGACGGATCGATCAGCAAGGTCTGGTCCAGTTCCAGCGAACCCAGGGCTTCGGAAACCTGATCGTAGGAGGCGACATCGACGCCGTCGGTGGCTAGGACGGTTTGCAATGCCTCGTCGATCTTGCCTTCACCGACAAACAGCGTGGCGTTGTCCTCGGTGATCAACGCGAACGCAAGAAAGACGGGGTTATAGGAAACATCGGCGCCACGCAGATTAAAGAGCCATGCGATGTCGTCCAAAGTGCATAGAAAATGCACATCCGCGCGCTTGGCGCGCATGGCTTGCCGGACCTGCGCCAGCTTGTCCGCGCGCGAGACGCAGGCATACGGGGCGGTGTGTTCGGTAATTGGAGCCTCAGGCAATGCCGGACGGTCGGTCCAGATGTCGGACAGCGGATCCGCCTGGATATCCAGAGCGATGCCACGCGGCGCGAGCGCGGCCGACAAAGCCCGAAATGCCGCCAGACCCAGGACCTGCCCGTCTACGCCCACGCGTTGCCCGGACGATAGTTGCTGCGCCAACCAATCTACATGGCTGGGCGTCGCGGCCGCGCCCGTTTTCATCAGTTGCACGCAGGAGCCGGACAATTGCGCCTCTGCCTGCACCCAATAGCGGCTATCCACCCACAGCCCGGCGAAGTCCGCCGTCACGACCAACGTACCGACAGACCCGGTGAAACCGCTCAGCCACTGGCGTCCCTGCCAACGCTCGGGCAGGTATTCAGACAGATGGGGGTCAGCGGACGGCACAATGCAGGCATCCAACGCCAGTCGGCGCATGGCCTCGCGCAGTTGGGCAATGCGGGTGTCAGTACTAGACATGAATTTCCTTAACGCAACATGGATGACATGGCCGACAGGCTATTGAGCGTACGGATAGCGGCCTGCATGCTGTCTACCGTAAAGCGCAGCATGACGCCGTCCACGCGCTCGAGCGTGGGCCACATGCAGAACAGATCCGCCAAGGCAGAGGATTGTGTCTGCAGCCGGCATTCTATCGGTCCAGCGATGCGAAAGGGTGTCACGCCATCGATATTGTCGCGTCGCGCCTGCACGGCCAGGCGAGCTGCCTGGGCGATAGCCTGGCGGGCAGCCTCTGGAGAGAGGGTGATACCACTGCCCTGCCCGTGTGCGATCTTGGTCTGTACCCATTGCGCATTCGGGTACAGCGGCTGGGTTTCCTCGATGAACACGTCGTCGCCACTGGCGAGGATGACGGGCACGCCCAGTTCGCCAGCTAGCGCGCCGTACAGGCCGGCCTCGCCGAGTTCTTGCCCGTTGATCAGCACCCGCGCAAAGGCGAAGCTGTTGATGGTGTGAGCAAGGATGCCGCGACCTTGTGCGCGCGAGTGATAGCCGACCAGCATCACCGCGTCGCAGGCTTCCTCCAGCCCGCCCATCATGCCGAGATAGCGGGGCTTGCCCAGCACGAGTCGGGCGCGCGGATCGATCTGGTCGGGCAGCAGATTACGGAAGCCGCCATGCGAATCGTTGACCAGCACTTCGGTCGCGCCGCCTTCGAAGGCGCCCTGGACGGCGGCGTTGGCCTCGCCCGTCATCCAGACGCGCGCGCGCTCGTATTCGCCGTTGCCGGGGCGGACTTGCTCAGCATGAAAGACGCCGGCCACGCCTTCGATGTCGGTGGAGATGAGGATCTTCATGTTTAAACGAAAGAAGTGATTGGAATGAATGCGCTTGCGCGGGCGTGGTCGGGTTATAGGGATCTAACTCAGTTGGATATGCCTGCTCCAGCATCAACGCTACGTCAGGTCAGATCTATCTCAACGAGTCAACCATTCCCGCCAATCTGGTATGGCTTCCGTAATGGCCTGCCGGACATGGCCATCGCGGCCGTGAACGGTCTCGGCGCGCCAAAGGGCGGCGATGATGGCTTGCTCGCAGGCCTCGGCCGCCGCCTCGAAAAGCTTGTCAATACGGGCTTCATGCAGCATCGCGATTGCAGGCATCGCGCGTTCGGCTTCGTGAGGAACGGTGTAAGCGGTCGAAAACGCCATGGCGATGTCGCCGCTGCCGTGGCCAAACACAGAGCCGGTACGAGCCAGGCCCGCCGCCGCGCGCAGAGATAAACGTTCCAGCTGACGTGAGTCGAGCGGTGCGTCGGTTGCCAGCAATAGAATGATGGACCCTTTCTCGGGGCCACTTTCGTCAGTTTGAGCGGCGAGGTATCGCTGGCCTAGTGCATGGCCCGCGATCGTCATCAAAGGCAGTCGTCCGAAATTCGACAACACCAATGCGCCAACGGTATAGCGTTGATCTGCGTGGACCTGGGCGATACGCGAGGCCGAGCCGATCCCGCCTTTAAACGAAAAGCAGGACATGCCCCGGCCCGCACCCACCGCGCCCTGCGCGAATTCCACATCGGCGGCGTCATAAGCAGTGAAGTAATCGGCCTCGGCTATCGGCATCGCCTGGATATCGTTCAAATACCCGTCATTGCATTCGAAGACCAAGGGATTGACCGTGGGCCACTCGCGGCCGATCCGCGGGTTCGCGGCGATGGCCTGACGGATTTGCGCGTTCGCGACTGTGCCCACCCCAAAGGTATTGGTTAACGCGATAGGCGTTTCAATCACGCCCAGCTCGCGCACTTGCACCAGGCCTACGCTCTTGCCAAAACCATTGATGACGCTGGCAGCCGCGGGCACCTTGTCGGTGTAGATATTGCCCGCATGCGGGCGCACCACGGTGACGCCCGTTTGGCAATCCCCTCTGGACAAGGTGGTGTGACCCACGGTCACGCCAGCGACGTCTGTGATGGCATCACGCGGCCCACTGAGAAGCTGGCCCACGCGCGGCATGAAAGATTCAGAATTCATGTCTGGTCCTTACTATTGCCGTACGAGAACGGCAGACTTGCATACGTCGAACAACGCGCGATTCGCGCCGATGGCAAAAAGGGCACGGTGTCTGCCGCGCCCTCTTCTCTTTCATAGACTCACGGCCCGCTTAGCGCCGGTCGATCTTCGGGTCCAGAGCGTCGCGCAATCCATCGCCCAGCAGATTGAACGCCAACACCGTCAGGAAAATCGCCAAGGCGGGGAAGATCGCCACGTGCGGCGCCAACACCATGTCGGCGCGCGCCTCGTTCAGCATCGCGCCCCATTCCGGCGTGGGCGGCTGCGCACCCATACCAAGAAACGACAAACTGGCCGCGGTGATGATCGAGGTGCCGATACGCATCGTCCCGTAAACCACGATAGGCGAAATCGTACCCGGCAAAATATGACGCATGATGATGGTCCAGTCAGAGGCGCCGATACTGCGCACCGCCTCGACATAGGTCATCTGCTTGATCGCCAGCGTATTGCCACGAACCAACCGGGCAAACGCGGGCACGCTAAAGACGGCCACGGCAACGATCACGTTGACCATGCTGGATCCCAGAATCGCCACCACGCCAATCGCGAGCAGCATGCCCGGGAAAGCCAACAACACGTCCGAGATACGCATCGTGATGCGTTCCCACCAGCCCTGGTAGTAGCCCGCCATCAAGCCCATCAAGGTACCCACAACGGCACCCATGGCCACTGACAGAAAGCCGGCGGCCAACGAGATCTGCGCGCCCATGAGGATGCGGCTGAAGATATCCCGGCCCAACGAATCCACGCCCATCCAGTGCGCCCACGATGGCCCGGCGTTGATCGCGTCGTAATCGAAATAGTTTTCCGGATCGTAGGGAACGATCCATTGCGCAAACACCGCGACGATGACCAGCAGCAGCACAAAGAGCCCTGCGCCCACGGCGAGATGTTGCTTTTTAAACTTGCGCCAGAATTCCGTGGCGGGCGTGCGCACGTCGTTCTGTTTGGCGGCCGAGACGGTCGCGGCGGTAGTCGTATTGCTCATGCCCGCCTCACTTATAACGGATACTGGGATTGATGACGCCATACAGCACGTCCACAATCAGGTTGATCAAAATGAATTCCAGCGAGAACAGCAATACCAGGCCCTGAATGACCGGATAGTCGCGCTGTGTCACGGCATCGACCAGCAACCGGCCAAGGCCGGGCCAGTTGAACACCGTCTCGACCACGATAGAGCCGCCGAGCAAAAAGCCGAACTGCAAGCCCATCATCGTGACCACGGGAATCAAGGCATTACGCAGCGTGTGTTTGATCACCACACGATTCTCAGTCAGCCCTTTGGCGCGCGCTGTGCGCACGAAATCTTCCTGGATCACTTCAACGAACGATGCCCGCGTGAACCGCGCCATCACGGCAGCGACCGCGGCACCCAAGGTGATCGAGGGCAGGATGTAATGCTTCCAGGTCGATGCACCCACCGTCGGCAGCCAACCGAGATCCACCGAGAACACTTGCATCAGCATCATGCCCAGTGCGAAGGCGGGAAACGAAATCCCCGACACCGCCAAGGTCATCAGCACGCGATCCGGCCACCGATTACGCCACACCGCCGAGACGATACCGAAGATCATCCCGAATGCGACGGACCACACCATACTGACCACCGTCAACCACAGCGTGGGCATGAAGCGTTCGGCGATTTCGGTGGACACCGGGCGCTTGGTGCGCAACGAGTTGCCGAGGTCGCCTTGCAGCAGGTCGCCGAAGTACCGCACGAACTGCTGTGGCAGAGGCAGATCCAGCCCCAGTTCCTGGCGCACCAGCTCGACGGTAGCCTGGTCGGCATCCTGTCCCGCAGCGAGGCGCGCGGGATCGCCCGGCAGCATGTGCACGAACAAGAACACGACCACCGAGACCAGCAACAGGGTCGGGATCATGCCCAATAAACGTTTGACGATGTAGGTCAGCATTGAAATTCCTGAGACATCGGCGAGCGCCCCATGCGCCCGCCGAGCCTATGCTTGCGATTACTGCTTCAGATCGATGTCACCGAACCAGAACGAGGTGTCGGGTTCGACATACACGCCGGTCAGGTTCTTCGACTTCACATACACGTTGTTCTGGGTCACGAGGAAGGCCCACGGGGCGTCATTCCAGATGGTTTCCTGAACCTTGTTGTAGATCTCGGTCTTCTTGTCGCGATCGACCGTGGCCAAGGCTTCGGCAATGCCGTCATCGACCGACTTGTTCGAGTAGTACGACACGTTGTTCAGCACGGGCGGGAAAGCGCCGGTGGTCAACAAGGGACGCAGACCCCAGTCAGCCTCACCGGTCGAGGACGACCAGCCCGCATAGTACAGACGGACCTTGGCGTCTTCAGGCTTTTGGACCTGCTGCACACGTTGCACCCGTTGACCCGATTCCAGCACTTCGACCGAAGTCTTGATGCCGACCTGGGCGAGCTGCTGTTGCAGGAACTGCACCACCTTGACCGAGGTGCCATCGTTATAGGCCGACCACAGCTGAGTCTCGAAACCCTTTTCGTAGCCCGCTTCCTTCAGCAGCTGGCGCGCCTTGGCGGGATCGTAAGGCCACGGGCCGGTCTTGTGCGCGTAGTCCACGCCTGCCGGCACCACGCCGTCGACGACCGTGGCGTAGCCGTTGAACGCGACCTTGGCCAACGCTTCTTTGTTGATCGCGTAGTTAATGGCCTGACGAACCTTGGGGTCGTCGAACGGCTTGACCATCGTGTTCATCGACAGATAGCGGGCCATGATCGAGTTCTTGTGATCGACCACGTCGAGCTTGTCGTTTTTCTCCAGACGAGCAGCTTGCTCAAACGGCACGGGGAAGGCGAAGTGCGCTTCGCCCGTCTGCACCACGGCGGCACGGGTATTGTTGTCGGTCACGGTACGGAACGTGATCGAGTCAACCTTCGGCTTGCCCTGGTTCCAGTAACCGTCGAACTTCTTGACCTTCAGGTATTCGGCCGGCTTCCATTCGACAAATTCGAACGGGCCCGTGCCCACGGGGTGAAAGCCGATGTCCTTGCCGTACTTCTTGAGCGCGGTGGGCGAGATCATCATCGCGGCGGGGTGAGCCAGCGCGTTCAGGAATGCCGAGAACGGCTTTTTCAGCGTGATCTTGACGGTCAGCGGATCAATGACATCAACGTGATCGATCACGTTGAACTGAATGTAGCGCGACAGGCGGTTGTCCGGATTCGCGGGCCGGTCGAAGTTGATCTTCACTGCCTCGGCGTTGAAGTCCGTGCCGTCATGGAACTTGACGTTCGGGCGCAGCTTGAAGGTGTAGACCAGACCGTCGTCGCTGACTTCGTAGTCGGTGGCCAGGACTTTCTGAATCTTCAGGTCTTTGTCGAATTCGAGCAGACCTTCGTAGTAGGCCTTTCCGACAGCCTGGTTCAGCGTGCTGTTGGTGTTATACGGGTCGAGCGTTTCGAGCGCGATCGACACGGCAAAGGTCACGTCTTTGCTGGCCTGAGCCAACGGCGACGCGAGCACGCCAAAGGCCACCGCGGCGGCGGCCATCAGCTTGGTAGGATGCAGTACTTTCATCTTTGCAACTCCTGAAATCGGAAAGGAGAAACGTTTGGTGGACAAAGCAGATCGATGACGCGAGCCATCAATCGGGTTAATACGCGCCACCCACTGCATGGCGCGCGACAAAATGCCCCGGGCCGACCTCCACCAAAGGTTGAACGACAGGTTCGTCGCCCACCTTACGGATCGGACTCGGGATTTCATCTGACAACAAGGCTCGCTTCAGATGGCGGCGCGTCGGATCAGCGATCGGCACCGCGGACATCAGCTTCTTGGTGTACGGATGTTGGGGGTTCTCGAAAATCGCGCGACGCGGACCGATCTCCACGATCTGGCCCAGATACATCACGGCGACACGATGGCTGATGCGTTCGACCACCGCCATATCGTGCGAGATAAACAGGAACGACACGCCGAGATCGCGTTGCAGATCGATCAGCAGATTGACAATCTGCGCCTGGATCGACACATCCAATGCGGACACGGACTCATCGGCGATAACGACTTTGGGATTCAGGGCCAATGCGCGCGCGATACAGACACGCTGACGTTGGCCACCGGAGAATTCATGCGGATAGCGTTGCGCCATTTCGGGCGCGAGGCCGACACGGTCGAGCAAATCGGCGACGCGTTTTTCGGCTTCCTGACGCGAACACACCCCGTGCACGAGGAGCGGTTCCATGATGGAGAAGCCCACGGTCACGCGTGGATCGAGCGAGGCAAACGGATCCTGGAACACAAACTGAATATCCCGGCGCAGCGCTTGCAGCTCGGTGTTCTTCAGCTTGACGATATCGCGCCCGCCAAACAGGATCTGCCCGCTTTGACTATCGACCAGGCGCAGCAACGAACGTCCGGTCGTGGATTTGCCGCAGCCCGACTCACCCACCAGCGACAGCGTTTCGCCAGGGTAAAGATCGAAGCTAACCTTTTCGACCGCATGCACGCGGCGTTGGACGCGGCTCAAAATGCCACCGCGCAAATCGAAGCGCGTGACCAGTTCGCGCACGCTCAACGCAGGCTCGCGCGGTTCGCGCGGCACTTCCTGCGTGCTCGCGGCACCCTCTTCGGCCACGGGGTGCGCGCGTCCATCGACTTGCAGCAGCGGGAAGCGCGCCGGAACATCGGTGCCTTGCATCGCGCCCAGTCGCGGGACGGCGGATAGCAGTGCCTGCGTATAGCGATGCTTAGGCTCGGCAAAGAGTTGTTCGGAGGGGCCTTCTTCGACTTTGTCGCCGCGATACATGACGAGCACGCGATCGGCGACTTCGGCCACCACACCCATATCGTGCGTGATGAAGACCACGCCCATCTGCATTTCTTGCTGCAGTTCGCGGATGAGCTGCAAAATCTGCGCCTGAATCGTTACGTCCAGCGCCGTGGTCGGCTCATCGGCGATCAATAGCGCTGGTTTACAGGCCAGCGCCATGGCGATCATCACACGCTGACGCATGCCGCCCGACAACTGATGGGGATAGCGATCCAGTACGGATTTGGCTTCGGGAATACGCACCTGCTCCAGCATGCGCAGCGCTTCCGCACGCGCGGCCGATGCGCTCTTGCCTTGGTGCAGGCGAATGGTTTCCGCGATCTGATCGCCAGCCGTGAAGACCGGATTCAGCGAGGTCATCGGCTCCTGGAAGATCATTGCCATATCGGCGCCACGCACGCTGCGCATGGTGCGTTTCGAGGCACGCGCGAGGTCAACGACGGAATTATCGCGACGACGCAGCGCCATCTGTCCTTGTGCGATGCGACCGCCGCCATGTTCGATCAGTCGCATCAGCGACAATGACGTCACCGACTTACCCGAACCCGATTCGCCCACGATGGCCAATGTCTCGCCGCGATCGACGTGGAAAGACAGATTGCGTACTGCCTCCACCGTCCGCTCGGAGGTCACAAAGCGCACTGTCAGATCATCGACCTGGACTACGCGGTTTTCCGGCAGCGCGAGCGTCTGAGTGCGATCAACCATATTGAATTCCGTTCCTGACTAATACTGAAGCTCGACGATCCCAGCCCGAGGCCTTGCGGGTCATCGATAGATGGCGACGACGGGGTCCTCGCCGACTCGGCCGTAGCCGCGATACATGCCTTCGGTGTTAAAGGGCAGCGTCACATTGCCTTGCGCATCCACCGCGATCAAACCGCCCTTGCCGTCGATGGTGGGCAGCTTTTCCATCACCACGCGCTCGGCCGCCTCGACCAGCGAAGCGCCCTGATACTCCATCAATGCAGATACATCGTAGGCGGCAACCATGCGGATGAACATCTCGCCCGTGCCGGTGGTGGATACCGCGCAGGTGCGGTTGTTGGCATAACAACCGGCGCCGATCAGCGGCGCGTCGCCAACACGGCCCACCTGTTTGTTCGTGATACCGCCCGTGGAGGTTGCGGCCGCGACGTTGCCTTGCGCGTCCACGGCCACGGCCCCCACGGTGCCGAACTTGCGATCGGAATCCAGGGGATCGGCCGGCGCGGGCTGCCCCTTGGCCACCATGGCCTGACCATCGTGGTCGAGCACGGCGGCTTCGGGATTTTCACGCTGTACGCGCAGCAGCTGTTCGCGGCGGGCGTCGGTGGAAAAATACGAGGGGTCGACGATTTCCACGCCTTGAGCACGCGCGAAGTCCACCGCGCCCTGTCCGACGAAGAACACGTGTTTGCTGTTTTCCATCACCTTGCGCGCGGCCAGCACGGGGTTACGCACGCAATCGACATTGGCGATCGCGCCGGAACGCAATGTGGCGCCATCCATGATGGAAGCATCCAGCTCATGCGTGGCCGCGCTGGTGAACACCGCGCCATGGCCCGCGTTAAACAACGGACAGTCTTCCAAAAGTCGAACCGCTTCGGTGACTGCATCCAGGGCGCTGCCACCCTTAGCCAGCACGGCTTGCCCGGCCTGCACGATGCCGCGCAAGGCCTGCAGGTATTCCTGCTCCTTTTCCGGCGACATCGCGGCACGCGACATGGCTCCTGCTCCGCCATGGATGGCGATCACTGGCTGAATCATCTTTTTCCTGCTCCTGCACCATGAAACAGCCACGGCATGACGGATTGGGTCACGCCCGCCGCGGCTTGGATTGAATTCTTGGACCGATGCGCCACCGCCGCAGCGAGCCCCTCGATCAGTCCTAACGCAGCCGTCTCCGAGTTCGACGACAACTGCCGCGCAGAATGCGCATACAACGCCACCGTCGCACACGGCGCGAGTGGCGAGGTGGCTTTATCCGTCAGCACCAACACCGGCACACCGGCCTGGTTCGCCGCCTGGCTCAGCGTCACCGTATCGGCCAAATAGCGCGGAAAGCCGATCGCGATCACCAGATCGCGCGGCGTCATGCGTGCCATCTGCCGCGCCGCGTGCGATACCCCGCCGGGGCCCGCGAGCGATTCGCAAGCTTGAAGGTGCATGCACAGGCTGCGCTGCAGCAGGCCGGCAAGAAAACCGCTCGCGCCAAAGCCGATGATGAACACACGCTCGGCGCCCAGGATGCTGTCGACCGCACGTTCGCAGGCTTGGGCGTCCAGTTCTTGCAACGTACGCTGTGCATTGCGAATGTCTTCTTCCAGTGCAGCGGCCATGACCTGCGCGGCCGTGGCCGAATGGGCCAGTTCTATACGCAGCTTTTCGACAGGCTCGAGCGCGGCCTCAAAGCCCCGCGCCAGCTCCGCCCGAAATTGCGGATATCCCGGCAGACCCAGTGCGCGTGCGAAGCGATTCGCCGAGGCAACCGAGACCCCCGCTGCGGCGGCGAACTCATCGATCGTCATCGTCGCGACGCGAAACTGATGGGCGAGCACGTACTCGGCCATGCGGTGCTGCATGCGACTGAATGTGGGTTGAGCCTGCGCGATACGGGCGGCGACATGGGAACGAGCCTGCGACATGAGGGGATTTGAGTGGCGTGGACGACGAATGAGTGATAGGCAATGTAAATAAGTTTACATCGTCACGACGGGCACGAAAATTAATTTTCAGACCGGGTTTACCCTGTGATGAGTCACAGGGCCGGAAAATGTTGACATTCTTTTTAAATCTGCAACGTTGTGTTTTCGCACAGCCTGACTACCCACGCGCCCGCGCCAAGTAAAGTGACCCACAAAATAGTTAACAACGAAAGGGACAGATCATGGCGCAGTACACAGGGAATTTCGCATATAGGCTGACACCGCAAGGCGGCCAGTACTTAGTAGGAGCGCGTCAGGGAACGCCCACCACGTTCACAGGTCCTGATGGTGAGTGGGAGCCGGGGTCCACCGTCGTGACATTTGTCTCTGACGGCTGGCCCATAGACGAGATTTTCGCTGGCTTCACCGATGACGGCATTGTGACCCTGTCGCAGAATAACAATACGCTGTATCTCACCACCGATAACGCCGATTATGCGGGGAAGGTGATCTCCTACACTGTCGCCCCCTACCCCGTCTGTTTCGTCAAAGGCACCCTGATCGAAACCGCCCGCGGCGCCGTCCCAGTTGAATCGCTAACGGTGGGCGACACAGTCCTCGGGTCCACCGGTCTACGCACGGTCAAATGGATAGGGTGGCGCCACTACGATGCCGTCGCTTTGCGCCCGCGTGAAGAGCGCCGCGCGTGTCAGCCAATACGCATACTCGCCGGCGCGCTCGCCCCAGACCTGCCCAGCAGCGATCTACGGGTTTCGCCATGGCATCATATTTTTGTCAATGGCGTTTTGGTCAGAGCGAAAGATTTGGTCAATGAACGATCCATCTTTCAGGAATCCAGCGCCAGTAAGTTCAGCTACTACCACGTCGAACTTGATACGTTCGACGTTATCCAGGCCCACGGCGTGTTCTCGGAATCCTGGGCCGATGGGGGCAACCGCGATTTCTTCCAGAACGTCGATGTCACCTCACTGCGCCCCGAAGACAAAGTGCGTCGGCGCGCGGATCGCCCGGGTTTCAAGGTATTGAGAAAGCCCGCGGACATCGCGCCGATCCACGCCCGCATTGCGCAGCGGGCCGAGGAACATTTCGCGACGCAAGCCGCGGCGTAAACCATCCAGACGAGCGAATCACTGCCCCGTGCGTTTGCTTTCGTTCTCTGCGAGCTTGCCCTCGACTTTCGTCGCGGTACACAGCGTCTGGACACGAGCGAACATCACATCCGCGTACGCGTGAGATGAAACGAAAAGGGCTGACTTCCGCGCAAACCGGAACCCAGCCCTTACTACTCGCCATTGATACAACATCACGGCCTCGCGCAACGGCAAGCCCGCTACGAAACGCGCCCTGTCGCGCTCAATTCACGCCGGAAACATCCAGTTTAGCCAGCGTCTTTTCCTGGATTTCCTGAACCGTCACGCCGGGTGCCAGCTCGATGAGCTTCAAGCCATTGTCAGTGACTTCCATCACGCCCAGATCCGTGATGATGGTGTTGACCACACCCTTGCCGGTCAGCGGCAGCGTGCATTCAGGCAGCAGCTTGATATCGGTCGTGCCGTCTTTCTTTTTGGCGACATGTTCCATCAAGACGATCACCCGGCCCACGCCCGCGACCAGGTCCATCGCGCCGCCCATGCCCTTGACCATCTTGCCCGGGATCATCCAGTTCGCCAGATCGCCTTTTTCCGACACCTGCATGGCGCCCAGGATCGCCAGATTGATCTTGCCCGCGCGGATCATCGCGAACGAGTCCGCCGACGAGAAAATCGACGAACCCGGCAACGTGGTGACCGTCTGCTTGCCCGCGTTAATCATATCGGCATCGACCTGATCCTCGGTCGGGAACGGACCGATGCCAAGCAAACCGTTTTCCGATTGCAGCCAAACCTCGATGCCGACTGGCACATGATTGGCCACCAGCGTAGGCAGACCAATCCCGAGGTTCACATAAAAGCCGTCTTGCAGCTCGCGCGCGGCGCGTGCCGCCATTTCATCGCGTGACCATGCCATGTCATGTCCTCCTTAGGCCGGGCGAGTGGTGCGTTGTTCGATACGTTTTTCCGGGCTCGCATTCAACACGATGCGATGCACATAGATGCCCGGCAAATGAATCTGATCGGGATCCAGCGCGCCCGTCTCAACGATCTGCTCGACTTCCACGATCGTGATCTTGCCCGCCATCGCGACGTTCGGATTGAAGTTGCGCGCGGTCTTGCGGAATACCAGATTGCCGCTGCGATCGGCGATATGGGCTTTAACCAGCGAGACATCCGGCACCAGCGAGCGTTCCATCACATATTGCTGGCCGTCGAATTCGCGGATCTCTTTGCCTTCGGCCACGATGGTGCCCACACCCGTGCGCGTGAAAAACGCTGGAATACCCGCGCCACCCGCGCGCAGTTTTTCCGCCAGCGTGCCTTGCGGCGTGAATTCAAGCTCCAGTTCGCCAGCCAGATATTGACGTTCGAATTCTTTGTTTTCGCCTACGTAAGACGCGATCATCTTGCGCACCTGGCGCGTGTTGAGCAACTGACCCAAACCGAATCCGTCAACACCCGCGTTATTGCTCACGCAGGTCAGATTCTTCACCCCGGAATCGCGCAACGCAGCGATCAAGGCTTCCGGAATGCCACATAAACCAAAGCCCCCTACGGCAATCATCTGATCGTCTTTGACGACTCCCGCGAGCGCTTCGGCGGCGCTTGCATACACTTTGTCCATCTCTCCGACTCCTAACAGACACTGAGAACATGAGGGTGCGGCAAATTCAGCGTGGCCCCCGGCATTTGGTGATTGCTCTGTAATCCTGGCGAATTGTAGCGGCTCGTCAATCTCGACCCGTACTTACACCGCCCTCGGTGGTGCGAACTGCGAGGCAAGCGCGGCGAGAGCGCCATCCGGTATAGGCATTGAAGCATTGGAGGGGTAATCGATCCACACCATTACGGTACGCCCTTTCGCATACAGACCCGACGCATCGCCCGCCTTTTCCAAAAGGAGTTCCGTGTCCAGGCTCGAGCGGCCAACACGAGTGATTTTATGCGTGACCACGACCTCGCAGGGATAGGTGAAAGAGCGCAAAAAGTCACATGACGCATGCGCCAGCACAAACCCTTGCTCCGCCGGCACTTGCAGGCCGCTGCCCTGCAGAAAGCGCATGCGCGCCTCCTCAAACAAGCGGAAGTACACAGTATTGTTCATGTGGTTCAACGCATCTGCATCGCCCCAGCGCATCGGCAACACCACTTGATGGCAATCACCGGTCTGCAACGTTCGGCCCGCCTGTTTTTCTGAATCCACGATACCCAACTCCATTAAAGTTTGGCCTCACCCCGACCACGGCCGGCTATCCCCGTCCGCGCGCCTCCTGCCTCGGCTGGCCGACCCCGCCTGCCCGAGCCTCACCGGGGGACGACGCATCACCCAAAGCCCTCCCGGCGCCCGGCCGCCCCCAGGCGTATTCCGCCCCAAATCGCTCCCCGCTGCATTGCAATACAATCGCTGATGATACTTCCTTGCAACATCAGAAAGCACCTTAGGGGACTGGATTAATGTCTGAACGCGAGTCAATGGAATATGACGTGGTCGTGGTGGGCGGAGGGCCTGCCGGCCTGGCCGCCGCGCTGCGTCTGAAGCAACTGGCCACGGAGAAAAATCACGACCTGAGCGTCTGTGTGCTGGAGAAAGGCGCCGAGATCGGCGCACACATCCTGTCGGGCGCGGTCATGGACCCTCAGGCGCTCACCGAGCTGATTCCGGACTGGAAGGAAAAAGGCGCGCCGTTGAACGTGGCCGTCACCGAAGACCGGTTTCTGTTTCTGACCCAGACGGGCGCGCGCAGCACGCCGAACTGGCTGCTGCCGGCCTGTTTCCAAAACCATGGCAACTACATCGTCCGCCTGGGCGATGTCGTGAAATGGATGGGCGAGCAGGCCGAAGCGGCCGGCGTGGATATCTTCCCCGGTTTTGCGGCAGCCGAAATTCTCTACGACGAAAATGGCGCTGTCCGTGGCGTGGCCACCGGTGACATGGGCGTTGCCCGCGACGGCTCGCACACCGCGCATTATCAGCCCGGTATGGAATTGCTGGCGCGCTACACCATCTTCGCCGAAGGCGCGCGCGGGCAATTGGGCCGTCAGTTGATCGAGCGATTCAAGCTCGACCAAGGCCGCGATCCGCAGTCCTACGGTATTGGCCTGAAGGAAATGTGGGAAGTCGATCCTTCCCAGTCGCGTCCTGGCCTGGTCGTGCACACGGCTGGCTGGCCGCTGGATGCCGATACCTATGGCGGCTCGTTCCTCTATCACCTGGACAACAACCTGGTGGCGGTTGGCATGGTGGTGGGCCTGGATTATGCCAATCCCTGGCTGTCACCGTTTGACGAATTCCAACGCTATAAGACGCACCCCTCGATTCGCGGCACCTTCGAAGGCGGCAAGCGTATCGCTTACGGCGCGCGCGCGATCACCGCTGGCGGCCTGCTGTCGCTGCCCAAGCTCACCTTCCCAGGTGGCGCATTGGTGGGTTGTGAAGCCGGCTTCCTGAACGCCTCGCGCATCAAGGGCAGCCATGCCGCCATCAAGACCGGCATGCTCGCCGCCGAAGCCACGTTCGACGCAGTGGTGGCCGATCGCAAACAGGACGAGCTTACCGCCTACCCGGCCGCGTTCGAATCGTCTTGGCTGCATACCGAGCTCAACAAAGCGCGCAACTTCAAGCAATGGTTCAAGAAGGGCCGCACCGTCGCCACCATCATGACGGGGATCGAGCAGTTGGTGCTCAAGGGCAACATTCCCTGGACGATCCATCGCACCAAGCCGGACCATGCCTGCCTGCAGCCCGCCTCGCAGTGCGCGCGCATCGATTATCCGAAGCCCGACGGCAAACTGACGTTCGACAAGCTGAGCTCGGTGTTCATCTCGAACACCAACCACGATGAGAACGAGCCTATCCACTTGACGCTCAAGGATCCGACGGTGCCCGTCGCGGTCAACCTGGCCAAATACGGTGGCCCGGAAGCCCGTTACTGCCCGGCCGGCGTTTACGAGTTCATCAAGGACGATCACGGCGAGGACCGTCTGCAGATCAATGCGCAAAACTGCGTGCATTGCAAAACCTGCGACATCAAGGACCCGACGCAAAACATCGTCTGGGTGGCGCCGCAAGGTGGCGAAGGCCCCGTCTACAGCGGGATGTAAGCGATGGGCGAGCGCGTGCTGCTGGCAGGTTGTGGAGATCTCGGCCTGCGAGTGGCGCATCGCTTGCTGGCGCGCGGCGCCGAAGTCTGGGCGCTGCGCCGCCATCCGCCGCTGGCCTCCGAGGATTCACTGGGTATACAGTGGATTCAAGGCGATTTGACGCGGCCCCATACGCTGGACGACGCGCTGCCTCAAAACATCACCCACGTTGTCTACCTTCCCGCACCCGATTCGCGTCAGCCTGACGTTTATCGCGCCGTGTTCGAGGAAGGCTTGCGCGGGCTGACGGCAGCTTTAGACACGACGTCACTGACTCGCGTACTGTTCGTCTCATCCAGTGCGGTATATGGCGATCATCATGGTGAATGGATCGACGAATCGACGCCGCCCGCTCCCATGGGTTTTAACGGCCGCATATTGCTGCAAGCCGAACAAGCGCTGTTTGATCTGCCCTGCACGACGATCAGCCTTCGCTTATCCGGCTTATACGGACCAGGCCGTCTACAACTGATCGAACGTTTACGCGCCGGTACCGCGCGAGCGCCCCGCCATCCGGCGCACTGGGCAAACCGGATTCACATCGATGATGCGGCCGCCGCCGTGGATCATCTGCTGACATTGCCTGACCCAGATCCTATTTATCTGGGTTGCGACAATACCCCCCTGCCCTTACATACGCTCTATACGCATCTGGCGCGGCTAATTGCCGCGCCAGAGCCCGCCGATGGGCCGGCACCCGCGAACATCGGCAGCAAACGGCTAAGCAATGCCCGCCTGCGCGCAAGCGGCTGGACACCGCGCTGGCCCGATGCTCGCGAAGGTTACGCCGCGCTACTGCGCTAGGCACATTCAGCAGCTGGCGAAATAGCCTTTGACGGCCGCCACCACGCGGCGGATATCGTCAGGCGTGACATCCAGATGCGTGACCATCCGCGTCGCACCGCCATAAACCGCGCGGATCATGATGCCCTGCTTGCGCAGATCGGCAGAGAGCTTGTCGCTATGCGCCGCCGGAAACTCGGCAAACACCATATTCGTATCCTGCGCCAGCACGTTGACCGCATCGATTTCGCGCAAGCCCTCCGCCAACATGGCCGCGCTCTCATGATCCTGCGCCAGACGGTCCACATGATGCTCCAGCGCATACAGACACGCCGCCGCGAGCACCCCAGACTGGCGCATGCCGCCGCCCAGCACCTTCCGCCAACGGCGCGCTTCGTCAATGATTGCCTTGGAGCCCACGAGCACCGATCCGACTGGCGCGCCCAGGCCTTTGGAGAAACACACCGACACGCTGTCGAATGGCTCACACACTTCATGCACTGCCCGGCCCGAGGCGACCGATGCGTTGAATACGCGCGCACCATCCAGATGCAAACCTAATCCATGCTCACGCGCGAAAGCCGCAGCGTCCTCGATATAGTCGGCAGGAATCACTTTGCCTTGAAACGTGTTCTCCAGCGCCAGCAATCGCGTGCGCGCGAAGTGCGGATCGCCTCTAGGCTTGACGGCCGCGCGTAACTTTTCCAGAGGTAGCGTCCCATCCAAGGCGTGCTCGATTGGCTGCGGTTGAATACTGCCCAACACCGCGGCGCCGCCGCCCTCGTACTTATAGGTATGTGCGAGTTGGCCAACCAGGTATTCATCGCCGCGCCCGCAATGCGCCATCAGCGCTGCCAGATTACTCTGCGTCCCCGAGGGGAAAAACAGGCCTGCTTCCTTGCCCACGCGCTCGGCCAATGTCTGCTGCAAGCGTTGCACGGTGGGATCATCGCCCATCACATCATCGCCGACAGCGGCGTTCGCCATCGCCTGCATCATCGCCGGCGTCGGGCGCGTGACGGTATCACTGCGCAAATCGATCATCAGTTGCTCCAGAAGGAACCAGCCACGTGCGTTATTGCTCGGGCCAATATTATCGGCCGTCAGCGCGACCTTTACGGCTGACCACGACCAAGCCAATCATAATCAAGGCAAGGCCAGAAATCTCGGACCACGTGGGATACTCGTTTAACAATAGCCACGCCAGGAAAGTCGCAACCAGCGGAACCCCCAGACTGGAAAGCCCGGCAATCGAGGCCGGCAGTCGCTGTAATACCAACAACCACAACAACCAGGCTGCCGCCGTGGCGATCAACGCCGAATAGAGCAAGGCCAAGGTCAGCGGCCATCCCCACAGGACCGGCGGCTGCGGCACCCAGATCGCGGCGGGCATCGCGGCCAGGCCGCCCAACAACAATTGCCAGGCCGTGAACGTCATGACGTCGGGCGCATACCGATCAAACATCCGTTTGGACAGCACGGTGCCCAGCCCCCAGCTCAATCCGGCCCCGACCGCCAAGGTCGCCGACAACCAGTTGCCCAGGCCATGCCACGGCTCCAAAAAGCAAATCAGGCCAGCGGCGGCGAACCCGAACGCGACGCCTTGACGCGCCCCCGGCCGCTCCCCCAGTATCATCCACGCAAAAATAATGACCCAGAACGGCATCGTGTAGGCCAGGCCGGCGACCTTTCCCACGCCACCCTGCGTTAACGCCAGCTGGACCAGCACCTGGAAACCCGCCGTCTGCGTGACGCCAATCGATAGGGTCATCTTCCATGGCGGTATGCCCAGCGGACGGCCCGTGACGAGCAGCACGGCAAACAGCGAGGCCGCCCCTAATAAAAATCGCGAGGCGGTGATCTGAAACGCCCCCATATACGGCACCATCACCTTCATCGCGATCCAACTACCCGCCCACGCGACGATCGTGGCGACCAACAACACCAAGCCTTTTCGATCGAAGCTGCTACCCACGACTATCTATCCCTAAAATAAAAATGCCCGTTCCTTGATGGAAACGGGCATTCATCCACCTAGCCTGGGCGATCACCATAGAGGGCCCAATCACACCGAGCCGCGCGCGTATGCCGTGCTAGGGATGGCATAGGCGCGCACGGGTCACTGGTCACACCGGTTTGGCGAGCTGCTCGAGAATCGCCGGGTTTTCCAGCGTGGACACGTCCTGAGT
The DNA here is from genome assembly GCF_009763235.1 of Bordetella sp. 15P40C-2. Classification (NCBI taxonomy): domain Bacteria; kingdom Pseudomonadati; phylum Pseudomonadota; class Betaproteobacteria; order Burkholderiales; family Alcaligenaceae; genus Bordetella; species Bordetella sp. 15P40C-2. Next base: position 106,705 of record NZ_WSJA01000021.1, read on the forward strand.
AACTTCCTCGCCCTTGGCTACCACGCGCAGCAATCGGCGCATGATCTTGCCCGAACGCGTCTTAGGCAGGTTGTCACCGAAACGAATGTCCTTGGGCTTGGCGATCGGGCCGATCTCCTTGCCCACCCAGTCGCGCAATTGCTTCGCGATGGCTTGCGCCTGTTCGCCTTCCGGGCGCGCGCCCTTTAGCACCACGAACGCGACCACGGCCTCGCCCGTCGTATCGTCTGGTCGGCCGACGACCGCGGCCTCGGCCACCAATTCATGCGCGACCAGCGCCGATTCGACTTCCATCGTACCCAAGCGGTGACCGGACACGTTCAGCACGTCATCGATACGACCCATGATCCAGAAATAGCCATCGGCATCGCGCTGCGCGCCGTCTCCGGCCAGATAGCAGCCATTGAGCTCGGGCGGGAAATAGCTCTTCTTGAAGCGCTCCGGATCGCCCCAGATCGTACGGATCATGGATGGCCACGGACGCTTGATCGCGAGGAATCCACCATTGCCCGGCTCCACTTCGTTACCCGTTTCGTCCACGATGGCAGCGGCAATACCCGGCAGTGGCAAAGTGCATGACCCCGGCTTAGTCGGTGTCGCGCCGGGCAAGGGATTGATCATGTGCCCGCCCGTCTCGGTTTGCCACCACGTATCTACAATCGGGCAACGCTCCTGCCCGACGTTCTTGTGATACCACATCCAGGCTTCGGGATTAATAGGCTCGCCCACCGTGCCGATCAAGCGCAGGCTGGACAAATCATAGTTACGCGGATGCGTGGACGGCGTAGCCTCCGAAGCCTTGATCAGCGAACGGATCGCGGTAGGCGCGGTATAGAAAGTCGTCACCTTGTGACGCGCGATCATGTCCCAGAAACGGCCCGCATCGGGATACGTGGGCACGCCTTCGAAGACCACCTGCGTCAAGCCCGCGGCCAGGGGTCCATACGTGATGTAGCTGTGACCCGTGATCCAGCCCACGTCCGCGGTGCACCAATAGACATCATTCTCGCGCGCGTCGAAGGTCCACTTCACCGTCATCTTCGCCCACAGCAGATAGCCCGCGGACGAATGCTGCACGCCCTTGGGTTTGCCAGTCGAACCCGAGGTGTAGAGGATAAAGAGCGGGTGCTCGGCATTGACCGGCACAGGCTCGCATGTGTCGGCCTGTTCGCTCACGACATCGTGCAGCCAGACATCGCGACCCTCGGTCCACGCCACATCGCCACCCGTGCGGCGATACACGATGACCTTGTTCACCGCCTCGCATCCGCCCATCGCGATCGCATCATCGACCGCGGGCTTCAGCGGTATCGTTTTGCCGCCACGGATCTGCGCATCCGCCGTGATCACCAACGAAGCGCCAACATCACAAATGCGTTCCTGCAAGCTCTTGGAGGAAAAGCCGCCAAACACCACGGAATGCGTCACCCCCAGGCGCGCGCAAGCCTGCATCGCCACGACTGCCTCAATCGACATGGGCAGATAGATAATGGCGCGGTCGCCTTTCTTGTAGCCCAGCGACTTCAGCCCGTTGGCAAAGCGGCAAACGCGAGCCAGCAGTTCGCGATAGGTCACCTTGGTGACCGTGCCGTCATCGGCCTCGAAAATAATCGCCGTCTTGTCGGCATTGCCATTGGTCAAATGCACATCCAGGCAATTGGCCGAGACATTCAGTTCGCCATCACCGAACCAGCGATAAAACGGTGCATTCGATTCGTCTAGCACCTGCGTAAAAGGCTTGGTCCATTGCAGATTCTCGTTGGCATGGCGCGTCCAGAAGCCGTCATGGTCTTGCTCGACCTCCTGGCAAAGGGCGCGATAAGCTTCCATGCTATCGACCCGCGCGCCCTTTTTCGCCGGCTCCGGCGGCGGGAATACGCGCGTTTCGACCAGGACGGACTCGATATTGTTGGACATGAAAGTCTCCGGATTGCTAATAATTCGAATGGAAGAGCGTCATCGATACGGAACCGTATCGCCGTGCTCTTACGGGCACCTTACGCGGCGGCCAGTTATCGGCCGGCCGCGACGTCACCGCATTGCCAAGGCTGTATAGCGTTAGGATACCAGCCGGAAACGCCGCCTTTTTTCGCAGCGCAGCATGGTTGCTAGGTCAACCGTCTCGCGATGCCACGCTGCATATCGACGCGCGCCAATAGCAGCAACCCCAACACAAAGAACACCCCCGTCACCAGGATGGCCAAGCGGTGGTTGCCCATCGTCAACCAAGTGACCAACCCATAGGTCAATGGGCCCACCACGGCCGCCAGTTGCACCGCAAAAGTCCATAACGCGAAGAACTCGGCCAGGCGCTTCGCGGGCGCAAATGCCCCCACCATGGCGCGCCCCGCGCTCTGGCTGGTGCCCATACACAACCCCGCCAGCGTGGCCGCCACCCAGAACACCGGCACGGTCACCGCCGAATAGGCGACCAGGACCATCACGATCCAGCCAACCAAAGTCAGCGCCAGCGCGCGCTTATGTCCAATACGATCCTGGACATAGCCAAAGCTGAACGCGCCTATAGCCGCGCCGATATTGACGGTAAACACCAGCAGCATGATCTGCGACATGGTGAACCCCATCACCTGATCCGCATACACTGCGGCCAAGGTCACGACCACCGCGATACCCGCCTGATAACAGGCCCCACACATCAATAGCCGGCGAAACTCGGGATAATGCACCCCCGTGTCACGCCATTCGGCTGCCAGGCGGCTAAGCATGCCGGGGCTTTTCAAGCTTTCCGTATGCGGCACCGCGCGTTCGCGCAACATAAAAAACGACGGCAAGGCGGCCAGCGCAAACACCGTGCTGGTGATGACGATCACCCAGGGCACATATTCAGTGGCCGCCAGTCCACGTGATTCCCCAACCGTCACGGCCGCCAGGGATAAGCCCAACGTCAGCATGCCGCCGCAATATCCAAAGCTCCATCCCCATCCGGAGACACGGCCCAACGCATCGGGCCGCGCGAGTTCGGGCAGAAACGCCGCCACAACCGATTCGCCTATGCAGTAGCAATAATTCGAGATCGCCAAAGCGGCGAGCGCCAGCCACACATCGCCGGGCCCGGCCTGTGTTAACACCAGCGTGGCGGCCACACAGCCCAGTGTGCTGGTGTAGAGCAGACGGCGCTTGGCCGCGCGCGCATCTGCCCGCGCCCCGAGTCCGGGCATGGTCAGCATGATAAGCAGATAAGACAATGACAGCGCCGCCGTCCAGGCCAATGTCGCCCAAGGCGCACGCTGCCCCACCACGCTCACGAAGTAAGTACTGAATACCGTCGTGAGAATCACGGTGGTATAGCCCGAGTTGGCGAAGTCATACATCGCCCAAGCCCAGACCTCCCGGCGTTGTACGCCGGGATTCAACGCGCCCGGTGCGAGCCCGGGCCTCTCCAGTGCACTCGAGGGCGGCGCCGCCGGTGCGTCACGATTTGCGGTCGTCAAAACACACCTCCCGCGCCGCCAGACATTACAGACCCAGGGCCGCGATCCCGGCGCGGGCGATTTCCACATCCTCGTTCGACTTCACGCCCGAGACGCCCACCGCGCCGACCACCTCGCCTTCGGCCACGACGGGCACACCGCCTTCGAGCATGCCTTCCAGCAAGGGCGCCGACAGAAATGCCACACGCCCCTTGTTGATGAGCTCCTCGTACGTGCTCGACTCGCGACGGCCCAACGCCGCTGTCTTGGCTTTGGCGGGTGCGATATGGCTGGACACCGGCGGCGCGCCATCCAGGCGCAACATGCCTAATGCATGCCCCCCATCGTCGACCACCGCAATGGTCACTGCCCAGCTGTTCTTTACTGCATGCGCCTCAGCAGCGGCCAGTATTTTCTTCACGTCTTCGGCGGTCAACACGGGTTTGCTTTTCATTGCAATGCATCCTTTATTTGTTCAAGGGACGAAGGGTCTTCGATGGTGGTGAGATCACCGGGGTCGCGACCTTCGCAGATCGCGACAATCGCACGCCGCAGCACCTTGCCCGAACGCGTCTTGGGCAAAGCCGCCACGAACCGGATACGGGCCGGACGCGCTACCGCGCCCAGCTGATCCTCGACTACGCGCATGATATCGCCTTCCACCGCGCGCGCGTCCTCGGGACGCTCGGCGAGCGCGGGATTTTTCAACACAGCAAACGCCATGGCGACCTGTCCCTTCAAGCTGTCGGCCACCCCCACCACCGCGCATTCCGCGATGCCACTATGACTGTTGATGGACTCCTCGATCTCGCGCGTGCCCAGTCGGTGGCCAGCCACGTTGATCACATCATCGGTCCGCCCGAGGATGAACCAATAGCCATCTTCGTCCACGCGCCCCCAATCGAAAGTCGAATACAGCTGCCGCCCAGGAATCGACGTAAAGTAGGTCTGCACAAAACGATGGTCATCGCCCCAGATCGTCGACATGGCGCCCGGCGGCAGTGGCGGCACGATGGCCACCACGCCTTTCTCGCCGGCGGGGAGGTCCTCGCCCGTCTGCTCGCTGACAATGCGCGCATCGAAGCCATAGACGGGAAACGACGGGCTGCCCAATCGTGTCGCTACGCGTTCGACCCCTGGTTGCGCGGACAGAATCGGCCAGCCTGATTCTGTCTGCCAGTAGTTGTCGATGATGGGCTTGCCCAGTCCTTCCGAAATCCATTGCGCGGTAGGCTCGTCCAGCGGCTCTCCCGCCAGATAGACGGCGCGCAGCGTTGAAAGATCATGTCGGGATAGCAATTCCGGCGCTTGCCGCTTGAGCACGCGAACTGCCGTCGGCGCCGAAAACAAGGTGTTGACACGATGCTGCTCGACCAATTTCCACAGGATCGCGCCATCGGGCCGCACCGGTGTGCCCTCGTACAAAATCGTCGCCTGCCCGCCAATCAAGGGCCCATACACGATATAGGAGTGCCCCACGACCCAGCCAATATCGCTGGTACAGAAAAAGGTATCGCCCGGCTTGCCGTCGAACAAATACTCCATCGATGCGGCCAGCGCCACGGCGTAGCCGCCAACATCGCGTTGCACGCCTTTGGGCTTGCCCGTAGTGCCCGACGTATAAAGGATGTAGCTGGGTTCCGCCGACTCCAGCCATTGCACTGGCACCCGTGCGCCTTCGTGACGTTCGCGCAGCGCCTGGTAATCGAGATCACGCCGCGGCTCCAGACCGCAAGGCGCGAGGCCCCGGTTCAATACGATCACCGACTTGGGAGGATGGGCGCACAGGCTCAAGGCCTTGTCGAGCAGTGGCTTATACGGCACCACCTTGCCGGCGCGCGAGCCCGCGTCGGCCGACACAATCACCTTGGGTGTGGCGTCATCGATGCGCTGCGCCAGATTCACCGACGCAAACCCGCCGAACACCACGGAATGCACCGCGCCCAAACGCGCGCACGCCAACATCGTGAACACCGCCTGCGGCACCATCGGCATATAAAGCAGCACACGATCGCCCCGGCCCACGCCCTGCTCGCGCAGCATCGCGGCCACCGCGTTGACCTCGTCGAACAGTTGTCGGCGCGTGTAGGTGATTTCCTGATCGACCTCGGTGGACACCCAGATCAGCGCGGGCTGCTCGCCTTGCGACTCGACCCACCGGTCGACCGCGTTGAAACACAGATTCGTCTGCCCCCCGACAAACCAGCGAGCGAAAGGCGGCCGAGAAAAATCCAGCACCTCGGCAAATGGCGTTTCCCAATGTACACGCTCCGCTTGCTCACGCCAGAAGGCATCGCGGTCCGTGATCGAGCGGCGGTGAAACTCGCGGGTCTGTTGCATGGTTTGTCTCCGGTATGTGCGGTCGTCAGCGACGATGCGACTTATTTTTTCCAGATCTTATTGTCGCGAGCGAAGCTTGCATCAGTCTTTCGCGGCCCCCCTCGGGAAATCCCCTAGAAAAAAGATGAATTTCCCGCAAAGCCAGCAATACCGGGCCTCTCCAACCCATTTGGCCTGCGAATCCGTCTGAAATGCGGCCCTAAGGCGCTGTAACAGGGATGACGAGGTGTGAGTGTTTGATAGAATCGCTGCACTTCAATGCCAACCCTCTATCGCCAACCGGCGGTCTTCCAGCTCATAACGTATCTATGACGCGCGCGAACCCCACGCCTTGCGAAGTCTTTAGTTTCCGTATCCCGGGTCTGATGATTGCCGCTTGCTGCCTGGTGTTGGCAGGTTGCGCGGCGCCGCGCCAGAGCGCTGATGTGTTCATCATCGATGACCAAGATATCGCGCTCGCCTCGTTATCAAACGATCCAATAGGCGCACTGACCAAGAGCGCTGGCAAGCACGGTATCTCGCGTCAGCCAGTGGCAATGGCAGGGGCAAGCAACGCACTGATCGACGAGGCGCTGGAGCTCATCGGCATTCGCTATCGATATGGCGGCTCATCGCCCGAGACGGGGTTTGACTGCAGTGGCTTCGTGGCCTACACCGCCCAGCGCGCGCTCGGCTTGAAATTACCGCGTAACGCGGCCGCCATTGCCTCGATTGGCGCGAACGTCGACAAAAAGCAGCTGCAGCCTGGGGATCTGGTGTTTTTCAACACGCTGGGCCGCCGCTATTCCCACGTCGGCATCTATTTAGGCGAAAACCGTTTCGTGCATTCGCCCAGCGCCGGCGGCGCGGTGCGTATTGAAAGCATGACCATGGCCTATTGGTCCAAACGCTATAACGGCGCGCGCCGCTTGGACGGTAACTACGTCGCTGCGGCCGGTTCCGCCAGACGTTAACCCGCGGTCCCGCAGTGCCTGCCGCAAAGGCCGCACTGCTGCAGCGCCTGTTGCATGCTACATACCGAGCGCCGGCACGCCACGACTCGGATTCCCCCACGCTGCGCCGCATTGCGAAACGTCTTCATGACGTTATGGCCCAGAAAATCCGTCAGCAAAATAACCAGTTGCGTCCCCGAGGGTAATTGCAAGGTTTTCTTCTGATGCGACGGGTCGCGCCCACTGATGTGATGCGTGATTGAAATATTGTGGCCTTTAAGCAGATCCGGAATATTTCCCAGCCGGTCCGCGCCTACCACCACCGCACTTAGCGCTGCTGTCATGATCATCACTCCAGAGGTTTAAACGATTGGTGTTAATGATAATGATTCCCATTATTTTGGGCAACTTAAATGAGATCGGTTCTTATTTAATTATTCAATCAGGTCTGCCATTGGGATAGCGGCATGCGGGAGTTCCGGACCGACTTGCCGGCCGAAGCCCACACCATGCCGTCTGCCGTATATTGAAGGACATGAAAAAACCCGGCTTTGCGCCGGGTCAAGAAATCGCCATTCGCTATCCGCCACGCCTGCACTAAGGGCGTCGACTCTGCACGGCCTCCGTCACCACCTCGCGCGTCAACGCCGGGGCCATCATTTCCAGGAACGTGTAGACATAATCGCGCAGAAAAACCCCCGCCTTCACGCCCACGCGGGTGGTATGCGTGCCAAAGAGGTGTCCCACCGGCAGTCCAACCAGGTTGCCATCGCGGCGCGGATCATAGGCCACGCCCGCGATAATGCCGATGCCCAAGCCCACATCCACATAAGTTTTGATCACGTCGGCGTCAATGGCCTCCAGCACGATATCGGGATGTACGCTCTGGCTCGCAAAAACCTCGTCGATGGTGCTGCGGCCGGTAAATGCGCGATCGTACGTGACGATGGGATATTCGGCCAGTTGCGTCAGCGTGATGTTGCGCGCCTCGCTGGAGGTCAGATCCGCCAAGGGATGGTCCGGCCGCACCACCACCGTATGCTCCCAGGTGTAGACCGGCAAGGTAGCCAGCCCAGGCGTGAGCGCGAGCGACTCGGTCGCCAATGCCAGATCCGCCTGTTCATGCAGCACCATCTCGGCCAATTGAGCGGGGCTACCCTCGGCCAACGACAGGTGGACTTTCGGAAACTGCTGTCGAAACGCGGGGATGACACGCGGCAATAGATACCGGGCCTGAGTGTGGGTGCAGGCAATCACCAGCCCGCCTTCATCCCGGCGCGCGAATTCGTCGCTGACTTTTTTCAGGTTATCGACTTCGCGCATGATGCGGTCGATCACCTGCGACACGGCTAAACCGGGCTTGGTCAGGCCCTTGATGCGCTTGCCATGACGCTCGAAGATCTTGATACCGAGCTCGTCCTCAAACTCAATGATCGCTTTAGACACCCCGGGTTGAGAGGTGTACAACATACGCGCGGCTTCCGTCAGATTGAAGTCGCGGCGTATCGTTTCTCGCACAAAGCGAAACTGCTGAAGATTCATGATGGCCCCGTATATGTCGGAACCATTATAGGTAATATAGAAGGCGATTTATATTACTTATTGGCATTTGTAAATTTAGGGCAAGCGCGCCCTGCCGAATAGGGTAGACGCCACGCGCCCGCGCAGGCAAGCGCATGGCTTCTTGCGGCCTGCGCTGCGTGGGCACCCTCTTCGTTCAACGCATAGAAATGGTCGTATTCACCGTCCGGCCATGCGCGGACCAGCGCGCCGTAACCGTCTTGGTTTGCGTCCAGAACTGCACGGCCTGTTTGCCATTGGGCCCCAGGTCACCCAGTTTGGATCCTCGCGAACCCGTGAAGCTGAACCAAGCGACCGGCACCGGAATGGGAATATTGATGCCCACCTGCCCGACATCGATATTGTTCTGGAAATAACGCGCCGCGCCGCCATCCTGAGTAAACAGCGCCACGCCGTTTCCGTTCGGATTGCGGTTGATAAACGCCACCGCCTCTTCCAAGGTTTCGACCCCGACCACGCACAGAACCGGTCCAAAAATCTCCTCTTTATAGACGGTCATGTTTTCGGTCACACCGTCGAATACCGTGGGTCCGACGAAATTGCCTTGTTCGAATCCCGCGATCGTTGGATTGCGCCCATCTAGCAGCAGCTTGGCGCCCTCCTCTATACCTTGCTGAATCAGGCTTTCCACGCGCTTTCTGGCTTGCGGCGATACCAGCGGCCCCAGATCGGCGTCGCGGTCCGTGCCGGCATTGACTTTCAGCTTCTTCGCGCGCTCGACAAAATCAGGCAGCCAGTTGCGCGCCTCGCCCACCAGCACGGCGACCGAGGCGGCCATGCAGCGCTGCCCGGCCGCGCCGAACGCCGCGCCCAGCAGTTGGTTCAACGCGACCTCCGGATCCGCATCCGGCAAGATCACGCAGTGGTTTTTCGCGCCCATCATGGCCTGACAACGCTTGCCCGCATCCGAAGCGCGCCGATAGATCTCGGTGCCCACGCGCGTGGACCCGATGAACGAAATCGCCTTGATATCGGGATGTTCGCAAATCGCGTTAGCGATCTCCGGGCCGCCATGCACGACGTTCAACACACCCGGCGGCAATCCGGCTTCCAGCGCGAGTTGCGCGAGAAACAGCGACGAGGTGGGGTCCTGCTCGGACGGCTTGAGCACGAACGTGTTTCCGCAGGCCACGGCAATCGGGAACATAAAGCACGGCAACATCACCGGGAAATTAAACGCGGTGATGCCCGCGCACACCCCCAGCGGCTGGATCAGCGTGTACACATCGATGCCGCCCGCGGCATTCTCGGCGTATTCGCCCAGCTGCAATGAAGCGATCGAGCAGGCATGTTCGACCACTTCCAGGCCGCGCCCGACTTCGCCTTCGGCATCCGGCAAGGTTTTGCCATGCTCGCGGGTGATCATTTCCGCTAATTTGGTCGTATTCGCGCGCAGCAGCTCCTGCAACTTCAGCATGACGCGCATGCGGGTACCTTGCCCGCTGTTGCGCCAGGTCTGAAATGCTGCTTTGGCACTGGCTACGGCCCGGTCCAGCTCATCACGCGTGGCGAATGGCACACGCGCTACGACTTCTTGGGTCGCCGGATTGATGACATCGCGCCATTCGCTGGTCTGCGACTGCACGAGTTGGCCATCGATCAATAGCGGTACGCGGGGGACTTCACTCATACTGGCTCCTTATGGGAGAAGGAAACACCATGCCGGCGGGATGCCGGTCAGTGATACCGGTCTACGGCGACAGCGCTCGTCACGTGCATGGGCTGGCGAACGCGCCGCCGTATCAACAGCGATTTACTGCTTAAGTAATGGACAAGTCGATTCCGACAGCGGCTGGAATGCCTCGGCCGCTGGAATGGTGGCGATGAGCTTCGAATAGTCCCACCCGCCTTTGGACTCGTCGGGTTTCTTCACCTCGTACAAGTACATGTCGTGGATCACACGCCCGTCGGGACGGATGCTGGCGTTGCGCATAATCGGGTCCTGGATCGGCAACTCGCGCATCTTGTCGGCGACGACTTTGCCTTGCGTGCTACCCGTGGCGGCCACGGCGCGCAGATAGTGCAGCACGCTCGAATACACGCCCGCCTGCGTCATGGTCGGCTTCAAGCCGCGAAAGGCTTTCTCGAACCGCGCCGACCAGTCGCGCGTGGCGTCGTCATAGTCCCAATAGAAACCGTCGACATACGAAAGACCCTGCGCATTGTCCAACCCCAATGCCCGCAGATCCGAGAGGAAAATCAGCAGCGACACCAATCGCTGGCCGCCTTCGACGATGCCGAATTCGCGCGCCTGTTTGACCGCATTGACCGTGTCTTGTCCGCCGTTGGCCAAGGCCACGACCTGGGCCTTGGAGCTTTGCGCTTGCAGCAGGTACGAGGCGAAATCCGGCGCGTTCAAGGGATGGCGCACCGAGCCCGCCACGGTTCCGCCCAGCGCTTTAACGGCTTTGGCCGTATCGGCTTCCAGTGAATGGCCAAATGCATAATCCACGGTGATGAAATACCAGGACTTGCCGCCCGCGCGTACCGTCGCTTTGGCGCCGCCGGCGGATTGGGAATAGGTGTCGAACATCCAATGAAAACCGACCGGCGAGCATTCTTTATTGGTCAGCGCCGTGGTTGCCGGACCCGAGAACATCACGACTTTGTCTTTTTCGCGCGCAATGCCCTGCACCGCCAGCGCCACGGCCGAGTTCGTCAGGTCGGCAATCGCCGTGACACCGTCCCGATCAAACCATTCGCGCGCGCGAGCCGCGCCCACATCCGCTTTATTCTGATTGTCGGCCGAGACAAGCTCGATTTTCATGCCTTTGCATTCGGCGGCCAGACAATCGTCAATCGCCATCTGAGCAGCGGCGACAGACCCTGGTCCGCCCATCGCGGCGTACGTGCCTGACATATCCGTCAGCACCCCGATCTTGACCGGCGGCTTATCGGCCGCCCAAGCTGAACCGCAACAAATCGCGCCCAAACACCAACCAGCGGCCAAGCCGCGAGCGTAGCGTGTCATGATGGTTGTCTCCGGTGATTATTATGATCGTCGCGGACCCTATGCACCGTCGGTCCGACGACCTAGTGTAGAGGGGCGATCTTCATCCGGCAACCCTGGGAATTACGCGTCTTTGGGTGCCTTTACCCGCAAACGCCGCCATAACAAATACATGGCAAACGCGAACACCACGGCATGAATCGCCCACACCCCCACGCTGAACGGCAGCTTGCCGCTACTGATCCAGGCTCTGGAGAGATTCATCAGATTCATATAAAGCAGGCCCACCAGCCCGGCGATCAACAAATCGCCCGAGCGCCCGAGACGCGGATTGACGGCGCCTAATGGCACGGCCAACAAAGCCAGATTCAACGCCGCGATCGGCAGGGAAATTCGCCACATGATCTGTGCCCAGGCGCTGTCCGTATCGTCAGCCACCAGCTGCAATGTCGGCCGCGCCTTGCTGGATCGCTCTGCCGCTGCGCGAGCCTCGGCCATCGGGTCGCCCGATTTGCTCTCCAAGCGCACCCCATACTGATCGAAATCGACCAACCGAATTTCGGGAGTGCCAGGTTTTAAGTCGTAGCGATGGCCGCTGCCGAGCACCAGGAACCGGTCACCATTGGGTTCGGTCTGGATGCGTGCATTGTCAGCAGTCATGACGCTATGCCACTCTGGACCCGTTTCGCGGGCAAATACATTGCCCAACTCGTGATCCTTGGAGGTCGGCGCCTCCGCAAAAAACACGCGCTGGCCATCGTTGGACTCGGCAAATTGACCGGCGGCGACTTTTGACAGGTCCGAGCGTTGTTCGAACCGTTCGCGATATTCCGCGATCTGGCGATATGCCCAAGGCGATGCACCCAAGGTCAGAAACGCCACCACAATTGCCACCGGCACCGCGACCCGCAGCACAGGACGCAACCAGTCCGCCAACGACAGTCCGCTGGCAAACCACACCACCATTTCAGACTCGCGATAATTGCGCGTGACAGTCGTCAATACGGCGATGAACAGCGACACCGCCAATACCGTCGGCAGCGCGGTAATGGTAGAGAAAGCAGCAAGTCCGAATACGACGTCCGCGCCAATAGAGCCACCGGCGGCCTCACCCAAAAGCCGGACCAGCAGCACGCTCAGCCAGACGACAATCAAGGTGGAAAACACGACCCCAGCGTGGCTGGTGATTTCAGTGACGACAGACCGTTTAAATAAAGACATGTGAGAATATGCGGGATAATCAACCGCACTGCACCACGCACACGGGAATCCTTCATGGAATTTAGCACACAGACCACCGCTTCCCCGCACCAAATCAAGACGGCCGCATTGGCGGTTGGCGTCTTTGCCGATGGCGAACTCAGCCCCGCCGCAGATGTCATCGATCGCGCCAGCAACCAGGCGTTGCGCAATATCGTCAAAACCGAGTTTCGTGGCCGGCCCGGCAACACGCTGGTGCTGCGCGCCCTGCCCGGCGTGACCGCGCAACGTGTCGTGTTGGTCGGCCTGGGTAAGCAAAACGAATACAACGCGCGCGCGCATGCCAAGGCCGAACAGGCCTTCGCCTCCGTCTGCGTCAGCGCTCGGATCACCGAAGGCGTGTCGACGCTGGCCGCGATTGCGATCGAAGGCGTCGATCTACGCGCACGCGCTCGCGCCGCTGCCATTGCCGCCGGCGCTGCGACCTACCACTATGACGCCACGTTTGGCTCGCCCGACCGCGACGATCGTCCGAAACTCAAGAAGATCGTACAAGTCGTCGAGCGCGCCGATGTCGCGGCCGCGCAGCAAGGCCTGCGCGAAGGCGCCGCTATCGCTCGCGGCATGGACCTGACCCGCACGCTGGGCAACTTACCCGGCAATGTCTGCACCCCCACCTATCTCGGCGATACGGCCAAGAAACTGGCCCGCGAGTTCCCCTCGCTGAAGGCCGAAGTGCTCGACCGTAAGCAAGTCGAGGCGTTGGGCATGGGTTCGTTCCTGTCCGTGGCCCGTGGGTCCGAGGAACCACTGCGCTTTATCGTGCTGCGCCATCAGATCAAGGCTGCCAAAAAGGCCAAGACCGGTCCGGTTGTGCTAGTCGGCAAAGGCATCACATTCGATGCGGGCGGTATTTCGCTCAAGCCGGCGGCGACCATGGACGAGATGAAATACGACATGTGCGGCGCGGCCAGCGTACTTGGCACGTTCCGCGCGCTGGCGGAATTGGAGCTGCCCGTGGAGGTCGTGGGTCTCATCCCGGCTTGCGAGAACTTGCCCAGCGGCAAGGCCAACAAACCCGGCGACGTCGTGACCAGCATGTCCGGGCAGACCATCGAGATCCTGAACACCGACGCCGAAGGCCGCCTGGTCCTGTGCGACGCGCTGACCTACGCCGAGCGCTTCAAGCCCTCGGCCGTCATCGACATCGCCACGCTCACGGGCGCGTGCGTAGTGGCGCTGGGCCACGTGAACACGGGCCTCTTCTCGACCGATGACAGCCTGGCCGACGCGTTGCTGGCCGCTGGCAAACAGTCGCTCGACACCGCCTGGCGCATGCCCATGGACGATGCCTACCAGGAACAGCTGAAGTCGAATTTCGCCGACATCGCCAACATCGGTGGCCCCCCGGCCGGATCGGTGACGGCGGCTTGCTTCCTGTCGCGCTTCACCAAAGCCTATCGTTGGGCGCACCTGGACATCGCCGGCACGGCGTGGCGCGGTGGCAAGGACAAGGGCGCGACCGGCCGTCCGGTGCCGCTACTGATGCAATTCCTGCTGGATCAGGCCTGATCATGTGGGAGTTGCAATGCCCTGACCGGCATTTGCCCGCGCGTGTGGGCCCATGACGCGAATTGATTTCGCCTTTGGGGCCAACGACCGGCTGCGCGCGGCCTGCCAGGTGGCGCGCAAGCGTTATCAGGCAGGCCAGCGGCTGGTGGTATATTGCAGTGAAGGCGCCCGCCTCACGGCGTTCGACCGATTGCTCTGGGCTTTTGACGACGTCGCGTTCGTGCCTCATGTGCTGGCCACGGACCCGCTCGCGGCGGTCACGCCCATTGTGCTGACCGCAGCAACGCCCGTGGCGGACGCAGCGGATGCCGCCGACGCGCGTTGGCTCATGAACCTCGACGACGAGTGCCCGCCGGGCTACGAGGCGTTTCCCCGCTTACTCGAGATCGTGACCACCGAACCTTCGGATGTCCAGAACGCGCGTCAACGCTGGCGTGCCTACCAGGCCGCCGGACATACGTTGCATGCCCACGATCTGGCCGGACGTCTGGCTTAAGCCAAGCAGGAGCACTCTATGCCGCAGTACACGGATCCCGGGATTCCTACCCTCACGCAACGCGCCGAACCGTCTCTGGGAACGGCGTACGAAGCGCCGGTGGGCCCCTCGGATGACGACTTTCCTGTCCTGACGGACGTAGCCGCCCATCCCGACATGCCGGCCGAGCCGAGCATCGCAGATGCCGCCGGCCCGCAGCACGCAGTACCCGCGTCGACGGGCAGCGCTGATCCAACGCTGACCGTCCTCAGAGCCGCGCTGCAAGCGGAACTGGAGCAGGCGCTGAATCAGGCGGTAGAGGACGCAGCCGCCGACCTGCGCAGCCGGCTGGAGGCGGAACTGCCCGCCCTTATTGACCGCGCGGTGCGCCAGGTGCGGCCGGGCTGATCAGAACGCGGGCCGTAGGCCGTCAACGTATCCAGACTTTCCCTGAGAGCGGACTTGCCGCGGCGCTACGCCTGTAAGATGCGTGCTGCCCCGAGAAGTCGCAAAACTTGCATCGGCATGCCTTGTCTAAGGGATGGATGCCCTCATATAGGGTAAGACTCGACTGATCAGCCCCGAATTTCCCAGATAAGTAGATTTTTCAGGGAACTGTAAGGTATCCTATCTCTCTAAGTACTTGGGGCAACCCTTGCGTTTGCCGTACACAGGAGCCGTCCATCATGAATCAGTACCGTCCTTCACCATTTAACCGCTCCGGCACCCTGGCCGGCGCCCCGGGCGAAGTCGTCCGCAATCAAGTCCTGCGCAACACCTACTGGCTGCTGGCGCTGTCATTGATCCCGACCGTGCTGGGTGCGGCGGTGGGTCTGTACACGGGCATAAACCAGGTCATGATGGCCAGCCCCGGCTTGTCGGCGGGCATCTTCCTGATTGGCGCCTTTGGCCTGATGTTCGCCATCGAGAAGAACAAGAACAGTTCGCTGGGCGTGGTCCTGCTGCTGGCCTTTACCTTCTTTATGGGCGTGATGCTCTCGCGCTTGCTGGGCTTCGTGCTCGGTATGGGCAATGGCGCACAGTTGGTCATGACAGCGTTCGGCGGCACCGCCGTGGTGTTTGGCACGATGGCCACGCTGGCCACGACGCTCAAGCGTGACCTGTCTGGCATGCAGAAATGGTTGTTTACCGGCGCGGTGGTGATTCTGGTCGCAGCGTTGGCCAACATCTTCCTGCAGTTGCCCGCGCTGATGCTGACCATTTCGGTGCTTGCGATTGTGATCTTCTCGGCTTTCATGCTGGTGGATCTGCAACGCGTCGTGAATGGCGGCGAGACCAACTACGTGTCCGCCACGCTGGCGATCTATCTGGACGTCTACAACGTCTTCTCGAACCTGCTGATGCTGCTGGGCATCTTCGGCGGCAATCGGGACTAAGCTTCTACGATGCCGTGAGGCATCGGCAGACGCAATAAAGGCTACGCAATGCGTAGCCTTTATTGTTTGCGGGTGCTGTGGATTTACAGGCGCTGCAGATCGAGCAGCACACGTCGCGTGGACAAAGGCCGCCCGACCAGATTGGCAGCCAAACGCTCACGCAGGTCTTGCCGCAAACCGGCCTCGATAGTCGGGTCGTCAAAGTCGGGCAAGGCGCCTTCGATGCCGTAGCCCGTCTCGGCCAGCAACGTCCATTCGAAGCGACGCAAGGCGCCGGCCGCGCGCCCGCCTTCGGCGAGTTGCTGCAAGGCAAAGTCATACGCGTCGAACAGTGCGGGATGCGCGTCATCGCGCGGCAAGATGCGTAGCAGCAGTTCGTTCATGTACCAGGCAGACATGAGCGCGGTGCCTTTCAGCGGGCGAATGCCTGCGACCTCGGCGCGGGTCAGGGTTTTGACTTCGCCCGAGCCGCTCCACGACAGCAGCAGCGGCTGAAAGGCCGACAAGACCGGTCGCAGGACAGAATATGGGCGCTTGGCGCCCTTGGCGACCAGGGCCACACAGCCATGGTCGCGGGAAAAACTTTGAACAATCAGGGAGGTTTCGCGCCACGGCGTGGCGTGGAGCATAAATGCCGGGCAATCCTGGACGCGATGCGCCCTTCTACTCATAGCCCAGGTCGCGCAAGGCGCTTTCGCGATCGGACCAACCCTTGCGCACCTTGATGTAGACCTCAAGATGGACAGGCTTATCCACCAGTTTGGCGATGTCCTGACGCGCCTCGGTGGCGATACGCTTCATGTGGGCGCCACCCGAGCCGAGCAGGATAGGACGATGACTTTCACGTTCGACCACCACGCAGGCCGCGACGCGCACACCGGCCTCGTTTTCTTCCCACTGCTCGATGACCACGGTCGAACCATAAGGCAATTCGTCGCCAACCAGGCGGAAGATTTTCTCGCGCAGCAACTCGGCCGCGATAAAGCGCATCGGCCGGTCAGTGAGCGTGTCCTCTTCGAATAGGGGCTCCCCCTCGGGCAGCCGCGCGGAGATTTCCTGCAGCAGCTGATCCAATTGTTGCGACTTTAGCGCGCTGACGGGCACCACGGCGTCATACGGGTGCAGCGCCACGAGCTTAGAGACAAACGCAAACAACTCATCGCGCCGTTTGAGCGCGTCGATCTTGTTCACCACCAGAATCGTGCGCTTGGGATCGGGCAGCAGCGGCAGCAGCTTGGCGTCGCCTTCGGACCATTTGCCGGCTTCGACCACATGCACAACCACATCGACATCGGCCAGGGTCTGCGTCACCACCCGGTTCATCATGCGGTTCATCGCGCCGCCATGACGCGTCTGAAAGCCCGGGGTGTCCACGAAAATAAACTGCTCGTGCTCGCGGGTGAGCACGCCATGAATACGGTGGCGCGTGGTTTGCGCCTTGCGCGACACGATGGAAATTTTCGTACCGATTAGGGCGTTGGTCAGGGTGGACTTGCCCACATTGGGACGGCCCACCACGGCCACGAAACCAGTACGGAAGGGAATATCGCTCATTTGATCTCTTGAGCAACGGCCACCGGGAGTGACAGCTGCGCGGTTTTACGGGCTTTGCCCGATTTGCGGGCGGGACGTCCGGTAGGACTGGCGGCCAACGCCGCCTCTAGCGCCATCTTGGCGGCACCTTGTTCGGCGGCGCGACGGCTCGCGCCCGGGGCAACGATTTTGATGTCCAAGGCTGGGATCGAACATTCCACCTCGAACTGCTGATTGTGCGCAGCGCCGTGCGTCGCCACGACGGTATATTGCGGCAAAGCCATCTTTCGGCCCTGCAGGAACTCTTGCAACAAGGTTTTGGCGTCCTTGCCGAGCGTGGCCGGGTCAACGCTGGCCAGCACGGGTTCGTATTGATGCGATATGACTCTGCGCGCCACCTCGAACCCGCCATCCAGGAACGCCGCGCCAAAAATCGCCTCGACCGCATCAGCCAAAATAGACGGGCGGCGGAATCCACCGCTTTTGAGTTCGCCCTCGCCCAGGTGCAGATACTGCGAGAGCTCCAGGCGCTGGGCGATGTCCGCCAGCGACGCTTGTTTGACCAAATTGGCGCGCACCCGGGACAAATCGCCTTCGTCCAGTTTGGGATAGCGATCGAACAGCAGGGCCGCCACAACGAAATTGAGTACGGAATCGCCCAGAAATTCCAGGCGCTCGTTGTGCCGGGCACTATGGCTGCGATGCGTCAGGGCCTGCTCGAGCAGGCCCACATCGCGAAAGCGATAGTCCAGGCGGGTTTCCAGCGTGGCTAGTGACATGTTAGTTAAAGCTGCCAATGCGGCCGAGGTCGCTGAAGTTCATCCAAATAAAGAAGGCTTTCCCGACGATGTTTTCGTCCGGGACAAAACCCCAATAACGGCTGTCGGCACTGTTGTCCCGATTGTCGCCCATGACGAAATAATTGCCTTCAGGTACTTTACAGCGTACTCCATTGCGGGCGTACTGGCAGTTCTGGATGTAAGGAAACTGCCAGATCGGGCCGTATACCTGGGGTTTATTCTCGTCCAGCAAGATCTGGTGGTCTACTTCGCCCAGCTTTTCCTTGTATTGCGCGATGTACGAGACGCGGTCTGGCTCGAAATATTCCCCGTCCTTGACGTGCGGCACAAGCTCGCCGTTGATGTAGAGCTTTTTATCCACGTAGGCGACCTCGTCGCCCGGCAGACCCACGACGCGCTTGATGTAATCGACGCTGGTATCGACGGGATAGCGAAACACCACCACATCGCCGCGCTGGGGCGAGCCCACGTCGATGATTTTCTTGTCGATGACAGGCAGACGCACGCCATAGTCGTACTTGTTGACCAGGATCAGATCGCCCGACTGCAAGGTCGGCAGCATGGAACCCGACGGAATGCGAAAGGGCTCGACCACAAAAGATCGCAGCACGAACACAAACAAGATGACCGGGAAAAAGCTGACCGCATATTCCACCCACCAGGGCGCGCGCGCAGCCGATTCCTGGGCGGCCTGGCGCATGCGCGTGGCTTCCTGCGGATCGGTCACGTAGCCCGTGTCTACCGCCGCGGCGGCCTCGCGCCCGCGCGCTGCGCGCCGCTGGCGTAGCACCGTGATGTCCAACGCCCAAATTACGCCGGTCACCACCAACAGCACGAACAGGATCAGCGCGAAATTCCAACTCATAGAGGGCCGCCTTCTTTATTGACTACTTGTCTTCGACTTGCAGGATAGCCAGGAAGGCCTCTTGCGGGATTTCCACGCTACCGACTTGCTTCATGCGCTTTTTACCCGCCTTCTGCTTTTCCAGGAGCTTCTTCTTGCGGGTGATGTCGCCGCCATAGCACTTGGCCAACACGTTCTTGCGCAGCGCCTTGACGTTTTCGCGGGCAATCACCTCGGCGCCGATGGCAGCCTGGATCGCCACATCGAACATCTGGCGCGGGATGAGGCCACGCATGCGCGTGACCACGTCGCGCGCACGATAGCGTGCGTTGGCGCGGTGCACGATCATGGCAAGCGCATCGACGCGGTCGCCGTTGATCAGCAGGTCGACCTTCACCACATCGGCCGAACGGTATTCGAGGAACTCGTAGTCCATCGACGCATAGCCACGCGAGACGGATTTGAGCTTATCGAAGAAGTCGAGCACGATTTCGGCCAGCGGGATTTCGTAGGTCAAATGCACCTGACGACCGTGGTAGCTCATGTTGATCTGAATGCCGCGCTTTTGGTTGCACAGAGTCATGACCGGGCCCACATATTCCTGCGGCATGAACAGCGTCACTTTGACGATGGGCTCGCGGATATCGGTGATGGTGCCGACCTCCGGCATGCGTGCCGGGCTGTCGATCACGGCCAACGTGCCGTCGCGCTGCACGACCTCGTACACCACCGACGGCGCGGTGGTGATGATGTCCATGTCGAATTCGCGCTCCAGGCGCTCCTGCACGATTTCCATGTGCAGCAGACCCAAAAAGCCGCAACGGAAACCGAAGCCCAGCGCCTGGGAGACCTCGGGCTCGAACATCAGCGCGGCATCGTTGAGCTTGAGCTTTTCCAAGGAATCACGCAGTTGGTCGTATTCCGAGCTTTCTACCGGATAGAGACCGGCGAACACCTGCGGCTTGACCTCTTTGAAGCCCGGCAGCGGTGCCGGCGCGGGCTTGCCGGCCAGCGTAATGGTGTCGCCCACCTTGGCTGCGGCCAGTTCCTTGATACCGGCGATGATAAAGCCCACCTCACCGGCCGAGAGCTTCGTGCGCGGCTGAGACTTGGGCGTGAAGACACCGAGCTGTTCGCACAAATGCGTCGAGCCCGAGGCCATCAAATGAATTTTGTCCTTCGGATGCAGCACGCCGTTGACGATACGCACCAGCATCACAACGCCCACGTAGTTATCGAACCACGAGTCGATGATGAGTGCCTGCAAGGGCGCATCCGGGTCGCCCACCGGCGGCGGCACGCGGGCGACCACGGTTTCGAGGATCTCGTCGATGCCCATACCAGTCTTGGCGCTGGCAAGCACGGCTTCGCTGGCGTCGATGCCGATGACGTCTTCGACTTCCTGGCGAGCCGAATCGGGATCGGCCTGGGGCAAGTCCATTTTGTTGAGCACAGGCAAGACTTCCACGCCCAACTCAATCGCGGTGTAGCAGTTCGCCACCGTCTGCGCTTCGACGCCTTGCGAGGCATCGACCACCAGCAGCGCGCCTTCGCACGCCGAGAGCGACCGGCTGACTTCGTACGAGAAGTCCACGTGTCCCGGGGTGTCGATCAGGTTCAGGTTATAGACCTTGCCATCTTTGGCGCGATATTCCAGCGCCGCCGTCTGGGCCTTGATAGTGATGCCACGCTCGCGCTCGATATCCATGGAATCCAGCACCTGCGCGGACATTTCACGCGCCTCCAGCCCGCCACAACGCTGGATCAGCCGATCGGCCAAGGTCGATTTGCCATGATCGATGTGGGCAATGATGGAAAAGTTGCGAATATGCTGCATAGAGTGGATTTATAAGGGACAAAACGCGCGCACCAGGCGCACGGCGTGGAAGTCAATTCAAGCAGCCACCGAAAACGGGCTGCCGTGCCTAGCCGCCCGACCGCGTATTAGCCCAGGGACTCGCAAAAACGAGGGGGCGCATTGCGCCCCCTTTCTTGTGGCAACCAGCTATTTTAGCCGGTCTTGCTGCTTATTTGGACGGCTCGATCGCAACCCACTGCGCCTGCTCGCCACGACGGACCAACAAACCGGCCGCCTTGCCCTTGGGGAGCTTGCCAACCAGGCTGTTGAACTGCGCCGCATCGGTAATATCGGTCTGGTTCAGCGCCAGCACAATATCGCCCGATTGCAGGCCCACCGCACCGGCCGGCCCGGAGGCAGCACGGACCAGCGCGCCACCCTTGATGCCCAGCTTGCGCTGCAGTTCTTCGGGCACGTCCGCCACGATCAGTCCCAGGGCGTTGGTGCTGGTTTCCGCCTCGGGCTTGGCCTTGCTGGCGGCCTCGGCCGACTTCGCCTGCAACTCGCCAACCTTGACCGACAGTGTGACCATCTTGCCGCGACGCCAGACTTCCATATCGGCGCGTGTACCGGGCTTGGTCTGGCCGACGATACGCGGCAAATCGGACCAGCGCTTCACGGCTTCGCCGTTAAAGGACACAATCACGTCGCCAGCGCGTACACCGGCGTCGCCTGCCGGGCCTTCGGCCTCGACGTTGCTCACCAATGCGCCCTCGGCCTTGGGCAAACCGATGGCTTCAGCCACGTCTTTACCGACTTCGCCGATTTGCACGCCGATACGGCCACGCGTCACCTTGCCGTTCTCGCGCAGTTGGTCGGCTACGCGCATGGCCTCGTCGATAGGAATAGCCAGCGAGATACCCATGAACCCGCCGCTGCGCGACACGATCTGCGAGTTGATCCCGACCACTTCGCCATTCAGGTTGATGAGCGGTCCGCCCGAGTTACCGGGGTTGACCGCAACGTCGGTCTGGATGAAAGGCAGATACTCGCCGGTATCACGGCTGATGGCGCTGACGATGCCTGCCGTTGCCGTCGAATCCAAACCGAAGGGCGATCCGATAGCCAGGACCCATTGGCCTTTCTGCAAGCGCTTGGGATCACCGATCTTCAGCGGCGTCATGTCCTTGGCGTCGATCTTGATGAGTGCCACGTCCGTGCGCTCGTCGGTGCCAATGACCTTGGCCTTGAATTCGCGGCCGTCGGTCAACGTGACATAAATGTCCGCTGCGTCGCTGACCACGTGGTTATTGGTCAGGATGTAGCCGTCGGCCGAGATAAAGAAACCCGAGCCCACGCCACGTGGCACCTTGCGCTCTTCCGGCGCCTGGCGCGGGGCTGGCTGAGGTTGTGGCACGCCGGGACCCTGGAAATCGGGGCCGAAGAACCAACGGAACAATTCATAAGGATCGTTGGTGGCGCCGGGCGCGCGCACGGGGACGGTAGCCGTCGTGCGAATGTTGACGACCGCGGGGTCCGCCTTGGCGATGATCGCACTGAAATCAGGCAGCGCCACCGCGGGGCCAGCCGCCGCCGGAGGCGTTTGAGCTAGAGCTGGCGCCGTCGGTCCGAAAGCGCCGGCCAGCAGAACAGCCGAGAGAACGGTGGGGGCAAAGCGCCGCAAAAAAGGGGTCGACACTGAATGTGATTCCATGAGAGAGAACTCCGAAAACTCCCCAGACCTTTTACAGGCTCGTTATTGTGACTTCGAAACCGGGACGTATTCAGTCGAGGTCGCCAGCTGTTCCAATGTCGCAGCCGGGACTTCACCCAACGCGGTCAACCAGAAGTCCGCGATGCGCGTGCTGTAAATATTGATCGCACCGCGCCGCACAGCACCCTCGGCCATCGGTTGTTCATGCTGCTTATCGTAGGGCTCAATGAACACCGAAATCGCCGCGAGGCCATCCGACAACACCAGTTGATTGACCTTGTTGCGTCCCATTGAGCGCGCGACTTGCATAACCGCTACAAAACCGCCTGGGGCAGGAATACGCCAGCCTTGCGCAGCTAGGTCTACGGGCTCAACGGGGGGTTGGACAACCTTCCAGTCACGAATGTTCCACGGAGATTGCAATTCTTTTGGATCTACCCCATCACCCACGCGTATCGACGAGAACGACACCTGTTCGATGACGCGCTGGTCATGATCGACCGTTTGGGCGCGCAGCAGTAAGTTGGTCTTCGCATCCGCGCAGAGGCGATAACCATAACGCTGTCCGTCACGCGGCTGAATCGTGATCAGCCGGCATTGGCGGTCCGCGACGCGATGCATGCCGTCTTGCAAACGGATGTCGTAGTACTGCGCCAATTCTTTCGGGTTACCGAGCAGCAAACCCGGAAAGCGGTCGCCCCGGCGCGGCTCCATCAAGACGGTTTTACGCTCGGGGATGAGGCACTGAATCTCATCGTTGTGCCGCAGATATTCTCGCGGCTGACCATCGAGGATTTCCAATCGTTCGCGTTCGCCCGTGCCATCGACCAGATGCACCAGACGCGAAGACTGTATAGCCTCGCCTTGCTGGTACATGAAGACGCCCGAGTAGTCTTGCTTGCGCGCCGCCTGCTGGATGTCATAGAGCAACTGCACGGCGGCATCCGGGCCAGCGCTTTGCGCTTGGGCGCTATTCTGACTCGCCGCGAACCCAACAAGCATCAAGGCCGCGAAGGCCCACGCGGCGCCATCGACGGGCCGGCGCATCGACCGGGCACGATTGAACACGGGACGACAGAACTGTTGCAGCTGCGCGATCAACGTCCTACTCCGCCATCGAAAGACACCTGACGCACGGCGCTGGGGCCCGCCATCTGGCGATGCGCTTCCAGGTAATCACGTAATACAGGAGTTTCGTTGAGGGAGGCGTCCGCCACCGTACGAATCTCGCCGGGGCCGGTAGCGCCGCCCATCACATACGGCTGCGCCACCCAGGCAACGGTCGCCACGGCGGCGGCCACGGCCAGGCCAGACAAGCCCATCCGGATGGGCGAACGACGTCGCTGCGGCGCGACGATAGGCAGCTCGGCATCGAGCGCGCGCGACAGCCGCGCCTGAAAGTCCGCGCTCGGACGCACGGCAAGATCCGAGTTACGCAGGGCATCGCCTATCAGGTGATAAGTGTCCCAGGTACGGCGGCCTTGCTCGCTGGCCAATTCGGAAAAATGAATGTCGGACGACTCTCCGTCCATCCACGCGGACAACGATTCCTCTAGGGATAATTCGGTCTCGACCGCGGATTTTGCTGTTGACTGCATGACTGCCGCTCCTTACCAACGACGCTCGGCATCGGTATCCAGCAACGGACGCAATTGGGCGGCAATGGCTTCCCGCGCACGGAAAATGCGCGAGCGTACCGTTCCAATTGGACAGTCCATGCTCTGGGCGATGTCTTCGTAACTCATACCTTCGATCTCACGCAGCACGATAGCCGTGCGCAACTCTTCGGGCAAACCATCGATAACGGCATTGACCGTCTCGGCGATTTCCCGGCTTGCGACCATGGATTCCGGCGTGCTGATGTCTGTTAGGTTGTCTGTTTCGTTAAAAGTTTCACCGTCTTCGCTTTCTATTGCATTTGGCGCACTGGGACGACGGCCGGCCGAGGCCAGCCAGTTGCGCGCGGTGTTGACGGCAATGCGGTAAAGCCAGGTGTAAAAGGCGCTTTCGCCCCGGAATTGAGGCAGTGCGCGATACGCTTTGATGAAGGCTTCCTGGGCCACGTCCTCGATTTCCGAGGGATCGCGGATCATGCGCCCAAGCAGCCGCAGGATCTTGCGCTGGTACTTGAGCACCAGCAGATCGAAAGCTTTTTTATCCCCGCGCTGGACGCGGGCGACCAATTCGGCGTCTACGTCGCGCTCGCTCATGAAGCGTTCCTAGAGTCGTGAGACCGCAGGCGCCGGGCCGCACTGACCAGTATGCATAGACGGCGCCATGCTCGGGCGGGCACTAAAGGCTGCCAGATAGAAAGATGCAGGCAGTCTGCGCCCTGCCCCGCGGACCCGGTCTGCAATTGCAAATAAAGCCAGAACGGCCCGCGCCGGCTGTCGCGCAGCACGGCGGGAAACCAGCTGCGGCCCAGGCGAATTTGCCAGGTTCTGCTGCCCGCCACCGCACGCAGTGCGCGGGCGCGGACAGGGCGGCGCCCATGCGTCTGAGCCAAAGCCGGCTCGGACGCTGGCCGGGCCCGCCGGATCGGACGCAGTGGCACGCACTGCGTCCAGGAACTGGACTCCCGAAGGACGCCCAAATTAGATCCGGCGAACGGCCATGGAGCCGTTGGTGCCGCCAAAACCAAAGGAATTGGAAATTGCGACATCGATCTTCAGGTCCCGCGCCTCGTTGGCGCAGTAGTCCAGATCACACTCGGGATCCTGGTTAAAGATGTTGATCGTCGGGGGCGACTTCTGGTTGTACACCGCCAGCGTCGTGAACACAGCTTCGATACCGCCGGCCGCGCCCAACAAGTGACCCGTCATCGACTTCGTCGAATTGACCACCAGTTTCTTGGCGTGATCACCAAAGGCGAGCTTCAGTGCGTCGGTTTCGTTCTTGTCACCCAACGGCGTCGAGGTACCGTGCGCGTTGACGTAGTTCACCTCGTCGAGGTTAATGCCGCCATTGCGCAGCGCGTTGATCACGCCACGACGCGGACCATCCTTGTCCGGTGCAGTGATGTGATGCGCGTCGGAGCTCATGCCGTAGCCCGCGAACTCGCCATAGATGCGAGCGCCACGCTTTTTGGCATGCTCGTATTCTTCGAGCACCAGGACACCCGCGCCTTCGCCGAGCACGAAGCCATCGCGATCACGATCCCAGGGACGCGAAGCGGTGGTCGGATCATCGTTACGCGTGGACAAGGCGCGCATCGCGGCAAAGCCACCGATACCCAAGGGCGAAACCGTGGATTCCGCACCGCCGGCGACCATGACGTCGGCGTCGCCGTATTCGATCAGACGCGCGGCATCTCCAATGCAATGCAAGCCCGTCGTGCAGGCCGAAACGACGGCGTAGCTCGGGCCTTTCATGCCAAAGCGAATCGACAATTGACCGGAAATCAGGTTGATCAACGAGGCCGGCACGAAAAACGGCGAGATACGACGCGGTCCCTTGGCCAGAAACTCGGTCTGCGTTTCCTCGATGCGCGGCAGGCCGCCAATGCCGGAGCCTACGATGACGCCGATACGCTCCGCGTTTTCCTCGGTCACGGTCAGACCGCTATCTTGCCAAGCCTGGATGCCCGCGGCCATGCCGTAATGGATAAAAGTATCCATCTGGCGGGCTTCTTTGGCGGGCATGTACTGCGTGACGTCGAAGTCTTTGACCTCACCGGCGATGTGCGTGGTGATGGCTGAAGGATCGAAACGGGTGATGCGGCTAATGCCGGAACGTCCGTTGACGATATTGTCCCAGGCTGTGGAGATATCGTTGCCCACGGGCGATACGATACCCAGGCCAGTAATGACGACTCGTCGCTTCACGGAGGACTCCTAAAACAGACAAAAGAAAGGCGGTTCTCGGATGCGCCATGCGAACGGCACACCAGCAGACGTATCTTAACAATACCCTGCCAGCGAACCGCACGACACCCCTGAAACCGCCCCGATCCCGATCGCCAGCCGAAAACGGCATGACGGCGGGAAAATTTACAGGCTGCGCTTACTGCTTACCGTGCGAATTGATGTAATCAATCGCTTGCTGCACGGTCGTGATCTTCTCGGCCTCTTCGTCGGGGATCTCGGTCTCGAACTCGTCTTCGAGCGCCATGACCAGTTCCACCATGTCGAGCGAATCGGCACCGAGGTCGTCAAGGAAGGAGGATTCGTTCTTGATCTCGGCTTCGTTCACGCCAAGTTGTTCAGCGACGATCTTCTTGACGCGCTGTTCGATGCTTTCCATGCAGATCTCCAATTGGGAAAAATCCCGCGAATTATAGCTAAGCGCAGAGGAATGCAAACGCCTAGCCGTGAGAAAAGTAACTTTACGCCCGTGGGCGTACCCTAAAACCGGCCCTGAAAGACCGATTTATTGCATATACATTCCGCCGTTGACGTGCAGCGTGGTCCCGGTAATGTAACCCGCTTGCGGGCTCGCTAAAAAGGCCACCGCGTGCGCGATATCTTCGGCCGCGCCCAAACGCCCCAACGGAATTTGCTGCATCAGCGCCGAGGTCTGAGCCTCGCCCAACGCACGGGTCATGTCCGTGTCGATGAAACCCGGGGCGACGCAGTTGACCGTGATATTACGGCTGCCCAATTCACGAGCCAGCGCGCGCGACATACCGGCCACGCCTGCCTTGGCGGCAGCGTAATTGGCCTGGCCTGCGTTGCCGCTGGCGCCCACCACCGAGGTCACGTTGATGATACGACCCCAACGAGCCTTCATCATGCCGCGCATGACGGCGCGTGACAAGCGGAATACGGCCGCGAGGTTGGTGTCGATCACCGCGCTCCAGTCGTCGTCTTTCATCCGCATGGCGAGGTTATCGCGCGTGATGCCGGCATTATTGACCAAAATGTGAGGACCGCCTTCCGGGGCCTTGCTGAGCGTCTCGATCAACGCTTCGCTGGCTTGGGCGTCCGTCACATCAAGGACCACGCCGCGGCCACCGAACGGCGCGAGCGCTTCGCTGATGGCTTGCGCGCCCGACTCGCTGGTCGCCGTACCCACGACGATAGCACCGCGTTGCGCGAGTTCCAAGGCGATAGCCTTGCCGATCCCGCGCGTGGCGCCAGTGACGAGGGCCACTTTACCTTGCAGTTCTGCCAATTGTTTGTCCATGTCAGTTTCCGTGTATGTGGCGATGTGCGTGCAATGCCGAGGCGTGCCCCGGCGCTACGACAGCGTCGCCAGCGCGGCTTCGAGAGAGGCCGGATCGGTAATCGACAGACCAACGAGTTCGCTGTCGATACGCTTGGTCAATCCGGCGAGGACCTTGCCCGGCCCGCATTCGACCACGTGGGTAACGCCTTGGGCTTTCATGGCCTGCAGGGTTTCGACCCAACGAACCGGATGCCATGCCTGGCGCACCAAGGCGTCGCGGATGGCTTCGGGATCGGCGGGCGTGGCCACGTCAACGTTATTGATCACGGGCACTTGCGGAGACGCGAGGGAGATCTTGGAGAGCGCATCGGCCAGCACATCGGCGGCCGGGCGCAGCAGGCTGGAATGGAACGGCGCGGACACCGGCAACGGCAGCGCGCGCTTGGCGCCGGCTGCCTTGGCGGCCTCACAGGCGCGCTCGACAGCGGTTTTGTGGCCGGCGATCACGACCTGCGCGGGCGCGTTGAAGTTCACGGCTTCGACGACCTCGCCTTGCGCCGCCTCGGCGCACGCAGCGCGTACCGCATCGTCGCTCAGACCCAGGATCGCCGCCATGCCACCCGTACCCACAGGCACCGCGGCCTGCATGGCATCGGCGCGCACGCGCACCAGGCGCACGGCGTCTTCGAGTGCCAGACTACCGGCAGCCGTCAGGGCGGAATACTCGCCGAGGCTGTGACCGGCTACCAAGGCGGGCATCGGGCCGCCTGCGGCACGCCAGGCGGCGAACACCGCAACGCCGGCCGTCAGCATGGCGGGCTGAGTATTGGTGGTGAGGTTGAGCTGATCCGCGGGGCCCTGGGCGATCAGAGCGCCCAAATCCTGCCCCAACGCTTCACCCGCGCGCGCGACCACATCGGCCACGGCGGCATTGCCGGCCCAGACATCGAGCATGCCGACCGACTGAGATCCCTGGCCGGGAAAGACAAACGCGATTTTCATGATAGAAGCATCAACTGATTTCAGATTGGGAGAATACCCGAGATCGTGTGGAGGCCCGTCACCGGCGCGAGCCAGCGGCCCGCGCGACGGTCACATACGTGCCAACACCGAACCCCAAGTAAAGCCGCCGCCCACGCCCTGCATCAGGACGAGCTGGCCCGGCTGTACGCGCCCGTCGCGGCGCGCGGCGTCCAGCGCGAGCGGAACGCTGGCGGCAGACGTGTTGGCGTGCGAATCCACGGTGATCACGACCTTTTCGGTCGGCACGTGCAGCTTGCGCGCCAGGAAATTCAAAATACGGACATTCGCCTGATGTGGAATGAGCCAGTCCACGTCAGAGACTTCGACGCCCGCCTCGGCGCACACATCGCGCGCCGAACGATCCAGCACGGTGACGGCTTGCTTGAAGACGGCCTGACCATCCATGCGCAGGAACGGATCGCCCACCACCGCGCCGTAAGCCACATTGCCAGCGGCGCAGAGAATCTTGGTCTGCGAACCGTCGGCGTGCAGGTGCGCGGCCAGGATGCCCGGCTCGTCGGAAGCCTTGAGCACAACAGCGCCCGCACCGTCGCCAAACAATACGCAGGTGCTGCGATCGTTCCAGTCGAGGATGCTGGAGAAGACTTCGGCGCCGATCACCAGCGCGCAACGCGCCCGGCCGGCACGCACGAAGGCGTCCGCGGTGCTCAGGGCATAGACAAAGCCGCTGCAAACCGCCTGCACATCGAACGCCGCGCCGCCCTTGGCCCCAAGATTGGCTTGAACCAGGCAAGCCGTGCTGGGAAACACAAAATCCGGCGTGGAGGTCGCGACGACGATCAGGTCAACCTCGGCAGCGTCGACGCCCGCATCGGCCAACGCGCGGCGCGCGGCTTCGGTCGCCAGTTGGCTGGTGGTCACGCCACGTTCGGCCAAATGCCGTTGGCGTATCCCCGTGCGCTCGACGATCCATTCGTCGGACGTGGCGATATCGCGCGTCGCCAGTTCGGCGGCCAATTCGTCGTTGGAGACGACCCGCTCTGGCAGGAAGCTACCGGAGCCAGCGATCTTGGCGTATGTCATTACCTTATCCATCAAACGGTATTTCCAGCCGTGGCAGTCTCACCGGCTGCGGCATCGCCCAGTTGTGAGCGCTGAGTGATCAGCACCACGGTCTGGGCAGTGCGTTCCAGCAGTTTACTCACCACGGCTTCGCGCGCGCGTTGCAGGGCAAAGCCATACGCATACGCATCGGCCGAGCCATGGCTTTTGATCACCACACCGCGCAAGCCGAGCAACGCGGCACCGTTATACCGGCGGTTATCGACGCGGCCGCGCAGACGGTTCAGCACCGGCTTGGCGATGGCGCCAGCCAGGAGCGTGATGATGTTGCGCTTGAATTCCTCGCGAATCATGCTCGAGAGCATTTTCGCCAGGCCTTCCACGGATTTGAGCACGACATTGCCAACAAAGCCGTCACACACCACGACATCGACGGTGCCCTTGAAGATGTCGTTGCCCTCGACGTTGCCGTAAAAATTCAGCGGACTGCGGCGCAGCAGCTCGGCCGCCTCTTTGACGACCTCGTTGCCTTTGATGACCTCTTCGCCAATATTCAACAAGCCCACTGAGGGATTGTCGCGATGGTCCACCGCCTGCGTCAGCGCGGCGCCCATGATGGCGAACTGCAAGAGGTGCTCGGCCGTGCAATCGACGTTCGCCCCCAAATCCAGCACGGTGGTGGCCCGCCCGGTCTGATTGGGAATCGACGTGGCAATGGCCGGACGATCGATGCCGTCCAGCGTCTTGAGCACGTAACGCGAAATCGCCATCCACGCGCCGGTATTGCCAGCGGACACGCAGGCGTCGGCCCGCCCATCCTTGACGGCTTGAGCCGCCAGGCGCATGGACGAATCTTTTTTACGACGCAAAGCCACCTCGACCGGGTCGTCCATGGTGACGACCTCGGAGGCAGGGACGATTTCCAGGCGATCGCGCGGAACGGACTGATGTTCTTTCAGAGCCGTTTCGATAGCGTCAGGCAGCCCGACCAGCAACAAGTGGGTATCGGGAAACTGCCGGGCGAATTCGATCGCAGCCGGTATCGTGACGGGCAGACCGAAGTCGCCGCCCATGCAGTCAATAGCGATGCGTATCACAGTTGCAGATCAGCTGCTGCCGTGAGAAAAAGCGCTTTGCAGCAGCTTATTCGTCAGCTTTGGTCTTCAGGACCTTGCGGCCACGGTAGAAGCCGTTGGGGCTGATGTGGTGACGCAGATGCGTTTCGCCCGTGGTGGGTTCGATCGCGGTCGGAGGGTTGACCAGAAAATCGTGCGAGCGGTGCATGCCACGCTTGGACGGGGATTTTTTGTTTTGTTGAACAGCCATGATGACTCCTAGAAACGGGGCGCATTGTACGCGATGCGCGCCCGATGTTGATCTAATCTTTACGCTTTAGTTGTTCGAGCACCGCGAACGGCGACGGACGCTGGGTGGCAGACGCTTGCTGCGCGTCGCCGTCTTCGGCCTGCGCGCCCGGGCATACAAGATGCTTGGGCACGAATGGAATGCTCAAAATGAGCTCATCTTCAACCTGGGCCAACAGGTCAAATCGATGCGAACCCACGACCTTTTCAGGTAGCGAATCCACAACATCCGGATCTTGCGTATCCATAGACAGATCGTCGTCGAGCTCGTCCTCGGACTTGACCAACTGCAATACTGTCGAAGAATCTACGTCGAATACAAAGGGATCGTTGCAACGCTGGCAAATTAGGACCGGATGCGCCTCGACGTGCAGATGCAACAGCGGTTGATCGGCAGCAATGCTCGACCCGACCACGCCCTTGCCCATCTCGCCACGCACGGACCATCGCACCAGGCCCGCATCGCCCTGGGGCTGCTCGGGCAAACCCTCGATAGCGCGCGTCATGCGCGACAGCGGCACCTCGCCCTGCAGAGAACCACCCTGTCTGGCCAGCGCGAATGCATCGACTACGGTAGCCGCCGACACGGACCCGTGCGGCTTTGCCGCGCCTGCCCGTTGATTGTCACTCATGCGAACTCCGTAAACTTTGTTAGTCCCGAACCGCTGACCTTTCCGTCGAGGATCTGCCAAACTTTTCGGCGATACGACTCGTAGACAGAAAATCAGCGGCTTTAACCACAGCCTGCTTTAATGACGGCCGGCTTTAAACATTTACCGGCACGACAACGACACCTGAACGCACCTGGCATCATAGCCGCTGCGCGACCATCCTGCGTGACACCAAAATCCTCTGGCGCCGTGCAAAAATCCCGCAAAACGTTAGATAATACCGTGACTTACGCCTAACCGTCAAACAACGCATGCCTAATTTACCACCCCGCCTGATCCTGGCTTCGAGCTCTCCCTACCGTCGCGAATTGCTGGCGCGCCTGCGCCTGCCCTTTGAGGCCATTTCGCCGGATGTGGACGAAACACCACAGGATGGCGAAACCCCGGCCGCGCTGGCGCTGCGACTGTCGGTCGCCAAAGCCATGGCAATCGCGACGAAACACCCCGGCTGCGTCGTGATCGGCTCCGATCAGGTGGCCACCATCGATGGCCAACCGATTGGCAAGCCCGGCGATTTTGCCCGCGCCCAGGCGCAGCTGCGCATGCTGGCGGGGCAAACCGTGGAATTCCACAGCGCGCTGGCCGTCACCGATGGACAACGCGTCGAGAAAACGGACGTAGTGACGCTGTGCCGTTTCCGCCCGCTGTCGGACGCCGCCATAGACGCTTATCTGCGCGCCGAGGCGCCGTTTGACACGGCCGGCAGCGCCAAGGCGGAAAGCTTGGGCATCGCGTTGATGGAGTCCATCCGTAGCGACGATCCGACCGCCATTATCGGCCTGCCATTGATCGCGTTGACCGGCATGCTGGCCACCTTTGGACTGGATCCTTTGACTCATGCTTCACCGTTGGAAAACGCGGCATGAGCGGCGTGCTACACCTTATCCCGGTAGGCCTGGGCACCGCCTCGCCCGAGCGCTGGCTGCCCTCGGATGCGCGCGCGCTGGCGGGCGGCCTGGACACGTATATCGCCGAGAACGCCAAGACGGCTCGCGCTTTTTTGAAGCAGATCGGCACTGTCCGCCCGCTGCAGGAAATCACCACCCATACCCTGACGCCCAAGACCAACGCGGGCGAGATTCAGCAGTGGCTCGCGCCGGTGCGAGACGGCAAGGAAATTGGCCTGGTTTCCGAGGCCGGTTGCCCGGCCGTCGCGGACCCTGGCGCCACGGTGGTGGCCGCCGCTCACCGGATGGGCATTATCGTGCGCCCGTGGGTCGGGCCATCGTCGATTCTGCTGGGATTGATGGCCAGCGGCCTGGATGGCCAGCGCTTTGCCTTTCACGGCTACGCCCCGGTGGATCCGGCCGAGCGGGCCAAGCAGCTGCGCGCGTGGGAGCAGTATTCCGCGCGCCATCATCAGACGCAGCTGTTGATCGAAACGCCTTATCGCAATGCGGCGATGTTCGCCACACTATTGTCGAGCCTGCGGCCCGACACGCGGCTGTGCGTTGCCCGTTCCCTGACCACGGACGAGGAATGGGTACGCACGTACAGCATCGCGGAATGGAAAAAGCAGCCCGCGCCGGATCTGGACAAGCAGCCGACACTATTTCTTTATCTCGCCCAGCGCGCGTGACGGCAATATGACTCAAACCTTATTAAGGTGGCCCGCCCTGCTGTGCGCGTCACTGACGCTCGCTCTGGCCGGCTGCGCCGCGCCGCGCGCGCCGACCTCGCTGCGAATCGATGACTCGATCCGCGCCGTCAGCCAGGACAGTCGGGTGCGCTACATCGTGCTGCATTACACCTCGGCCAACAACGAGGTATCGCTCAGGCTGCTGTCTCAGGGCAACGTCAGTTCGCACTACCTGATCACCGATACGCCGCGTCCTCAGGTGTATCGATTGGTGGATGAATCACGCACGGCGTGGCATGCGGGCGAAAGCCGCTGGTTCAAGCAGGTGTCGGTGAATCCGGTCTCGATCGGCATCGAGTTGGTCAACCAGGGCCGCACCGATCTGCCGCAGGGCCAAGCCACGTGGGAGCCTTACAGCGAAAATCAGATTCAAGCGTTGATCTTGCTGCTCAAGGATCTGATCGCCCGCCATGGCGTAAAGCCGGAAAATATCGTCGGCCATAGTGATATTGCGCCCCAACGCAAGACGGATCCGGGACCGTTATTTCCCTGGAAACGACTCGCGCAGGCAGGGATCGGCCGCTGGTATGACGAGGCGCGGGCGGCGACGTACTGGGTCAGTCTGCAACAGCAAGGCGTGCCGGACATCGCCTGGTTCCAGCGGCAGCTGGAGCTGCTGGGCTATGCCTGCCCGCAGACCGGAAAGCTGGACCGCGAAACAAAAAACGTGCTGGCGGCATTCCAGATGCACTACCGCCCCCACGACTACCAAGGCAAGCCCGACGCGGAAACCGCCGCGATCATGATGGCGCTACTTGAACCGCGCAACTAAGCGCCAGCCCAGCAACAGGGCAAGCACGGCACCGTAAATGAGCGGCTGCTCAAAGTCGTTCTTGCCCGCCTTGTGCCACCACAGATGCACGATCGCCAGTACGCCTAACAGGTAGATCAGCCGGTGCAGGGTCTGCCAGCGCTTGCCCAGCCGGCGCATGGCCCCTTGCGTCGAGGTAAGCGCCAGCGCCGTCATGCAGATAAACGCCACGAAGCCGGCCGTGATGAACGGTCTTTCCCACACATCCTGGATCATGGCCGAAATATCCAACCCCCTATCCCACCAGACCCACGCAATCACGTGCAAAAGCGCGTAAAAGAACGCAAATAACCCACATGCGCGCCGCAGCCGCACCAACGCGGGCTGGTGCAGGATCCGGCGCAGCGGCGTAATGGCCAGGGTGACCAACAGGCAGACTAGCGCCCAGGTGCCCGAAGATCGGGTCAGAAACTCAATCGGATTCGCCGTCAGGGCGTCATGCCAGCCCAGCCAAATCCATCGCGCCAGCGGAAACAGCCCGGCTGCGAACAAGACGGGTTTATAGCGCGCGACCGTCTGCGCTGACCATTGCTTCATGTGCGTGCCTGCCTCAATAATTGGCACGCAAGTCCATCCCCTGATAGAGGGATGCCACCTGATCGGCGTAGCCATTGAATAACAGTGTCTTGCGCTTGGGCGTGAAAAAACCGCCCTCCCCGATGCGTCGCTCGGTCGCCTGACTCCAACGAGGATGGGGAACATCGGGGTTCACGTTGGCGTAAAACCCGTATTCACTGGGCGCGGCCTGCATCCAGGAGCTGGTGGGCTGCTGCTCGACCAGACGGATGCGCACCAAGGACTTGGCGGATTTGAAGCCATACTTCCAAGGCACAGCCAGGCGCAGCGGCGCGCCATTCTGATTGGGCAAGACTTTGCCATATAGGCCGAACACCAGCATGGTCAATGGGTGCATGGCCTCGTCCAGACGTAGCGCTTCGACGTAAGGCCAATCCAGCACCGGATAACGCAGGCCCGGCATATTGTCCTTTTGCACCACGGTGGTGAATTCCACATATTTCGCGTTGCCCGTGGGCTCGACCTGTTTGAGCAGGTTCGCCAGTGAATAGCCGACCCACGGAATCACCATCGACCATCCCTCGACACAGCGCAGGCGATAGACGCGCTCTTCTAGCGGAGCGAGCTTGAGCAGCGTATCGATGTCGAATGTTTTGGGCTGCACGACTTCGCCTTCGACCGACACGGTCCACGGGCGAGTCTGCAACTTTTCGGCGTAACGAGCGGGCTGATCTTTGTCGACCCCGAACTCGTAGTAGTTGTTATAGGAGGTGATGTCCTTCAATTCGGTCGGCTTGTCCATGACCGAATACGCCCCATTTGGCTTGGCGGGTAAGGCATCGGGGGCTTGCGCGAACGCCTGGCGATTCGCCCAGGATGACAGGCCGGCCGCCGCGGCGATCGTGGCGGCGCGCGCCATCCATTCCCGACGCGACTGCCAGACGGCTTCCGGCGTGATTTCGGACGACAAAGGGTCGTGACCCGGTTTGCGTATCAACATGACCTGCTCTCCTGAGGCGCGCCCAAGCGCTACCTGTTATGGATAAACAACTGCCAGTGATCGCGGCCGGGCGGGCCAGGAAATCAGGAGTTCAGCCGCCCACGCGAGGCAACAACCACTCCCGCAAAGCCGGCACATCGTCCACGACGGCCTGTGGCACGCACTCCAGCAGTTCCTTGGGACTGTGAGCGCCATAGGTGACGCCCAGGCCGTGCACACCGGCATTGGTCGCCATATTCAAGTCGTGCGAGGTGTCGCCCACCATGATCACGTGCTCGGGTTCGACATCTAATTCGGCCATGAGTTCTTGCAACATGGCGGGATGAGGTTTAGAAAATGTTTCGTCGGCGGTTCGTGTCGCGTCGAACACATTGCGCAGACCGGTGGCGGCCAGGACACGATTCAGCCCTACCCGGCTCTTGCCTGTCGCGACCGCCAGCCGCACGTTCTTGGCTGCCAATTCGCCCAACAGCGGCTCGATGCCGTCAAAAAGCTGCAAATCAGGGTCACGCAGCAAATAATGCGTGCGATAACGCTCGAGAAAACGTGGCAGCATGGCCTGGGTGAGCTGGGGCACGGCGCGGCGCAAAGCGCTTTCCAGCGACAAACCGATGACCCAGCTGGCCTCGGAGGTGGAAGGCACGGGCAATTCCAGATCGCGACAGGCGCCTTGAATGGCCGAGACGATGCCGTGGGTGGAATCCATCAGCGTTCCGTCCCAATCGAACACCACCAGCGAGTACGACGACATAATTATTTATTCTCCAACTGCTGCAAGAGCTTGCGGCATGCTGCCGGCAGGGGCGCCGTCAATGTGAGCGTTTCCCCGGTCAAGGGATGCGGCAAGGTTAATTGGTGCGCGTGCAAAAACATACGGGTAAAACCCTGACGGGCGAACTGAGCGCGCGTTTCGTCCCTTCCATACTTGTCGTCCCCGACAATGGGATAGCCACTGGCAGCCAGATGCACGCGGATCTGGTGCGTGCGACCGCTACGCAGTTCGGCGTCGAGCAAACTGTAGCCGCCAAAACGCTGCTGCAGCGTCACGATCGTGTGGGCGGGCTGACCATCGGGGTCGGGACGCACGCGGCGCTCGCCGGACTGCGTCGTCCATTTGGTCAGCGCCATGCGGATGTGCTGCCGTTCGTTGACCCAGTCGCCTTCGACCAGGGCGAGATAGTGTTTGCCGCCCTTGCCTTCGCGCAGCATGGCGTGCAGGGCCAGCAAGGCGCTGCGCTTTTTCGCGACCATCAATAGCCCCGATGTCTCGCGATCCAGCCGGTGAACGAGCTCAAGGAATTTTGCCCCGGGGCGCGCCGCGCGCAACTGTTCGATCACGCCGAACGACACGCCACTGCCGCCATGCACGGCGACACCGGCGGGTTTGTCGATGACCAGCATGGCGTCATCTTCGAACACCACCGGGAACTCGGAGGCCGGCACGGGCCGCGGCTGATCCGGTGCGGGCATGCGAAAGGGCGGCACGCGCACCACATCGCCCACGGCCACCCGGTAATCCGCTTGAATACGCCCTTTATTCACCCGAACTTCGCCGCCCCGGATGGCTTTATAGATATGCGTCTTGGGCACGCCTTTGCATAGGCGTAACAGGAAATTATCAATGCGCTGACCCTCGTGTTCGGGGCCGACCTCGACGAGGCGCACGGCGGGACTTGCAGCGGAGGCAGGGGTTTCTTTGCGCATTACGGAAAGCGACATATAATCGGGACAGCCTTGAGGGGCTGAACATCGGGGGCTGAACAACGGGGAACACGCCGCCCGGCGTAGAGATGCAACAACGCGTCTCCGTCGAGCACGCGCGCCGTCATTGTACCGTCGCCTGCTAATTCAGCTCCGGGGTCTCTCGGTCGCCGGCGCAACCGCGCTTTGCCGGACAGTGGCGTGGCACTTTTTGCCCGCTGTTCAGGCTCAGTCGTTGCCTGCCGCAAGCGGCTCTGAAGAACTGTAAGAATTTTCGCGTATTAAAAAGCACCAGGTGCGCGCAGGCTGATCGTTCGCCGCATCTGTCGTTCACAGCAATCCTTTCCGTCAACCTCTTCGTGAAACTGACTCTCCTGCTGACAGAACCTCGTGCCCGTAGGCACGCTGTGCCCGCCTGACCGGCGGCGGCGCAGCCTGGGCTCTGCCCGGCGGCCGTTTAACGTTTGAATTTCTTGCCAGCTTCAGGCCGCAGCTCGAGTGACCCGGGGTCACGCGCCGATATCGGCGCGTCATGACAACGGAGAACACCACTCATGAAGCGCATGCTGTTCAATGCAACGCACCAGGAAGAACTGCGCGTTGCAATTGTCGATGGGCAAAAGCTCATCGATCTCGACATCGAAACCGCCGGCCGCGAACAGCGCAAAGGCAACATTTACAAAGGCGTCATCACCCGCATCGAACCCGGCCTCGAGGCCTGCTTTGTCAACTACGGCGAAGATCGTCACGGTTTTCTCCCCTTCAAAGAAGTCGCCCGCAGTTACTTTAAAGAAGGCGTCGATGTCCGCAGCGCCCGCATCCAGGACGCCCTGCGCGAAGGCCAGGAACTGATTGTTCAGGTCGAAAAAGAAGAGCGCGGCAACAAGGGCGCGGCGCTAACCACGTTTATCTCCCTGGCTGGCCGTTACCTGGTCTTGATGCCCAATAACCCGCGTGGCGGTGGCGTTTCGCGCCGCGTGGAAGGCGAAGACCGCCAAGAGCTGCGTGACACGATGGAGCAGCTGCAAGTGCCGCAAGGCATGAGCATCATCGCCCGCACCGCCGGCATCGGCCGCAGCGTCGAAGAGCTGCAGTGGGACTTATCCTACCTGATGCAGTTGTGGACGGCGATCGATTCGGCCGCGCGCGACAATGCCGCGCCGATCCTGATCTACCTCGAATCCAGCCTGGTTATCCGCGCCATTCGCGACTATTTCTCGCCAGAAATCGGCGAGATCCTGATTGATACCGACGAGATCGCCGATCAAGCCACCGCTTTTATGAGCGTGGTGATGCCGGACAATGTCCAGCGCGTCAAACGCTATCGCGACGATATCCCGCTGTTCTCGCGTTTCCAGATCGAGCACCAGATCGAAACCGCTTATTCCCGTACGGTACAGCTGCCCTCGGGCGGCGCCGTGGTGATCGATCACACCGAGGCGCTGGTCGCCGTGGACGTGAACTCGGCGCGCTCGACCCGTGGCGCCGACATCGAGGAAACGGCTCTGCGCACCAACCTGGAGGCCGCCGACGAAGTCGCCCGCCAGCTGCGCCTGCGCGACTTGGGCGGTCTGATCGTTATCGACTTTATCGATATGGAGGACAGCAAGAACCAGCGCGCTGTCGAACAGCGCCTGCGTGATGCCCTGCATTTCGATCGCGCGCGTGTCCAGATGGGCAAGATTTCCCGTTTTGGCCTGATGGAGCTGTCGCGTCAGCGTCTGCGCCCGGCCTTGAACGAAGGCTCGCACATCACCTGCCCGCGTTGTAACGGCACCGGCGTGATCCGCGACGCCGAATCGAGCGCCCTGCACGTCCTGCGCCTGCTGCAGGAAGAAGCCATGAAGGAGAACACCGCCGCCGTGCACGCACAGGTGCCGGTGGACGTGGCGACCTATCTGCTGAACGAAAAGCGGTCCGACATCACCAAGATGGAAGCCCGCCTGAAGGTCAATCTGGTGCTGATCCCCAACAAGCACCTGGAAACGCCGCATCACCACCTGGAACGTCTGCGTCACGACGATCCGCGTCTGGAAGAAGTCAAAACCAGTTTCGAGCTGGCCGACGCGCCCGCCGAGGAATTGACCTGGGCGCCCCGCGACCAAGAAGTCAAAGCGCGTCCGGAAGCATTGGTTAAGGGCATCACGCCCTCGCAACCTGCTCCCGTGTCGCCCCCCACCCCCGTCGCGCAGCCGGCCGAAGCAGGATTCAGCCTGGGCGGTCTGATCAAGCGCTTTATCAGCTGGATCAGCGGCACTCCGGCCACCGCCCCCGCACCGGTCAAGGAAGAAACCAAGCGCAACGGCGCCGCCCGGGGCAACCGACGCTCCGATGGACAGGAGCGCCGTGGTGACCGTCAAGGTTCGGACCGCAACCGCCAGCGCCGCAATGGCGACGCTCGCCAGGCCACGGAAACCACCGAGGTGACCGAAGGCCAAAACCGTCAACAGCAGCGCGGAAACCGCCGTCAGGATGAACGTTCCGAGCGCCCCGCCCGTGCCGAGCGCGACAGCGTCCGTACGGACAGCGATGTCGTGGCGCGTAATGAACGCGACACCCAGCGCAACGATCGCGCTCAATCGGCAGACGGTTCGGTTGACGAATCCAACCGTGGTCCGCGCAGCCGTCGTGGCCGTGGCCGTAATCGCCGCGAAGACGCTCAACAACAGGATCTGGTGCTGAACGAGCAGGACGCCACTGTGGTGGCTGCCGCTGCCGTGGCTGCCCCGGTAGGCGCTGCGACGCCGCAATCCGTGGAAACGGTGGCTGCGGTCGAACCGTCGCGCGCCGCCGCTGAAGTAGCCCGTGCCGCTCAGGCCGATGCCGAAGACACGACGCAAGCCGTCGACAGCATCGATGCCGACGATCAAGCGACGGAAAACCAAGGTGCTGAAGGCACCGGCGATCCAGAACGCAAGCGCCGTCGTCGTCGCAGCCGTCGTGGCCGCCGTGGTCAGGAAGACCAAGTGGCACAAGGTAGCGACGAGCAAACGGGTGAGGAATTGACGGCGGAGGCATCGCCTGTCCAAGCCGTCGTCGCGGCTGAAGGCCAAGCGCCTGTGGCAGCGCCCGCTCAAGGTGACGCTGCCCAAGCGACGGCCGTGCCCGCAGCCTCGGAATCGTCTTCTCAGACCGCTACAACCACCCCTGCGGTGACCTCAGCAGCACCCGCTGCACCGGCATCGACGCCTGCAACCGACGTACCGGCCACCCCGACCGCCGTTGAAACAGCCGCTGCGGTCCGTGCGGATAGCACTCACGCCGCCGCCTCGACTCCCGCTGCTGCCAGCGAAGCCGACACCTCGGCCGCACCTGCCGTTGCAACTGAGGCTGCTGCTACGCCCGCCGTGTCCGTGGAAACTGGCGACAAAACACCTGCCGCGACCGAAGAACGCGTCCAGACGGCCACTACCGAAGCCGCAACGCCCGTTCAGTCCACGCCCAAAACGGAGCAACCGGCGAACGTGCAAGCGGGATCCGGTGTAACGGAAGCCTCTCCTGCACAGGAAGCGACCCAAGCGGGGCAGGCTTCGAATGAGCCACTCTCAGCTACGGTCATCACGCCGGCGCAGCAATCGGACACCTCGAATACGTTCCCGGTATCCGAGCCGGTCAAGGCCTTCCCTGCCATCGACAGCGCCGCTACGGAGCAAGGTGCTGAGGTAGCGTCTCCTGCCGCGACCCCGGTCCCTGCAACGACCGAGGCATCGGCCGATAAAGCCGCCGCGCCCGCAGTCCTGACGCCAGGG
Organism: Bordetella sp. 15P40C-2; assembly: GCF_009763235.1. Taxonomy (NCBI): domain Bacteria; kingdom Pseudomonadati; phylum Pseudomonadota; class Betaproteobacteria; order Burkholderiales; family Alcaligenaceae; genus Bordetella; species Bordetella sp. 15P40C-2. The sequence continues at coordinate 147,875 of NZ_WSJA01000021.1, forward strand.
GCCTCGCAGGACATCATCTTGCCCGGCACTGCTACCAAGCAGGACCTGCACGCCGTCGTGCAATCCGCCGGCCTGAAGTGGGTGGAAACGGACCCCGAGCGTCTGGCGCAAACGCAGCAGCGCATCGCCGCCGCGTCGACTCCGGTACGCCTGGGTCGCGAACGCAAGCCCGTGGCTCCCGTGGCGAACGTCACGTTGGTACAGGTAGAAACGCAGCGCCAATAAACGCAGCGTAAGCACCATAACAAACGCCGGCAATTGCCGGCGTTTGTCATGGGGGGGTCACTAGTGAGACTGCATCAAGCTTCGGCTGACACTTTCCGGATCTGCACCGGAATCGACTTATAGCAGGGGATGCCACTGATCGGATCCTGGTAATCCAACGGGCACAAATTGTTGGCCTCAGGGAAATACGCCCCCACCGAGCCGGCGGCAATGTCATGGGCGATCGCCGTCAGCGACAGGCAACGATGCGTTTCACCATTGAGCGCCGTGTTGATCTGGACACGTTGGCCATGTTCGATGCCCAGGCGTTGCATGTCCTGCGCATTCATAAAGAGCACATCGCGCCGTCCGAACACCCCACGGTACCGATCGTCCATGCCGTAGATGGTGGTGTTGTACTGATCATGACTACGCAAGGTGGTGAGCTTGAGCGCATCGGGGTAGACGGGATCTTCATCCAAGCCTTGGAATATCAGGAATTCCGCCTTGCCCGATGGCGTCTTCCACACGCGTTCGGTCGCGGGCAGAGACAGCCGGAAGCCACCCGGTTTACGGATGCGAGCGTTGTAGTCGTGGAAATCAGGGTAGATTTTCTCGATCAAATCGCGGATGCGGTCGTAGTCCTCGACGAGATGCGCCCACTGCACGCGGCTGTTGGGCAGCGTGGCTTGCGCAATCCCAGCGATGATGGCCGGTTCGGAGCGCAGCCACTCCGAGGCGGGTGTGAGTTTGCCGCGCGAAGCGTGCACCATGGACATTGAATCTTCGACCGTCACGGCTTGCGCGACGCCGCCCTGAATGTCGATTTCCGTGCGCCCCAGTACCGGCAGGATATACACCTCTTTGCCGACGAGCAGATGCGAACGATTGAGTTTGGTGTTCAGGTGTACGGTCAGCTCCAGCCCGCGCATGGCTTGCTCGGCGCGTTCGGGGTCGGGCATGGCGATGGCGAAATTGCCCCCCAGACAGATCAGCACCTTGCTCTCGCCGCTGCTCATCGCGCGTAGCGTATTGACGGCATTGTGGCCGGGCTTGGCCGGCGGGCGGAACCCAAACGTCTGCTCGATGCGGTCGAACATGACCGGATCAATCAACTCGGTTATCCCGACGGTACGGTTACCTTGCACGTTCGAGTGGCCGCGCAAGGGGCAGATGCCCGCGCCCGGCTTGCCGATATTGCCTCGCATCAACAAGAGCGCGGTCGCCTGCTGAACGTTGTGCGCGCCGGTGCTGTGCTGAGTCAGGCCCATCCCATAGGTCAGGATTACGCGATTCGCCTTGGCGTAAATGCCGGCGATTTCCTGCAGCTGATCGCGGGTCAAACCGCTATGACGTTCGATCTCGTCCCAGGAGGTGGCTTCCAGATCGGCGCGGAATGCATCAAAGCCATGCGTATGCTGGGCGATGAATACGTGGTCCAAGATACCCGGCTGCGCGGCATCGCGTTCGACCAGCGCCTTCATGATGCCTTTGAACGCCGCGGCATCGCCTCCGACCTTCACTTGATAGTAATTCGAAGCGATACGCGTCGAGCTGAGGCTGCCCATTTCGATGGGGTCTTGCGGATCGGCAAAGCGCTCCAGCGAACGCTCGCGCAGCGGATTGAGCACCACAATCGGCACACCGCGGCGCGCACAGTCGTGCAACGGACCCATCATGCGGGGGTGATTGGTGCCGGGGTTATGACCGACACTGATGATCAGATCGCACTGATCGAAATCGTCCAGCGAAACACTGCCCTTGCCTTGGCCGATGACTTTCGGCAGACCGACGCTGGTCGGCTCATGGCACATATTGGAGCAATCGGCGAAGTTGTTGCTGCCGTACTCGCGTCCAAAGATGCTGAACAGGAACGACGCCTCATTCGACGCGCGGCCGGAGGTATAGAGTTCGACCCCCGATTTATCGGTCTGAGCCTGTAAGACGTGGCCGATCCGTGCAAATGCCTCGTCCCAAGACACCGGCACGTATTTATCCGTCGCGGCATCGTAGCGCATCGGATGCGTCAGACGACCGGCGTTTTCGAGATCGTGATCGTTCCAGGTCAGCAGCTCGGTCACCGTGTGCTGAGCAAAGAACTCCGGACCGACGCGGCGCTTGGTCGCTTCCCAGGTCACCGCCTTGGCGCCGTTCTCACAGAACTGGAACGTGGACTGGCTATGCTTGTCCGGCCACGCACAGCCGGGGCAATCGAAACCCTCGGGCTGGTTGGTTTGCAATAGCAGCTTGGGCGCCTGTCCGGCGCTCATTTGTTCGGCGATGGCGACGGCCGTCGCCTTCAAAGCTCCCCAGCCGCCAGCGGGCATGTGGTAGGAGCGGATACCGCTTAGGTCGCGTTCAGTCATAGCAGGTCTGGTGAAGGTTAATGCGGTTGATTAACGGACGCCAGGCGCCTCGCCATGAGACGCACCTCGGCCCTTCGGTAAATAAGCAGGCGACTCCGGTTTCTGCCCCACGCAAGACATCTTGCGAGGAATCGCTCCTTTCTCAATGCATCATAACTGCTTACCAAAGGTTACGGCTGCAATTTCGATGACCCAGCCATCCGCATAACAAAAAACCCGGCACGAAGCCGGGTTGATTCACAGGCGGTATTTGCCGGGCGCCGTTGCGTAGGCCGCAAAGCCCACGCGACCGTGCTTAAAATTGATAGGTATAGGTCAGCTGCACAACGTCCAATCCAGGATTGGGGCGCTTGATACCGGCATTCGAATAATGCGAGTAACGCAGCCCGAAGCGATTGTTCGGCGTGGCGAGAAAACCCAGGCCGATATGGTCGCCAAACTGGAATGCCGTGCTGATATTCTCGTCGGCGAACCGCGTGCGGGTAAATGCCGTCGCACCGATACCGGCTTCGACATAGAAGCGCTCGCCCATCCACCAGCGGAACATCGGGATGGCGTTGAATTGCCAGACGTTGCTGGGGCTGCGCGAGCCGTTCGCCTTCCAATAGGCCGCACCGAATTCCCCGTTCAGATCAATGTGACCCCAATTGCTGTCGAATCGGTACAGCTCGATCGACGGCGTCTCATAAACCAGCTCGGTGCGCGAATAATGATCGCCCACGCCATAGTGCAGGCCAATGCCGCCCTGCGGTTCATGCGCCTGTGCGGAGAATGCCAGACCAGCCAACGATACAGCGGCCAGGACCGTGCGGAAGTTATTGTTCTTGAAGTTCAGCATAAAAACTCCTGAATTGGGTGCTGGGAGTAACTTATCAGAAATTCGAAGCTCCGCCCGCAGCTTGTGTGGGCGGGACAACACTTACGTAAAATTCAGCACCTGTCCTAATCAGCGAACACGTCAGGCCGCAGCCACCACATCCGCCGGCTGGTCGGTCAAGAGCGCCAGCAGACGCGCGATTTCCTCGCGCAGCTGGCGACGGTCGACCACCATATCGATCGCCCCCTTCTGCAGCAGGAACTCAGCGCGCTGGAAGCCCTCGGGGAGTTTTTCGCGCACGGTCTGCTCGATCACGCGCGGACCGGCAAAGCCGATCAAGGCCTTCGGCTCCGCGATCACCACATCGCCCATGAAGGCGAAGCTGGCCGATACACCACCCATGGTGGGGTCCGTCAGAACGCTGATGAAGGGCAAGCCGGCCGCCGACAGACGCGTGAGCATGGCGTTGGTCTTGGCCATTTGCATCAGCGAAAGCAAGCTTTCCTGCATACGCGCGCCACCCGAGGCGGCCACGCAGACAAACGGTGTCTTGTTATCCAAAGCCGCTTGAGCGCCACGGGCGAATCGCTCGCCCACGACCGAGCCCATCGAACCGCCCATGAATTCGAATTCGAAGCACGCCACCACGGCCGGGACGCCACGGATGCTGCCGCTCATGACCACCAGCGCATCGGTTTCGCCGGTGTGCTTGATCGCCTCGGCGACACGCTCCGGATATTTGCGCGTGTCCTTGAACTTCAGCGAATCGACTGAACGGGTGTTCTGGCCGATCTCGACGCGTCCTTCGACATCGAGCAGCGAGTCCAGGCGCGCGCGCGAACCGATACGCATGTGATGGTCGCATTTGGGACACACATGCAGGTTCGCGGCGAGGTCCTCGCTATACAGCACCGATTCGCACGACGGGCATTTCACCCACAGGCCCTCGGGCACGCGGCGGGCGTTGTTCTCGTTGGACTTGTTGATGCGTGGCGGCAGGAGTTTATCAATCCAGCTCATTGTCTTTTTCCATGAAGAAACCGCGCTCAGGCCTCAGGCCGTGACGGGGTTTCGTTTGACTTGATCGAGTGCCTGACGGATGCCGGCCAGCCATTGGCCAGCCGCGGCGATGGCGGTCTCGGACTGTTGGCCGGCAGGCGCGGTCGCGGCCGCCAGCTCCAGGGTTTCGATGAGTTTGGTGCCGATCACGACCGCATCGGCGCAACCCGCGATACGCTGAGCGCTCTTGGCATCGCGAATGCCAAAGCCCACGCCCACGGGCACGCTGACGTGGCGTTTAATCAAGGCCACGCGCTGAGCCACATCGTCGGTGTTCAAACTGCCAGCACCGGTCACACCCTTGAGCGACACATAGTAAACATAGCCGCGCGCAACGCGCGAGACGGCCTGGATACGGTCCTCGGTAGAGGTAGGCGCCAAGAGGAAGATGGGCGCAATGCCGCAGGCTTCCAGTTGACCCGCGAAGGTATCGACTTCCTCGGGGGGATAGTCGACCACGAGCACGCCGTCCACCCCGGCTGCCTGAGCGGCATTGGCGAAAGCCTGCTGGCCCATGCGTTCGATCGGGTTCGCGTAGCCCATAAGGACCACGGGTGTTTGCGTGTCGGTCTTGCGGAATTCTGCAACGATCTCCAATACGCGAGGCAAGCCCACGCCCTGCGCAATCGCGCGCTCGGCGGCGCGCTGGATCACCGGGCCATCGGCCATGGGATCGGAAAACGGCACACCCAGCTCGATGATGTCGGCGCCGGCTTGCGTCAGCGCGTGCATGAGCGGCACGGTGGCCGCGGGCGACGGATCACCGGCGGCGATGTAGGGAATCAGCGCTGCCGACCGGCCGGATTCGGCGACTCGGGAAAACGCGGCTGCGATACGGTCGATTCGGGTAGTCATGGTGTCACAGTTGAATGCCCGCGCGCTCGGCGACGGTGTGCATGTCTTTGTCGCCACGGCCCGACAAGTTGACCAGAATGATCTTGTCCTTGGGCAGCGTGGGCGCCATTTTGACGGCTTGGGCGATGGCGTGCGAGGACTCCAGCGCAGGCATGATGCCCTCGATGCGGCAGCAATCATGAAACGCCGCCAAGGCCTCGTCGTCGCTGATGCCCACGTATTCGGCGCGGCCGCTGTCTTTCAGCCAGGCGTGCTCGGGACCGACGCCCGGATAGTCCAGGCCGGCGGAAACCGAATGCGTATCCATCACCTGGCCGTCAGCGTTCTGGATAATGTAGGTACGATTGCCATGCAGCACGCCGACCTGACCCGCCGCCAAAGACGCGGCATGACGACCTGTCTCCATTCCCTCGCCCGCCGCCTCGACACCGATCAGTTTGACGTCTTCGTAGGGAATGTAGGGATGGAAAATACCCATCGCGTTCGAGCCGCCGCCCACCGCCGCCACTACGTAATCGGGCTGGCGCCCGGCGTCGCGCGGCATCTGTTCAATGCACTCGTTACCAATGACGGTCTGGAAGTCACGCACCATGCGGGGATAAGGATCGGGACCCGCCACCGTGCCGATGATGTAGAAGGTGTTTTCGATGTTGGTGACCCAGTCACGCATCGCTTCGTTCAGCGCGTCTTTCAATGTGCGCGAGCCCGACTCGACGGGCACCACGGTCGCGCCCAGCAGTTTCATGCGATAGACATTGGAAGCCTGACGGCGGACATCTTCACTGCCCATGTAGACCACGCATTCCATGCCATAGCGCGCCGCCACGGTCGCCGTGGCCACGCCGTGCTGGCCCGCGCCCGTTTCCGCAATCACGCGCGGCTTGCCCATGTGACGAGCGAGCAAGGCCTGACCAATACAGTTATTGACCTTGTGCGCGCCCGTGTGATTGAGGTCCTCGCGCTTGAACCAGATCTGCGCGCCGCCCAGTTCGCGCGACCAGCGCTCGGCATGATAGACAGGGCTGGGACGGCCAACGAAGTGCCGCAGCTCGTAGTTGAACTTCTCGATGAACGCGGGATCCACGCGGCATTGCTCATAGGCCGCGCGCAGCTCATCCAAGGCATGGATCAGCGTTTCCGCGACGAACACGCCACCGTAGGGACCAAAATGGCCCTTGGCATCCGGAAGGTCGTAAGAATTCACCTGGTATCTCCTGGGCGGTAGACAGACGACACATTCGCCCGTGTACCCGCTTCGCAACCGATCATTTTACCCGAGGGCGGGATCTGGCCGGCAAACCTGGGGTTTTAACAGGCGACGGACATGCCGCGCCATATCTCGCCGCCTGAAACCCGCGTCGTCGAACGCGGGGTTGAGGCGCCCTGCCCGCCCCGTTGAGTTGCCGGCGACGACGAATCAGGCCAGGGATTGACCCAAGCGGCGCAAGAACCGCTCGCACGATGCCAACTGATCCAGGGCCACGAACTCGTCCGGCCGATGCGCATTATCAATGTGGCCCGGCCCGCAGACCACGGTGGGGACGCCGAGCGCTTGGAACAGGCCAGCTTCGGTGCCATATGCCACCTTGCGGGTGGCGCGGTCCTCGGTAAGCGCGCGCACCAATTGGGTAATCGCCGCCGCTTCGGACGCATCCAGGCCAGGAGCCTGCGCGCCCACTCGAATGTCGATTTGAGCGTCTTCGTACTCCGCGCGCATGGCGGGCAGCAGCGTTCCCTGAATATAGTTTTCGATCTCGGCCTGGATCGCATCGGCGGGCGTGCCCGGCAGATTGCGGAACTCATACGAGAACTCGCAGCGATCCGGAATGGTATTGACCGCGATACCGCCCTGGATCAGGTTCGTCGTCAGCGTCGAATAGGGAACGTCGTAGAACTCGTCGTAAGGGCCATTCGCCTTGAAGGCATCGGCTACATCCCGGATGCGGCAAATCAGGCGCGCGGCGTATTCGATTGCGTTGCAGCCGCGCGGAGTCAGCGAAGAATGCGAGGCTTTGCCCTGCACGCAGCAGCGATAGAGGTTGATGCCTTTGTGCGCCACCACGACCTGCATGCCCGTGGGTTCGCCCACCACGCAGCCATCGGGACGGATGCCGCGATCGCGCAGCTCGGCCAGCATGACGGGCGCGCCGACGCAGCCGACTTCCTCGTCATAGGAAAACGCCAGATGAATGGGCTTTTTGCGTGGCATGGCCAGAAACTCGGGCACGAGCGCGAGCGAAGCGGCGATAAAGCCCTTCATATCGCAGGTGCCGCGGCCGTACAGACGCCCGTCGGATTCCGTCAGCACGAACGGATCGGTGGACCATTTCTGCCCATCCACCGGCACCACATCGGTATGCCCGGACAGCACGATGCCACCTTGCTCGCCACCATCGCTGGCCGGCAGAGTCGCAAAAAGATTGGCCTTGCTGCCATCATCGTTATGGGCCAGCCAGGCTTGTATCCCTTGCGATTTGAGGTGATCCCTGACGGTTTCGATCAAACCGAGATTCGAATTCCGGCTGGTCGTGTCAAACCCCACCAAGGTTTCAAGCCAAGTGCGCGTGTCCATGCGATGGTCCTCTACATATAAAACATGAGTTTAGGCGAGATTCGCGGCTCACCGAATGGGGAGTATCCAGGTGGCCAATAGAGGCAGCCGTCATCATCCCCGCACAGCAGAGGTCACGCCGGGCACTTCGGCCAGCGCCGACAGCGCCTTGGTCAGCGAATCGCCACCGCGCACCTCGACCGTGAAGATCATATGGGCCAGCGACTGACGGCTCTGCGTATTCACCCCCACCACATTAAGCCGTTGACGCGCGAAGACTTCGGACAAATCGCGCAACAGGCCGGAGCGATCCTGCGCATGCACGCTGATGTCCACGGGATAGAACGTGTCGGAGGTATCCCCCCAAGCCACGTCGATGATCCGTTCGGGCTCGCGCGCCGCCAGCGCCTTGTAACTATGGCAGTTCGTGCGGTGTATCGAGACCCCGCGCCCACGCGTGACAAAGCCGGCAATCTCATCCGGCGGCGCGGGACGGCAGCAGCGCGCGAGTTGCGTCAACAGCGACCCCACGCCCACGACCAGCACGCCGCTCTTGCCACTGCGCGCCGCGCTCTCGGCGCTGTGCGCGTTGGCCAAGTCGGCGGCTTCGGGCTCGGGCTCCGGCACGGGCTGCTGAAAAACAGAATCGATCTGCCGCAGGCTGAATTCGTCCTTGGCCACCGCCACGTACAAGTCATCGGCGCGCGCAAAACCCAGCGACTGCGCCAGTTGTTCGAGGTTGACCGCCGTTTTGCCCAAACGCTGCAGTTCTTTTTCGACCATGGACTGGCCGGTGTTGATGCGCTGCTGCAGTTCGATGGCGTTGAACCACATACGCACCTTGGCGCGCGCGCGAGGGCTGGCCAGAAAGCCCAGTTGCGGGTTTAACCAGTCGCGCGAGGGGCTGCCCGCCTTGGCGGCGATGATTTCGACGGTCTGCCCGGTCGAAAGCTTGGTCTGCAAGGGCACCATCTGCCCATCCACGCGCGCCCCGCGGCAGCGATGCCCCAGATCGGTGTGCAGGTGATAGGCAAAATCGACCGGCGTTGCGCCCTCGGGCAGCTCAATAACCCGGGCCTGGGGGGTCAACACATAAATCCGGTTGCTGGACTGCGCTATCGGTTGTGCGGTGCGACGGCGACCGCGCGTGGCCGGCGAGTTTGGCGAGCCACCCTCGCTCGCGCCTGCACTGCCCGTCGTCGCGTTACCGCCGGACTCGTCGCCTTGTCCGTCCGCGGCGTTGCCGGTGCCTGTGGGGGCATCGCCAGCCTCGATCTCCGAATTCCAAGCCAGCAACTGACGCATCCAGGACAACTGCCGATCGTAGTCGCTGGAGGCCTCTACCTGGCCGCCCTTGGCGCCCGCCTCTTTATAACGCCAGTGGGCCGCCATCCCGTATTCGGCGAACTGGTGCATTTCCCGCGTACGGATTTGAATCTCGAACTGGCGCCCGTCCTCATCGGTCACGACGGTATGCAGCGAACGGTAGCCGTTGGGTTTCGGCCGGGAGATGTAGTCGTCGAATTCCTCCGAGTAAGGCGTCCACATATCGTGCACCATGCCCAGCACGGTATAGCAGGCCCGGACATCGTCGACGATCACGCGCAGCGCACGCAGGTCGTACAACTGCGAGAATTCCAGGTTCTTGATGCGCATCTTGTTCCAGATGCTGTAGATATGCTTGGGCCGGCCGCTGACCTCGGCGGGAATGCCCGCCTGCGCCAAGGTCGTTTGCAACCGTTCGACGGCATGCGCGATAAAGGCTTCGCGCTCGACCCGCTTTTCCTCGAGCAGCTTGGCGATCTGCTTATAGCGGTCCGGGTCCAGGAAGCGAAACGACAGATCCTCCATTTCCCACTTGACCTGCCAGATGCCCAGCCGGTTTGCCAGCGGGGCGTACAGATCCATGGTCTCGCGCGCGAAGGCCGGTGAGCATGGCACCTTGGACGCCGCATGCCAGCGCAGCGTCTGCAATCTCGACGCCAGGCGCATCAGCACAATGCGCAAATCCGCGGCCATCGCCAGCAGCATCTTGCGCTGCATCTCTTTCTGATCGCCCGAGCCCGCCTCGCTGTCGCTGGCGTGACGCGCCATCAGCCCCAACCGCAACAGAGCGCGCGCGCCTTGCACCAGGCGCGCGATTTCCGCGCCGAACTCGGCAGCCAGGGGATCATTACGCAAGGGCGGCGCTGGCACCGACAAGTCCGCCGGCAGGGTCACCAGCAGTGCGGCGATCCGGGTAGCCGCGTCGGACTGAAGCCCGGCCAGTATCCGCACTACGCCAGCCGCATGATTAGCCAAGGGCTCACCCGACACCGCGAGCTGATCGCCATATTGCGGTAACGCCCAGGCGACCGCATCCGAGATGCGGGCAGCATCAGCAGGATCAAGACCGGCAGCGGCTAGCTGCTGCCATGCGTCGTCAAACGGCGAGAACGCATTCGTATCAGGCATCACGGATATCGCAATTGAGATGGGCGCAACGTGCCCAAAATTTTTCCTACACTCTACACTAAGCGGCAAGCGTGTCGAGGTGTACGCACGCAATCATTAAGGATTTGCGAATCATGTTGCGATGGCTCAAGGGCCGGGGTGCCGCCACGTCCGCGGTCGCACAGATGCGAGCCCGCATCGCGCCCGGGTTGTGGTCCGAAGTTCTGCAGACTTACCCTTTTCTATGGGCATTGGAAACCGCCGAGCGTGACGCGCTGCTGGACCGCGCAGCGTGGCTGCTGGCCAGCAAGACCATGAACGGCGCGCGGGGTCTGACGCTGACCGACTTTATGCGCCTGTCCATCGCGGCGCAGGCCGCACTGCCGATTTTGCACCTGTCGCCCAGGCTCTACGAAGGCTGGGAAGAAATCATTATCTATCCCGAAGGATTTCGCATTCCGCGCGTGCAGCAGGACGAGGCCGGCGTGGTTCATGAATACGACGAGGATGCTGCCGGCGAAGCCTGGGATGGCGGCCCGGTCATTTTGTCGTGGGACGATATGCTGCCCCAGCACGGCGCCTTCAACGTGATCATTCATGAATTCGCGCACAAACTAGACCTTTCTTCCGGCTACGCCGATGGCATGCCGGACTTGAGCGCGCATGTCGAGCTATCACCGCGCGCATGGCGTCGCACGCTTTCTGCCAGCCTGGATCAATTCACCGAGGCCTTGGAGGCCGTGGAAGCCGCCATACCGGCCGACGTGGACCCGGAGAGCGACGAAGCCGCGCCCTGGTACGACCAGCTGCCTCTAGACCCGTATGCGGCCACCGACGAGGCGGAGTTCTTCGCCGTCAGCTCGGAACACTTCTTTGTCGATCCCGAGCCGCTCGCCCATGCCCTGCCCGATTGGTACCAGCTACTGCGTGTGTATTACCGCCAAGACCCGTTAAACCGAACCTACCCCAGCAGCCACTTGGACGCAGCCACTCCATGAAAACGCTGCTTATCATCTGGCACTCCCGCACCGGCTATGCGAGACAGATGGCGCAGGCATTGGCGCGCGGTGCCGACCAGGTGGCACATGAACTCGAACTACAAGCGAAGTTGCGCGTGCGCCTGCAAGCCGCGCCCGACACCGATCCCGCCGACATACTGGCCGCAGACGGCTACCTATTCTGCGCCCCTGAAAACCTCGCCAGCCTGACCGGCGAGATGAAAGCCTGCCTGGACCGCTGCTACTACCCCGTCCTGGACCAAATCGCCGGCCGCCCCTACGCCGCCGCCATTAGTGCCGGCACGGATGGTGAAGGCGCGGCGCGCCAACTCACCCGCATCGCCACCGGCTGGCGCCTGCGCGCTGTCGCGGCCCCCTTGATCGAACGCAACGGCGCCCAAACCCCCGACGCCATCCTCGCGCCAAAAACCGTTCCCCCGCAGGCCCTGGCACGCTGCGAGGAACTCGGCGGCCTGCTTGCCGCGACGTTATTGACGAGCGAGACATAGCCCCCGCCAAGCAAGCACCGACGAAGCGGTGAATCGCATCACGCCCCCAGACGCCAAGCGGCCAAAAGCCACATTCACAGAGCCTCGCCCGTCCTCCACCGCGAGCCGGCTTGTCGGGGCGAGGGCTATCGGGGCGCCTCGGATTCGAACGAGGGAAACCGAAGGAGCGCAGCGACGAGGTTGACGAAGTGGTGCCGGGCGCGCAGGCGCCCGGCCGGATCCGTGAAGCCCCGATAGCCCTCGCCCCGGCAAGCCGGCGCCTAAAGAACCCCGGCCCCGACCGAACTGCCACACACACGCCCCCAAACAAAAAGAGCCCCGCGCATGACTCATACGCGGAGCTCCCTGCCACCGTCCAGAATCGCAACCGACTCCGGACAGCTTTCAACCCGACGCAGCCTTAGGCCACCGCCGCCGTCACGACAATCTCAACCTTGTAGTCAGGATTAGCCAACCGCGCTTCGATCGTAGCCCGAGGCGGCGCATTGCCGTCAGCCACCCATGCGTCCCACGCACGGTTCATCGCATCAAATTCCTTCATGTTCGCCACAAAAATCTGCGCCATCAGGATCTTGCTCTTATCCGTGCCAGCCTCGGCCAGCAGACGATCGATCGTAGCCAGAACCTGAGCCGTCTGCCCTTCCATATCCAGCGAAGCATCATCCGGCACCTGACCCGCCAGGTAGGCCACACCGTTATACACCGCCATATCCGACAGACGCTTTTCCACATTGACGCGCTTAATGCTGCTCATCAAAAATCCCCAAAAATATCAAGAGAAAATAACCACCCCCGGCCCATCAAGCCGGCGGCAACTGAAACACCTGGCGCAGATACGCCAAATAAGCCGGATCATCGCACATGGTTTTTTCCGGCGCGTCAGAAACCTTAGCCACCGGTTGGCCATTACAGCGAACCATCTTCATCACAATCTGCAGCGGCTCGTGCCCGAGGTCGTTCGTCAAGTTCGTGCCAATGCCAAACGACACCTTGCAACGCCCGGCAAATTGCCGCGCCAGCTCGATCGCCTTAGGAAACGTCAGCGAATCCGAAAACACCAAAGTCTTGGCCCGCGGATCCGTGCGATTTTTGCGATAGTGCTCGAGCATACGCTCGCCCCATTCAAACGGATCGCCCGAATCATGGCGCGCGCCGTCAAAGAGCTTGCAGAAATACATATCGAAATCGCGCAGGAACGCATCCAGACCGTAGACATCCGATAGCGCAATCCCCAGATCGCCGCGATATTCCTTGGCCCAGACCTCCAACGCGAACACCTGCGAATCGCGCAGCCGAGGCCCCAGGGCCTGGCATGCCTGCAGATACTCATGCCCCATCGTGCCCAGCGGCAGCACATCATGCTTCATCGCCAGCAGCACATTGCTCGTGCCCGCGAAGTGCTTGCCCATCTGCGCTTTCATCGTGGTCACGACTTCCTCGTGCCACAACTTGGAGAAACGTCGGCGCGTGCCATATTCAGCCACGCGGAAATCGGCCAGCGCCGGGTCATCCAGCACCAATTGCATCTTGGACTGCAGGCGTTTGCGGCCCTCTTCCCAGTCCGGATTGCGGCGCGTATTACGGAAGTACACCTCGTTGACGATCGCCAGCACCGGGATCTCGAACAGAATCGTGTGCAGCCAAGGGCCTTTCACCGTGATGGAGATTTCACCCGGACCCTCGCCCTCGGTAATGGCAATACAGCGCTCGGGCAGGTGAAACAGCCCCAGAAAGTCAACAAAATCGCTCTTGATAAAGCGCAAGCCCCGCAGGTAATCCAGCTCCTCCTCGGTAAACCGCAGCTGGCACAGCGCGTGAATCTCGTCGCGGATCTCGTCCATATACGGCCGCAGATTCACATTCGGCGTGCGGCATTTATAGCGATATTCGACCTGCGCAGCGGGAAACTGATGCAAAACCACCTGCATCATGCTGAACTTGTACAGATCGGTGTCAAGCAAGGAAGTAATGATCATGATGGCGCTGACTCGGCGCGAGATGTTTTATTTACCTGATATTTTTTCCACACCATAGCATAGCTGCCGCCAGGATCCCCCGGGCTGGCCGCTGTGCGGCACTACCGCACCCAGGGTTATCGCCACCCCAATCAGGGCAAGAGGGTAAAATCAAGGGAATTCATCACAGCTGTTGCCTGTCTGCGGAGTCCCCGAATGACCCACGTCGTCACCGAAAACTGTATCAAATGCAAGTACACCGACTGCGTCGACGTGTGCCCGGTAGACTGTTTTCGTGAAGGCCCGAATTTTCTCGTGATCGACCCCGACGAGTGCATCGATTGCGCCGTCTGTATTCCGGAGTGCCCCGCCAACGCGATCTATGCGGAGGAAGACGTGCCTCAGGATCAGGTCCAATTTATCGCGCTCAATGCTGAGTTGTCGCCGGAATTCGCGCCAATCAGCCGGGCCAAGAAACCGCTGCCGGACGCCGACGATTGGAACGGCAAACCGAACAAGCTCGAGCTCCTGGAAAAATAAGGCCTGGCGCCCTTTCGGCCCCGGCCGCTGTCACCCTCTAGATGACCGAACTCAAGTACACACGCCAGACCGTCACCCATGTACACACATGGGTCCCGGATAAGCTGTTTTCCATCCACGTCACACGTGACCCGGCCTTTAAGTTTCAGGCGGGGCAATTCGCGCGCGTGGGCTTGCCCGAGGGCGATGACCCGGCTGCCGAACCCACCGTGTGGCGCGCCTATTCGATGGTTTCCGCCCCGGACGAAGATCGTCTGGAGTTCTATTCCATCGTGGTGCCCGAGGGTCAGTTCAGCCCCCGCCTGGCGCGTCTGCAGCCGGGCGATGCGATCTACGTCGACAAAACGGCGTTCGGATTTCTCACCATCGAACGTTTTCCGCAGGGCGGCGACTTGTGGTTGCTGGCGACCGGCACCGGGCTTTCGGCCTACCTGTCGATCCTGCGCGATGCGGCCACCTGGCGCGCTTTCCGGCGCATCGTGCTGGTGCATGGCGTGCGCTCGGTCAGCGAATTGGCCTACCGCGACGAGATCGAATCCTGGCGCACGCATCCGGATTTCGCCGAGCATTTCGAAGCCGATCCGCGCAAACTGATTTACCTGCCCATCGCCACGCGCGAGGCCATTCCTGGCATGCCGCAGGCACGCTTGACCACGCTTATCCAGAATGGCGAACTCGAGCAGCTGGCCGGCATGAAGCTCGACCCCGAGCAATCCAAGATCATGCTCTGCGGCAACCCCGAGATGCTCAGTGAAGCGCGCAAGCTGCTGGGCGAACGTGGTTTTGCCCCGGGCCGGCGCGGCATTCCCGGCAATCTGGCCGTCGAAAATTATTGGTAGCACGGCGCCCGACCGCCCGATGTTGTAAATCAGGTACAGATATCGGAAGGTTTCGGACAACAGGCCAGACAGATTCGCTATATCCTTACGCGAAATCGATATAACCGCAGCCGCGTTTGAGGCCGTCAGGCCGTGGACTCACGACCTCCACCACTCTTGATTGAGCAGAAGGACACTCGCCACGATGCTGTACCAATTTCATGAAATGCAGCGAGCGTTCCTGACGCCGCTGGCCGCCTTTACCGAAGCCGGTGCACAATGGTTTTCCAGCCCCTATAGCCCCTTGGCCTATACGCCGCTGTCGCGGCAATTGGCCGCCAGCTGTGAACTGATCCATCGGCTGGGCAAGGAATATCAAAAGCCCGCCTGGAATCTGACCTCTACCGTGATCGACGGTCAGACCGTGAAAGTGACCGAGTCGGTGGCGCTGAGTAAACCGTTTTGTCGCTTGCTGCATTTTGAACGCGACGCGCGCCGTGACGATCCGCGCGTGCTCGTGGTGGCGCCGCTGTCGGGCCATCATGCCACGCTGCTGCGCGATACCGTGCGCGCGCTATTGCCGAATCACGATGTCTATGTGACCGACTGGGTCGATGCACGCATGGTGCCGCTGTCAGCCGGGGCGTTTCATCTGAACGATTACGTGCACTATGTGCGCGATTTCATCCGCCATCTGGGTCCGGATCTGCATGTGATTTCGGTCTGTCAGCCCACCGTGCCGGTGCTGGCCGCAATTTCGCTCATGGCGAGCGCGAATGAGCCGAATCAGCCGCGCAGCATGGTGATGATGGGCGGGCCCATTGATCCGCGCGAGTCGCCCACGCAGGTCAACCGTCTGGCCACGACCAAGCCCTATTCCTGGTTCGAAAGCCAGCTGATCGACCGGGTGCCGGTGCGCTATCCGGGCGCGGGGCGGCGCGTCTATCCGGGCTTTTTGCAGCATGCTGGCTTTATGGCGATGAATCCGGACCGGCATCTGAAGTCGCACTACGATTTTTACCTGGACTTGCTGCGGGGCGACGATGACGACGCGCAAGCGCATCGCCGTTTTTACGACGAATACAACGCGGTGCTGGATATGCCGGCGGAGTTTTACCTGGACACGATACGCGTTGTGTTTCAGGAGTTCCAATTACCCAAGGGAACGTGGAATATCGATGGCGAGCTTGTGAATCCAGCCGCCATACGCGGGCCCGCACTGCTCACCATCGAAGGCGAGCTGGATGATATTTCGGGCCAGGGGCAGACACGTGCCGCGCAGAATCTGTGCCGTGGCATCCCTGCCAAACGCAAGCAGCACTACACGGCAACTGGCTGTGGCCACTATGGCATTTTCGCGGGCCGCCGCTGGCGCGAGACGATCTGTCCTAAAATTGCGGCTTTCATCCGGCAAGCCTGACCGGCTGCCCTAGCCCGCGCGATCGTTTCGCTGGCGCCGGCGCATTCGCCCGCACCCCGTATGCTTGCCCGTGTCGGCTCACACCCGGCACGGATTGACTCGTTTTTCTCGCCATGTCCTGTCTTACTTTAGCCGACCGCATTGACGCCTTGCTGCCTCAGACGCAATGCACCAAATGCGGCTATGACGGCTGTATGCCATACGCCCGAGCCATCGCCGAAGGCGCAGCGCCCATCAATCGCTGCCCACCGGGCGGAGAAGAAGGCGTGGCGACCTTGGCAAGCCTGCTTGGCACCACGCCACTGCCGCTGGATCGCACCCGAGGCGAGCCGGGGCCGCTGACGGTCGCGCGTATCGACGAAGCACATTGCATCGGCTGTACGCTGTGTATCCGCGCCTGTCCGGTGGACGCCATCGTGGGCGCCAACAAGCGCATGCATACCGTGCTGACCGATTGGTGTACGGGATGCGATCTGTGCGTGGCGCCCTGCCCCGTGGACTGTATCGAGATGGTCCCGGCGCAGCGCGAATGGACCGACGCCGATGCGCATGCCAGCCGCGAACGCCATCGCGCCCATCAGGCCCGTATCGCCCGCGAGCGTGCCCAGAATGCCCGCCTGATGGAAGCCGATCCCGACGAAGACACAGTCGTGCCTGCTCCCGCGCCCGCCATCGCCGCTGCCGACGATGAGGCGCGTAAACGCTCTGCTATCGAATCTGCTCTGGCGCGCGCCCGCGCACGCCGCACTGCTGTAAAGACCTCATGAATGCCGCCAAACGCCGGGCCATTTTCGAACGCCTGAAAGCCGCTAACCCAGCCCCCACGACCGAACTCGAATACGACACACCGTTCCAGCTTTTGATCGCCGTGTTGTTGTCGGCGCAGGCGACCGACAAGTCGGTCAATATCGCCACGCGCAAGTTTTTCCCGCAATACGGCACACCCGAAAAGCTGCTCGCATTGGGCGAAGAGGGTCTGGCCGAATACATCAAAACCATTGGCCTCTATCGCACCAAGGCCAAGAACGCGATTGCGACGTGCAAGCTGCTGCTGGAGCGCCACGGCGGCCAGGTACCGCAGACGCGCGAAGCCTTGGAAGCGCTACCGGGCGTGGGCCGCAAGACGGCGAACGTGGTGCTCAACACCGCTTTTGGCCAGCCGACCATGGCGGTCGACACGCATATTTTTCGCGTCTCTAACCGCACCGGCATCGCTCCCGGCAAGAACGTGCTCGAGGTGGAAAACAAGCTGGTGAAGTTCGTGCCCGCCGAATACATGAAGGACGCACATCATTGGCTGATCTTGCTGGGCCGTTATATCTGCGTGGCGCGCAAGCCGAAATGCCCGCAGTGCGGCATCTCCGATTTGTGCGAATACAAGGCTAAGACGCCGCCTCAATAACCTATGAAAAACCCTCATGGCCTTTTGAACCCCAGGTAGCGCATACTCGACGCAAGCCTTAAAAAAGAAAACCTGGGGCGGAGACATGGATGACATAATCCTGGAGACAAAAGGCCTCACGAGGGAATTTCTCGGCTTCGTTGCCGTCAACGGGGTAAACCTACGCGTCAAGCGTGGGCAGATTCATGCGCTGATCGGGCCCAACGGCGCGGGCAAGACCACGTGCTTTAATCTCCTCACCAAGTTCCTGCCGCCCACCAAGGGCCAGATCATTTTCAACGGCATCGACATCACGGCCGATCGCCCGGCGCAGGTCGCGCGGCGCGGCATTATTCGATCCTTTCAGATTTCCGCCGTTTTTCCGCATCTGACGGTGCTCGAGAACGTGCGCATCGGCTTGCAACGCAAGACAGGGCTTTCCTACCATTTCTGGCGCAGCGACAAACGCCTGAACGCGTTAAACGACAGCGCCATCGCGTTGCTGGATCAAGTGGATCTAGCCGCCTTCGCCGATGAAATCACGGTCAACCTGCCCTATGGGCGCAAGCGCGCACTAGAGATTGCCACCACGCTGGCCATGGAGCCAGAGCTGATGTTGCTCGATGAACCGACCCAAGGCATGGGCCATGAAGACGTCGACCGCGTGACACAGCTCATCAAACGCGTCAGCGCCGGCCGCACCATCTTAATGGTCGAGCACAACATGAACGTGGTGTCGTCCATCGCCGATACGATCACCGTGCTTGCCCGGGGCGCGGTGTTGGCCGAAGGGTCCTATGCCGAAGTCTCGCGTCACCCGGCGGTGATGCAAGCCTATATGGGCACCACCGAAGGCGAACTAGAAGGAGCGCACGCATGAATCACCCCGCGCTGGAGATCCACGATCTGCAAGCCTGGTACGGGGAATCGCATATTCTGCACGGCGTGAACATGCAGGTGACGCAGGGCGAAGTGGTGACGCTGCTGGGGCGCAATGGCGCCGGCCGCACGACCACGTTGCGTGCGATTCTCGGACTGACAGGCTCGCGACAAGGCTCGGTGCGCATCCATGGCACCGAAGCGATTCATCTGCCGACTTATAAAGTCGCGCATCTGGGCATTGGTTATTGTCCCGAAGAACGCGGCATCTTTGCCAGCCTGTCGTGCGAGGAAAACTTGTTATTGCCACCGCCGGTCGGCGCGTTGGGTGGCGGCATGTCGTTGACCGAAATCTACGACATGTTCCCCAATTTGCATGAACGGCGGCATTCACCGGGCACGCGTTTATCCGGAGGCGAACAACAGATGCTTGCGGTGGCGCGCATCCTGCGCACGGGCGCCGATCTGTTGCTATTGGATGAAATCTCCGAGGGCCTGGCACCGGTGATCGTGCAATCGCTGGCACGCATGATCCGCGCATTGAAGCAACGCGGCTACACCATCGTGATGGTCGAGCAGAATTTCCGTTTCGCCGCGCCGCTGGCTGACCGTTTCTACGTGATGGAACACGGTCAGATCGTCGAACATTTTGAAGCTAACCAACTGCAGGAAAAACAAGATACGTTAAACGAACTGTTGGGCGTATAAGCACCCCTCTCATCCGCCGCCACCGCGGCACCATAAAAGAGAAGTGAAGGAGTCGTCCCATGAAGCTGCATCACATCACTGCTATGCTGGCCCTCGCGGGCTTGGGATTCAGCGGGCTACCCGCCCAGGCTGAAGGATTCTCCGGCGATGTTATCCGCATCGGTATCATCACTGACATGTCCGGCGTCTATTCCGATATTGACGGTCCGGGCGGCGTCGAAGCCGTGCGCATGGCGATTGCGGACGCAGGCGGCGAAATCAACGGGAAAAAAATCGAGCTGTTGACGGCAGACCATCAGAACAAGGCCGATATTGCCTCGGCGCGTGCACGCGAATGGTTCGATCAAGAAGGCGTCGATATGCTGTTGGGCGGCACCAACTCGGCCACCAACCTCGCCATGGCTGCCGTTGCCGCGGAGAAGAAGCGCCCCTTCATTTCGATCGGCGCGGGCGCCTCGGATTTGACGAATTCGCAGTGCTCGCCTTACACCGTGCACTATGCCTACGATACGGTCGCGCTCGCGCGCGGCACGGGCTCGGCCGTGGTGAAAGACGGCGGTAAGAGCTGGTTCTTTTTAACCGCGGATTATGCGTTTGGCCATGCGCTCGAACGCGATACAGCGGCCGTGGTCAAGGCCAATGGTGGCGAAGTCAAAGGCGTCGTGCGCGCACCGCTATCGACTTCGGATTTCTCTTCCTTCCTACTCCAGGCACAAGCATCGGGCGCACAAATCCTGGGCCTGGCCAATGCGGGCGGCGACACCATCAATTCGATCAAGGCCGCTAATGAGTTCGGCGTGACGCAGACCATGAAAATGGCGGGACTGCTGATTTTCATCACGGACATTCATTCGCTAGGTTTGGATGCGACCAAGAACATGTACCTGACCGACAGCTGGTACTGGGATCAATCGGATGCCGCGCGCGACTGGTCCAAGAAGTTCGAAGAGAAACGCAAGACCAAGCCATCCAGTATCCAGGCAGCTGACTACTCCGCTACCGCGTTTTATCTGAAGGGCGTAAAAGAAACCGGAACGGACGATCCCGACACGTTGATGAAGTGGATGAAGTCGAACAAGATCAATGACTTCTACACCACCGACGGATACGTCCGCGAAGACGGCCGCATGGTGCACGACATGTATCTCGTGCAGGTCAAGACGCCGCAAGAGTCCATGGGACCGTGGGACTATTACAAGATCGTCGCCACGCTGCCGGGTGACGACGTGTACACCAAGCCCTCCGAGTCGACCTGCAAGCTCATCAGCCAGAAGTAATCCGCTGAGCTCGGCGTCCCCGCCTGCTGGTCGGGACGCCGAGATCTTGCAGGCATCCTATCGAACGCGCAGGGTTCACGCTACATGACTGAACTATTCGGCATACCACTGCCTGCACTATTGGGGCAGCTACTCCTGGGCCTGGTCAATGGCTCGTTCTACGCGATTCTGTCATTAGGGCTGGCCGTCATTTTCGGCCTGCTCAACGTCATCAATTTTGCCCACGGCTCGCTGTATATGTTGGGCGCATTTTTGGCTTGGATGGGCTTGAGCTATTTAGGCTTGAACTACTGGATCATGCTTGTCCTCGCGCCCATTGTGGTCGGCCTGTTTGGCATCGTGATCGAAAAGCTGTTGCTCAAGCATCTGTATAAGCTGGATCACCTCTATGGATTGCTGCTGACCTTTGGATTGACGTTGCTGCTGGAGGGTTTGTTTCGCAGTTTCTATGGTGTTTCGGGGCAGCCCTATCCGACGCCGGAGGCATTGCGCGGGGCAACGAATCTGGGATTCATGATTCTGCCCAACTATCGAGTCTGGGTCGTCGTGGCGTCCATCACGGTCTGTCTTGTGACTTGGTTCGTCATCGAACGCACGCGTCTGGGTGCGCTGTTGCGCGCAGGCACCGAGAATCCCAAACTCGTCGAGGCGTTCGGTGTAAACGTGCCGCGCATGGTGACGCTGACGTATGGCTTTGGCGTGGCGTTGGCGGGCTTTGCCGGCGTGCTTGCTGCACCCGTATTGCAGATCTCTCCCTTGATGGGTTCGAACCTCATCATTGTGGTGTTTGCCGTCGTCGTGATTGGCGGCATGGGGTCTATTCTGGGCGCGATCGTCACGGGCCTGGGCCTGGGTGTCATCGAAGGTCTGACCAAGGTGTTCTGGCCCGAGGCTTCGAGCACGGTCGTCTTCATCATCATGGCCATCGTGCTGTTGCTGCGGCCTGCCGGACTCTTTGGGAAAGAGAAATGAATCGCCAACTCATCGGTTATCTGGCGGCAGCCATCGTCGTGGCGCTCTTACCCTATATGGGCGTCTATCCCATCTTTGCGATGAAGGTGATGTGCTATGCGTTGTTCGCGTGCGCCTTCAATCTGCTGTTGGGGTACACGGGGTTGTTGTCGTTCGGGCATGCGGCATTCCTCGGCGGCGCTGCCTATGCGGCTGGGCACGCGATCAAGGTATGGGGGTTCCCCACCGAGCTCGGTTTGATCTATGGCACTGCGGTCGCCGCGATGCTGGGGCTGGTCATGGGATTGCTGGCTATACGTCGCAGTGGCATTTACTTTGCGATGATCACGCTGGCGCTCGCGCAGATGGTGTTCTTCTATTTTCTGCAGGCGCCCTTCACAGGCGGCGAGGATGGACTGCAGCGCGTGCCGCGCGGCACCTTGTTCGGCATCATCGATCTGCGCGACGATCTGAATCTCTACTATCTGGTGATGGGCATTTTCGCGTTGGGTTACTTCGTGATCTGGCGCACCGTGCATTCGCCGTTCGGTCAGGTGCTGCAAGCGTTACGTGAGAACGAACCGCGTGCCTTATCGTTAGGGTATGACGTAGATCGATTCAAGCTGCTGGCGTTCGTGCTGTCGGCCGCGATCGCGGGGCTGGCCGGTGCGACGAAGATGCTGGTCTTCGTATCGGCGACGCTGTCGGATGCTACGTGGCAGATGTCCGGCCTGGTTATCTTGATGACATTGATCGGCGGCCTGGGGACATTGACTGGACCGATTATCGGCGCCTTTATCGTGGTGCTGCTTGAAAACAAGGTCGGTGACTTCGGCAGGTTCATGGCGCGCGTCACGGATAACGATTGGTTCCTGCGGTTGGGCGAATCCGTCACCATCGTAATCGGCTTGATCTTCATCCTCTGCGTGTTGGCATTCCGGCGTGGCATCGTCGGCGAGATTCAAGCATTGATGAGCCGCCGCCGCGCCAAAGCATCATGACGCTTACAAGCTGTATAAGACAGCGCCGGCGAGCTACGTAAAATGGAATGCCCATCTATCCGTAGAGGAGCTTCCCATGCGTCCGGCCGCCCCGGTTCTATCCTTCATCGCCGCTGTTGGCGCAGCCACTGCCCTGCTATTTAGCACCGCCGCATCCGCCGCGCCATCGTGCGAGGTCGATCGGCCGGTGCGCTTTAGTGGACTCAATTGGGAATCAAATCTCGTCCTGGCCGGCATCGAGCGATTCATCGTCGAGCACGGCTATGGCTGCAAAACCGCGGTAGAGATAGGCGAAACGCTGGCCATGCTGGCCGCGCTGCAACGTGGCGATGTGGACATCACGCCGGAGGTCTGGCCTGGACAGATCGAAGTCGCCTGGGATAAGGCGATCAAGAGCGGCAGAGTCCAGGGCGTTGGCCACGTCTTTGATGCGGGCGAAGGATGGTATATCCCACGCTATACGCAAGAGCGTCATCCGGAATTAAAAAGCGCCGCTGACTTGGCCAGGTTCTCCGAGCTGTTTACCGACCCGGAAGAACCGTCCAAAGGACGCATCTACGGCTGTCCGGCCGGTTGGTCATGCGACATCCTCAATACCAATCTGTTCAAAGCGTTAAAGCTCGAAGAAAAGTACACCATGTTCGCTCCCGGTTCGGGCGCGGCGCAAAAGGCAGCTATCGTATCGGCGTATAAGCGCAAGCGCGACATTGTTTTCTATTACTGGACGCCGACCGCGCTCGTAGGCTCGTTGGATCTGGTCAAGCTGGAATTACCGCCCTTTGATGCCGCGGCCTATACCTGCTTGACGGATCCGAACTGTGCCGACCCGGTAGCGACCGAGTTCAAATCGAACCGTGCCGTCACGGGCATGAACACCGATTTCGCGCGCGCAGCTCCCCAACTCACCGAATTTTTCACCAAGCTCACCGTGCCTGGCCCTGTCATCGACGACACGCTGGGCTGGCTGGAGACCGAGCAGGCAGAGCCTGAAGAAGCCGCCTTGTATTTCCTGCGCAAGTATCCGGAAGTCTGGAAAAAGTGGGTGCCCGAAGATGTCGCCACACGCGTGCAAGCTAAACTTTGACGCGTGACCTGATTTTCAATAAAGGAAGTACGACATGGACGCGATCTACTGGCACGATGGCCAATGGATGACCGAGAATCCCAAACTGCTGGGCCCGGCCGATCACGCATTCTGGATGGCGAGCATGGTATTTGACGGTGCGCGCGCGTTTGACGGATTGACGCCCGATCTGGATCTGCACTGCCAACGGGTAGTGCGCTCGGCGCAGAAGATGTTGATGAAGCCGCAACTCAGCTGGGAAGCTATCCGCGACTTGAGCTTGGAGGCCGTGGCGAAGTTTCCAGCGGGCGAGGCACTTTATATCAAACCGATGTTCTTCTGTGCGGATGGGTTCTTGTTGCCGGACGCGGACAAGACACAATTCGTTCTGCATGTGTTCAAGGTGCCCATGCCCGGCGAGCAAGGGTTCTCAGCCTGCTTTTCCAGTTTCGCCCGAGCATGGTCGAACATGGCGCCGACGGATGCCAAGGCGTCGTGCCTCTATCCCAATGGGCAACGCGCTATTCGCGAGGCGGTGGAAAAGGGATTCGACAACGCGATCATGTTCGACGGCGATGGCAACATCGCTGAATTCGCCACATCGAATCTCTGGATCGCTAAAGATGGCATCGTAGCAACGCCAGTCGATAACGGCACGTTCTTGAACGGCATTACCCGTCAGCGCGTTCTCGCTTTACTGCGTGCAGATGGCGTACAAGTTGAAGAACGCACCATCACTCGCGCGGATGTGGAGCAGGCGGATGAAGTCTTCTCTACTGGCAATTATGGCAAGGTTGTCCATGTGAATCGCGTGGAGGATCGTGCGCTGGAGTATGGGCCGTTTGCTCGGCGGGCGCACCGGTTGTATATGGAGTTCGCTCGGCGCGGCAACTAGGCTATGAGCGGGCGTAGGCGTTGTGTACTTGCGCTGACGTTGATTGGTGCGGTATTGAGTGCATAGCGCTGGCTTCGGCTCCGGTGGTTCGGGCGTTCTCGATTCGGGCGTAGATTGGGTTCTTTAGGCGCGGGAGCCGGGCAGAAAAGGGGCACCGGCCCTGTCGCAGCGGCTCGGCCCATGATCAGGGGCCTCGGTCCCCTTCGGGGACTTCCCGCCGCTCAACGGGCCGGTGCCCCTTTTCTGCCCGGCTCCCGCTTGCGTTAGCGTCAAGAGGACGAGTCCAAACGCCGTGATCGCCTGCGTTTCTCTGGGAATGACATGTACGTTCTGAAGTGCGTAGCGTGCGCATGCGCGCAGCGCGCTAACCGTGGCCTGGCCTCAGCGTGAGTCCGGGGGCGGTGTGCGTGGGCGATGCCGGCCCGTAGAGCGACGGGAAGTCCCCGAAGGGGACCGAGGCCCCTGATCATGGGCCGAGCCGTTGCGACAGGGCGGGTCTGTCAGTAATTTCGTGTTTAGGGCATAACATACCGCCAAGGAGTATGTATGCCACGCAAACCCAAGACCCCGCTGGCCGAGTTGCCGAGCATTCCCG